>DASRLE010000683.1:0-12187 GCA_035648615.1 Saccharimonadales bacterium (SeqCode) | reverse complement strand
CTTGGTGACCAAGGATGACAATTGGTGACTGACCGTGACTTTCGCCAATGTTTGCAGGGGTTTTGTCACACTTCAATGCGCTGGCGATGGTGACAGGCTTGGACACCGATTGACCTCCTTGGACTAAAATTTCAGTGTCTTTTCCAGTGTGCTCTTTTCCGTTCTCCCAACATCCGAACTCCGGCAACTTTGCCAACGCACCCGCCACCGGCACTTTTTCGCTGTCCGTATAAGTTTCCATCGTCAGCCGGGGACTTTTATGCCGCATCAATTTCATGCGCACCGCATCCGATACGCCTGCAATCGCCAGATTGGTGTCAAATGTCATCCGCAAAGCATGAAAATCCAAGCGCCGTCCTTGGTCGTCCATATACGGAATGCCCGCTTCCGCCAGATGCTCCCGCATTTTTTTCGTCGTTGGCATCCGCCCCGCCAGCACCAGGCTGTTGGACGGCATCGCCAGCGAATGCAGTTTTTTTAGTTCCGCAACCAGTTGCCGTGCCAAATACACTCTTGCAGGCTTCCGATCTTTGGTCGTTGCGGCCCGCACCAACGCGACTGGTTGCGCCACATCCAAATGGAGATCGCCCCCTTCTAGTTTTGACAACTCACCACGCCGCAGGCCGGTCGTCGCCGCCGCCAGATAGGCCACGGCGTAAATCCCCGCCCCGCTCAATAAACTTTCCATTTCCGCTTGCGTTGCTGCCCGGCGCTTGACCGTTTCCTGACCGCGTCCGTCGGTTTTCTTCACGCGTTTGAACGGGTTTGCGGCCAGTTGCTCGTTTTCTTCCAGCCAGGCCAGCATTGAATACATGGAGGCGCGATATTCATTCCGCGTCTTGACGGAAAGCTCATCCGATTTTTTCTGCCGCCAGAGTTCAAATGCCTTCGCGTTAACGTCCGAAAGATAACGCCACCCGCAATCAGCAATGAGCTTGCCCACGCGAGTTCCGACATGGCTGATATGGCTCGCGCTTCGGTTCAGTCCTTCCATATAGGCCAGAAACTCAGCCAAATGGTCCGTTAGTAGCCGGCCAGCGGCATCGCGCACCAGACGAGGAGCAGTGACGCCGCTTAATTCCCGTTCCTTCTCGCTGATGAACTCGCTTTTCAATTTTTCCGCGACTTGGAGGTCACGCACTTTGAGCGAGAACTGTCCCTGGCCATGACCCTTCACCGACCAGAATAGCTGATAAAACGGCGATACGACCACACGCCCATTTTTGCGGCGTCGAAGTTTGGCGACTCTAACATTAACTTTTTCCATAATTTAATTCTCCTTCTGTGCCTGCCGGGCTGCGTCCACTTTTAACAAGTCAAAACGAAGACAACCACGAAACCTGTCTGGTTCGGGCAGTTTTCTCGCATCCACATCCCGGCGGATGGTTCTTGTGCTTACATCAAATCTTGCAGCCAGATCAGCGTAACTGAACCAGCGTTTCTCCGCACTCACCGGCGGCAGCAACGCGGCCTCGGTCATGGCATTTTCACCCTTTTTTCCTTCAATAATCATGGCTCCTTTACTCCTCTCCTGAATCTGTCCACTTGCCCCGCTTCTTTTTGTTCTCTTTGGCCTTCTTGATGGACCGGGTCGAGATCATTACGATGTATTGTCCGTCATGCTTGTAAACGCTCTTGTCCAGAATTCCCCGATCAGAGAGCTTATCAATCATGCTCCGCTCACAACCCAACTCCGACGCCGCTCCGCCGGGCGACGGCCCCCATTTGCCGTTCATCCAGACGTCATCCAACCACGCCTGAAACGCAAACGCGCTTTTTTCATCTCGGTTCAACTCGCGTTTGGGCCTCATCCGCCCACCGCAACGAGGGCACGTCCAGTCGCCAGACGCGTGAACGAGCGGAGGCCAAGCGATTCCGCACTTCCCGCACCACCCTCTTATCTTTTCGCGTTGCATCATATTCTAATATCTTGAATTTTCACAGACTTAGAATATTCTATGCCTATGAATATGTCAACGGTCTTTTTTCAAATTCCCCGCGGAGCGTTCCCGTGTTGTCATCTGGCTTGCTGAAAACAGGAGAGCCAAGCCAGACGCCAACACGCGAACGCTCCGCCCCGACAAGTGCCTGGTGGTGTCGTCCTTGTCCCCAGCATTGCGCCCCGGCTGCCCTCGCAACACTGGGGCCAATGCCGCCACCACCAGGACAGGCTTTTGGACGGCTGATAACGCGCTTTGGATACTCAAACAAACACGCCGGACCACCGCGCCACCATTCCCCTTGTCGCTCCCGCTCCGTAAATCAGACGCAGAGCCTGCCCAGGCTCCGCTCTGCCCTCCCGCTCGTTTTTCCCATGATAGCGCCGAAGAGAATCCGTCAAGGTAGAACCGGGCCATTTCATGCGCGGTCTCCACCTTGACGGATTCTCTTCGGTGGGGGAACCCATGAGGGAAATGTGTGAAAAATAGCCACTTGCATCCGACGCTAGTCTATGCTTCCATCCGAATGTCCCGAAGGAAAAGCATGTGACAGAAATAATCTAAAACTACGGAACATGCAGAACACAAATGACCAATCCGAATTGCGAAAGGGCGTTGCGGAGTCGTTTAATATTTACCAGGCGACTATCGCCATGATGGCCATATTCACCGGCTTCGTCTTTTCTGGACTTCTCCAAATGCTCACCGGCACCGCTGCCTTTGACCCCTCGCGGCGGGTTGTGGTCTGGCTTCTCGCGGTTTCTATGGTTTTACTCACGTTCGCCATGATGTGCTTTCACGCTACCGCACATGCGGTGCTGCGGTACTGGCGCATCTTTTATCCCCGAAGCATCTTCAATTTAGTTGGCGCATTGCTCTTTAGTTTCGGCTTGCTCGCCATGTATTGCAGCATTGCGGTTCTTTTGTGGATCAATGCCTTTAAGTTCCTTGGAATACTTGTGGCGTTGGCCGGTGCTGGTCTGATTGCTTTTGGCGCAATCTTTCGCTCCATGCACAAAGGCGGCGAGCATTTGGTGCAAATCGACCAGCCTCCTGTCGCTCCAACGACGACCTTCAGTAAATCAATCTCACCATAATGAAAACAATTCCCCTCCCTGTCCAAGAAATCTTAGCGTATTTGGTGGTATCCTTCTTTCTGGCAGCAAACGTCACGCATGCGCAACCCGCGCCAACTACCAGCAATAATCAATCCTCCAATAAAATTGAGGCGGACGCCTTTCATGAACAGTTATATAAATCCATTGACGGTACAAAAGTATTAACACTTATCTCAAAAGACGAATGCGAAATTACCTATGCTGGGTCGGGATTCGGAACTCTCCTTTGCAAATATACCAAACAAAATGATAAATTAAGGGTCGTTGAAACCGCTTTAGGCACAACTCTAGTCCTTTATTATCGTATTACAGACCAAGGTCTCCGAGATAACGAAGGAAATGTGCTATTGTCACCGGCAGGCTACACGGATGCTATTGCGCGACTTGAAAGCCAGCGTAAGGCAAAGCAAATCGAAGATCAGCGCGTAGCACGAGTCGCTGTTGAGTCTAAAATCGCCTCGCAAACGAATGCCACTTTTTCGGTGATTAACCGATCCATCCTGACACTCACTGACGTATCGTTGAAAATTGACAATGATCAAAACTATATTTCAAACAGGGCTGAAATATATTTTTCCGAGATCTATGAAATACCCGATGGGTATAAAATACCCAATACGGAAGGAGTTTTTTTTAGTGTTAATTACGTCAGGGATGAACGCTCTATTTGGTTATCTCCGGAATGTAAATCGGAAGATCAAGCTAAATTTATCCGTGACGCTATTGTGAGGGCTTTCAATGCTTGGAAGGTAAAATTTCCAGAAGCGTCTCATTACAAAGATCAATTGGGACCGTCGCCTTCAACGCCCATAACGGCACCAGAACCCGCCAATCCCGCGGGCGAGGCAGGTGCATTGGCCTCAATCAAAGAAGGAAGGTCCAAACTTCTTCAAAAAGATTACACCGGAGCTATCGATGATTTTGACAAAGCCATTCCTTTAACTACCAGAGCCGCAGGGGCATACGAGGGGCGTGGATTTGCCAAACGTATGTTGAAAGACTACGACGGTGCAGTAGCCGACTTTAGCAAGGCCGTCGAATTGAATCCGAAGTTCACAATCGCGTACAATCAGCGAGGAATTGCTAAATACGCCTTGAAAGATTATCGAGGAGCCGTTGCCGATTACACGCAAGCGATTGATCTGAATCCAAAAGACGCGCTGTTT
This sequence comes from Saccharimonadales bacterium (SeqCode), assembly GCA_035648615.1. Classification (GTDB taxonomy): domain Bacteria; phylum Verrucomicrobiota; class Verrucomicrobiia; order Limisphaerales; family Palsa-1400; genus DASRLE01. Next base: position 7,963 of record DASRLE010000683.1, on the reverse strand, counting down.
TATGACAATCGCGGAACCGCAGAACGCAGTCTCAGTAACTATGACGGAGCAATAAATGACCACAGCCAAGCGATCCAACTTAATCCTACAAATTCGGTATTCTATGACCATCGCGGCAACGCCAAATACTCCCTAAAGGATTACTATGGGGCAATTGCTGACTACACGCAGGCCGTCGCGCTCGATCCGAAGGCGTCAATTCCCTATGATAATCGTGGAAATGCTAAACGCGCCCTTAAGGACTATGAAGGGGCTATCGCCGACTATATCAAGTCAATTGACGTGAGAACAGCCCAAGCCACGCAGACAAGTAATTGGCTTCCAACAATTCGCCAATTCTTGGTTGGCACGCTGACCGAGACGGAGTTTTTGCGACGTGCGGTAAATGCTGAAGGGGACTCGAAAGTCCAGGAAAGTCGAGTTTGCCAAGTGAATTATTATGCGGGGATAAAACACCTAATCGGCGGAGATCGCCCGGGAGCGATGGATCTTTTCAACAAGTGCCTTGAAACCGGTCAATCAAATGACGTTGCGTACAGGGGTGCCGATTACATGCTAAAAATACTAAAGAATGAATCAGCAAAGGCCCCCTAACAACATATTATGGCGCCATTTTTGGGCTGAGGTGCATGGAAATTAATTTCGGCAGACATTGAAGCCAAAACTCGACGTTGCAAAACAGCTTGGCCGTAAAATCTTGCGACCACAGTTGGCTTTTGCGCAGAAATTTCCGCTTTTCCGGCGGCGTGTTCGCCCACCGATACCGGCGCATGGTTCGCCGTATTTGCACCGCCTCTTTCGCGGACACTTCTCGAACTTCCCGTTTCCCAAACGGCAGGTTCTTGCGCCCAATCACGCCCCAAAAACGACCCGGCTTATGTTCCATTTCCGGCATGTCCTCTTTTTTGGCGACGTATCGTTTGGCGGCGTACGCGTAGGCCCCTCGCACTCCTTTTAATTTCTCGACCCGTGTTCCTGCCTGGAAGTGCCGAATTTGATTGGAACCGACCACGTCAAACCAATTCCGCGATACCCAATTTATGAATGAATCCGGCCCCCACACTTCTTCGGTTGGTCCCTTCGGATTGACTGGCTCTTCGTCCGACACGTACCACGCGCGGCCCCAGCTACCGTTGCTCGCTTTACCCGCTTCAATCCAGTGCGCCATTCCGCCAGGTTTCCGCGTCACATCCAGTGTGTAAAACTTCCCATGCTCCACTTTTGCAGGAAACTCCCACGGCACGCCGTACACAAACAAATGGTAATGGGGCGCGAGTTTGCCCGCATTTTCGCCTGATTTCCGCTCTTTGAATTCCAGCTTCCAGATTACTGCCATTCCCGGCCAACGGCGCTCCAATCTGTCGCAGAACGCTTCCAAATGGCCTTTGTAATCCTCACGGTAAAGAGGAAAATCATCCGGGTAAGTCAACGTGACGAAGAACGGAATCGCCGCCCGTTCAACTTTAGCCATCATTTGCATCATCCGCCGCCGCGCCGCGGGCGTGAACTCTATTATTTCGCCTCGTGGTGCGCTAGTTGTCTTTCCGGGGACAACATCCCCACGCAGACGCACCTCGATCAGGCTGGCATTCCGATAACAGGTCATGGTGCCTTTTGCTGTTCGCGACGAAATATGCACTTTAGACAAGCCCAGTGGGGACGGCGGGCGGCGCTGCGCGCCGCTCCGCCGCCCCACCGCATCGCCAGTTGACACGACGTTCGACCGCAGAACCGACGATCTGTTGGCTCGAAAGATCGGTTCTGCTAGTTCTACCTTGCTGCCTTGAATCCCTCCTTTCACTCGCCCTCCTTATTTGTGATAGTATTGACAATGGCGAGAATTGCAGCCTTGAGCGGTGGAGGAAGTTTATCCCATGCAGTGACTACGCGTGACAGGTCGTGACCCAGGACGACGGAAATTCCAGTGTCTTTTCCGGTGTATTCGCTTATGTTCTCCTGTGGAGCACCGGGGGTTCGAATCCCCCTCTCTCCGCCATTTGACTTTTCGTGGCCGAAATGTCGGAGGGCGATGATCACCTTCAAGCTTTTACGGCATCAATCTTACAGCGCATGGTCAACTCCATTCACGTCGAGGTGACCGAAACAACGTTCTCCGTTTAGGAACTCGATGCGGCCGTTGTGATAGCGCACGCGGATTTGTCCCTTGCCGTCGAGAATGACGGATGTTCCTTCATCGAGCTGGATGGGATTTCCGTGCATGTTGAGGCCGACTTCGTATTTTCCGTTCATGTCGATGCCCCTCTCGCTTTTCCCATTCAATCCGATACCGGTTTCGAAGTGTCCGTGGCCATCGTGAATCTGGAGGCCGTATTGCATGGGGCGCGGGCCGCCGACAGCTTGGATATTGACGCCGATCACTTGGGTCGGATCGGGGCCGGGGTAATCGTTGCTCATTTCGACATTGACGCCCAGGGCGACCATTCTGCCATGGTTGAAAACTTCCGAATGCAAGCCGGAGGACCAGCCCGGCCCGTTCTTGTGCAGGCGCGAACACACGACGCACGCGTCGCCCGTTTCGTGTTCGGTCTCGAGACTGGCGTAAAGCGTCCAAGGATAGGAATTTTTCCCCTTCTCCTGGTGAATTAACGAGAGCACTTGGTGAGTCATGGGCCGGTCGTTATTGGTGTCGCGTCGTTCAAAGAGAAGCATCGTATCCAGCGGCTGAGAGGGCGGACTTCCCAAACGCATGCGGCTGGTCAGTGGTTCACCTGATTTTTGCAGACGCGGTGTGGTTTTGGGCACTTGAGCCACGGCCTTGCGGCCAAGGATTCCGCTGACAAATGCGGCCAGGGCGGTCCACAAAAACCAGCGGCGATTCGTGGAGGAGGTTTGTTCTTGCATAATTTGTTTGACGATTTGCTTTCGGGCAATCGCTGCCAGCATTGTAATGGGGGGGGCACGTTCGGGCCGAGCCTCAAATTTTAGGCGGGGAAGTTTCGCGGCGTCTTTGTCGCGTTCAGTTTTTCTCCGACTTCAAATAACGGATGCCGGTCATGGTCAAGAGGGGAAGGACGTGTGGCATGTCGTCTTTGCCGACGACGATGACTGTGGTTTTGCCAAGGGCAATTCGGTAACGGTCGGCAACTTCATATTTCTCGCCGCCGGCCATTCGAATTAAAAATGGGATTCCTTCATTGATGGCCGTCCGAATTTTGTCTCTCGTCATAACGGAATAAAATTTAGTCGGCGATTGATTTTTGGTCAATTCTCTATTGTGCTATCATGGCCGGGCGAAGAGGGGAAAAGCGGCGCTGGCGCGCCAGCGCTCCAAGAGCTTCGTTTTTTCGGCGGCGCATCTTTCGCGCGAAGCGCCATGGAGTGCGGAGCGAAGTTCCGCTTTGGGCCGGAAACCCGGAAAGAGCCTTCTTCCTTGCGCCTGCCATTTCGGGAGTCTATCTATGGGAGCGTGGAATTTTCCCCTTTCGCGTGAAGCTCTCGATTAAAAGTGATTACGCCGCCCGGGCGGTTCTATGGCTGGCGCAGCATCATCAGGAGGACGCGGCGCGGACGGTCGAGGAAATGGCCTCGGCCCAGGGAATTCCGCCCAATTATCTGGTGCAGATTCTAATCGAGTTGAAGTCGGCCCAAATTGTCAAGAGCCAGCGCGGCAAGGAGGGTGGCTATTTGCTGGCCCGGCCCCCCGCCAAAATAACTTTCGGCGATGTTTTGCGCTCGATTCATGGGGAGATTTTTGATTCGCCCGCGCTGAACAATCCGTCCAATCCCCCCGAGTTGCGCCAGGCCTGGCAGCGGCTGCGGAGGGCTGTCAATCAAACGGCGGACGCGATTACTTTTCAGCAGTTGCTCGATGAAAGCCTGGAGAAGGGCAAGATGTATTATATTTGACAGGTGAAGATGTGGCGCAGGGTTTGCCTGGCGGTAATCGCTTTATTGCGAAGGCTGTTGGCACAATGATTCGAGGCATAGCCTCGACTCTACATCATTGTGGCGAGCCCGCTTGGCCGGAGAGGCGTTCCAAAATAAACTCGACGGTGCGCGGGGTCGCGCCGAGGTTTTGTTGGACGACTTGCATGGCGCGCGCCCCCAGTTCCGAGCGCCGCTGGTCATCCCCCAGCAGCTCGACGATGGCCTGTTCCAACTCGACCGCATTTTGCACTTGAATGGCCGCCTGGCTGCCGATTAAGGCGCGGGTCACCGAAGCGAAGTTTTGCATGTTGGGGCCAAAGAGAATCGCTTTGCCCAAAGCGGCTGGTTCGATGGGATTTTGCCCGCCCCGCGCGGTCAGGCTCTTGCCGACAAAGACCAGAGCCGCCGCACGGTAAAAAAATTTCAGTTCTCCGGTAGTATTGACTAAAAGACATTGCCGTTCCCCTGCCGGGGCGGAGGCGCCGATGGCGCTGCGATAAATGAATTTCATGCCCCGCGCTTCGAGTTCCTGCGCGACCTCTTTGGCTCTTTCGAAATGGCGCGGGACCAAAACGAGAAATAGGGCGGGAAAACGGGCGCGCAAGCGCGGGAACATTTCGGCCATGATGGCTTCTTCGCCGGCATGGGTGCTTCCGGCAACCAGGAGGACGGCCTTTTCGCCCACTCCGATTTGGCGCAATAAGTCGCGGACGTCTAATCCGACGCCAGCGTCCGGCTGGGCGGCATCGAATTTCAGGTTGCCGGTCACGCGGACGGACCCGGCTGGAAAGCCCAGTTCGACCAGGCGATCGGAATCTTGTTGTTGTTGACAACCCACGCCGCGGAAGCGGGCGAAGATGGGCCGGAAGAAAAAGCCGAAGGACCGGTAGTTTCGGAACGACCGCTCCGAGATGCGGGCATTGACCAGGAACAGCGGACAGCCTCGCGCAACCGCTTGGGTGAGGAAGTTGGGCCATAATTCCGCCTCGACGAGAATGATGGCGCGCGGCTGGATGGCCTTGAGCGAACGCCGGATGACTCCAAAAAAATCGGCCGGATAATAGATGCGGTGAATATGAGGCGGCAGCAAGCGTTGCAATTCCGCCATGCCAGTGGAGGTGGTGGTCGAAACGAGAATTTGGCAGCCGGAGAGATGGGGATCGAGAGCGCGAATCAACTGCCAGCAAACCCCGACCTCGCCGACGCTGACGGCATGAAGCCAGACCACCGGGCGTTGCGCCAGGGCGGTTTTCAGCGCGGGATCATAATGGCCAAAGCGCTGGGCAAAGCCGGCCCGCCAGTTTCCCCGCCGCCACATTTTCCAAAAATAATAGGGAGCGCTGAGCCAAAAAAATAAGATAAATAAAATATTGTAACCGAATCGCATGGCCGGCGAAACCAACTCGCCCCTGTCTTAATACCAAAGGCGGGGGCGTCGGCCCAGCCCATTTAAAGGGACGAAAGGGACGAAAGGGACGAAAAGGGACGAAAAGGGACGAAAGGACGGCGGCGGCCCTGTGCCGCCGCCATCGCCTTGGTTCCCCACCTGTTCGATAAGTCGTTGGTCATGCGACGGCTTTGAGGAGCAATCCCTGGGTGCGCCGGCGAATTTGTCGCTGGCGGGCTTGTTGCCGCTGGGCGGCATAAACCTTCTCCTCGAGCAAGGCCGGGAAGAAGAGCAGGGGAAACGGCGTGAACCAGGCCAGACTGGCCGCTTCACTGGCCGCCCGGCGCAGTGGCGCCTTCAACGTTGGGTTGACGGCGTCGCTCAACACCGCGCGCAGCAAACGGTCTTTGAGTTGTTCAAGATCGGTTTCCGACGCGCCCCGAAATGGCACGGGCGCGAGCTCTCCAGCCTCGAAACGAGTTTCAGGTTCGAACTGCGTGATGATCTGCTGTCTATTTTTCTTTTTCATTTTTCCTTTTAAAATTGCGGTCAGTCAAAAACATCGGCCAGAAAACAAAAAACCCACGATTGACTGGCAATCGTGGGTTTAAAATTATTTTCTGGTCTTAGAAAATCTTCTCCACGTTGCCGGCCAGTTGGACGGCGCACCACATGGCGCTGATGCGGCAGGAGCCATGGGCCGGATTAATGCGAACTGTAAATGTGTTCTTCATCTGACGGCTCCAAGTTAATCACCTTATCGAAAAAGTGTCAAGTTTATCTTCCGGCGCAATTCCCGTCCAAGGCAGGGACGCCGCGCTGGGGCGTCCACTTCCCGTTGCGCCGCACCGGCCAGGAAACGGCGCAACAAATGTATAGATATTTCAGGGGCGCTACACTAGCTTTTCGCTGTGAGTAACGGCGTCCCAAGCAGCAGCAAACCACTGAAAATGGTGACGTGCGGCCGTTGCAAGAGCAAGACGTTCATTTCCGGCGACTTGCCGCCCTTTGCCACTGAGCCTTGCAAAAAATGCCAGCACCCTTTGCTGCTTCCCGTCATGTTGCGAAACTTCGAGATCCGCACCATCATCGCGTCCGGGGGCATGGGCACGGTTTACACCGCCCACGACGTCAAGCTCGAACGCGAAATCGCCCTCAAGATGATGAAGCGCGAAATGGCGGCCGATCCTGAAATCATGCAGGCCTTCTACCGCGAAGCTCGCGCCGGCGCCTCGCTGAACCACACGAACATCATCCACGTTTACAGCTTCGATGAATTTGAAGGCCAGCCCTATTTGGTCATGGAACTGGCCGATCAAGGCAGCCTGGATAACCGCATCGAAATGGAGAACCGGGTGCCGGAGTTGGATATTTTGGACGTGGGCATCAAAGTGGCTTCCGCGCTGGCGGCGGCGCTCAAACATAATTTGCTCCATCGCGATATTAAGCCGGGCAATATTCTCTACAACATTGACGGCGAACCCAAGCTGATCGATTTCGGATTAGTCCGCGCCGCCGAGACGGAGAACACCTGGGAGGAGCACGTTTGGGGCACGATTTATTATGTCGCCCCGGAAAAAATCGAGCGCAAGGGCGAGGATTTCCATTCGGATATGTATAGCCTGGGGGGAACGCTCTACCACGCCATCACCGGCCACGCGCCCTTTGAAGGCACGGTGGACGAAGTGGTCGCGGCGCACGTCCACACGCCGTTGACTCCGCCCAATCAAGTGGTGCCGGAGATTACGGAAGCGACCAGCAATGCGCTTGTCCGGGCCATGGCCAAGCGGCCGGCCGACCGCTTTGAAACCTACGATGAGTTCCAGATGGAACTGGAAGCGGCCCGCAGCCAATTACTGATGCAACAGGTCCGCGAGGCCGGCCAAGTGGCGCCGGCTAAAAGCTGGTGGCGCAAAAAAAAGTAAAATTCCTTGCTATTGTTTGGGCGCGGGAGCGGGCGGAGGATTCGGAGACGCAGGGTTGGTCGCGTCCGGGGAAGCGGCAGCCGGGCTGGATGGGGCTTTGTGTTTAGGCTCGCCAATCCGCAACGTGGTGGCGAACCAAGTGCCATCGGCATCCTGGCGTTCCCGGCCCGAGACATGGAGTCCCACTGCGGCATCGGCCAGCGTCGCCGGCTCGCCGTCGTTATAAATTTTGGTTTTGGAAGTAATCTTAATTTCCCTTTTCTTCGTCCCTTGCAGAGTCACCGTTTTGCTGTCGCTGTCCACGCTGGCAATTTTGCCGCTGTATGACTTGTACTTGGCTTTCGCGGGCGCGGCCGGCTTGTTGGCGGCGGTGGAGGAATCGGTTTGGGCCTGGCTCGGCGAGACGGCCAGGGCCAGCGACGCGAAAAGGATCAAACAAACTTTGGTGAGCTTCATAATTTTTGGGTGTATCGAATGTTTAAACTATTTGAGTGACAGTGAGGTAATAGCAAAGCCCAGCCGCCTCGCCAAGTATTTTCTTTTCATTTGGGGTGCGGTTCACTTTTTGGGTAAGTCGTGATGCCGAAACAATGCGCTCGGATTTTGGACTTCTCAATTGAAAAATGGTCATTGAAAATTTTAAATTGGCCATCGAAAGACCTTTTTCGCAGGACCGTCTTTCGGCTCAGGAAGCGTATTCTTGGTCAAGTCCTGAAATAAATTTGGTACTTTGAACATTGTTGTTGATTGTTGTTGTTGATTG
>DASRLE010000682.1:0-20557 GCA_035648615.1 Saccharimonadales bacterium (SeqCode) | reverse complement strand
TCGCGGGTTATCTTTTTACCCCAGCCCAACGCGACAGCGCGGCGAATAACATTTGGGGCGCCACCGTTGACCCCGCTTCGCGAGGCTACTGGTAAACCCGCTGCCTGATTCTCACTTTAGCCTTCAGCCTTTTCCGCAATTTGTGCTGGTCATTCGGGTCGCGGCACCCTACCCTCGGGCCGAATGGCCAAACTAGTTTTCGACATCGAAACCTCAGCTTTGCCGCTGGAAAAATTTGATCCCGTCCAGCAGGAATATTTGTTTCGCGAAGCGGAAAATATGCCTGACTTGGGCGAGCGCGCCATGCGGCGCGAAGAAATCCAACGGCAATTCAGTCTTTGGCCCTTGACCTCCCAGGTGGTTTGCATCGCCATGCTCAATGCGGAGAGCTGCCGGGGTAAGGTCCTCTTTCTCTCCGACCATTTTGAGGAGGAGCACAGTGCGCCTGGAGGGGTCGAGTTCCTGCCCTGCGCGGACGAGGCGGAGTTGCTGGTCGAGTTTTGGGAGGTGGCGGTGCGTTACGATTCCGTCATCACTTTCAACGGGCGCGGCTTTGATGTGCCCTTTATTTATTTGCGCTCGGCTTTGCTGAACGTGGCGGTGTCGCGCAAGGATTGGCTCGGCTACCGTTATCAGATTGAACCCCATTGCGATTTGCTGGAGCAATTGACCTTTTACAATGTCAGCGGACGCGACGGCGCGGCCCGCCGGTTCAATCTCGATTTTTATTGCAAAGCCTTTGGCATCCCTTCCCCCAAAAGCCAGGGCGTGACCGGCATGGACATCAACAAAATGATGGCCGAAGGCCGGGGCCGGGAAATTGCCGAATACTGTTTGCGCGATGTCAACGCCACCCTTGAACTTTATCGGATTTGGAAAGAACGGCTCTCCGCATTAAGATAACCCGTCTATGAACAAAAACAGCAGTGAAGGACCGGTTGGGGCGCTGGCCAAACCGCCGGTGCATTTGCTGGTTTGCTTCGCGGTAAAGGAAGAACTGCGTTATTTTTCACCCCCGTTTCTCGGCTCGGTTTCGCTTCAAATTTGGATGACCGGGATGGGGCGGAGAAATGCCGCGTTAAACATTCGCAAAGCCATCCAGCAATTGCGCCCGGAACGTGTCATCACCGCGGGCTTTGCCGGCGGCCTGAATCCGGCGCTGCTCTGCGGGACGGTGATTTACGACCAGGATGTGGACGCCGGTTTCAAATTGGAACTAGAGGAATTGGGCGCCGTGCCGGCAAAATTCCACTGCCACCGCCGCGTCGCCATCACGGCGGAAGAGAAAGCGGCTCTGTGGCGCGAAACGAGCGCGGACGCAGTTGAAATGGAATCCTCCGTCATCCGCACCATTTGCCGCGAGTTTCAGATTCCGAGCGCAACGATCCGCGTCATTTCCGACGACGCCCGCCAAGACCTTCCCCTTGACTTCAACGCCTTGATGACCTCCGACGACCGGATCAACTACTTCAAACTTTTCCGGGCGATCTTGAGCCGCCCCAGCCGGATACCCAAACTAATCGAGTTCCAGCAACAAACCGTTCAGGCCGCCCGGAAGCTGGGCGGTTTGCTCGAAGAGTTACTACGGGCGAAGCGGCGTTGCTAAATACGCGGACTGGCCGGGTTCCTATTTAACTGTCCGCTGGACATGCTCATCGAAACACGATTGAGGGAGCGGACGCCTGCCCTATCCGCTGCGCAATTTGTAGCGTTGCGCATGGGCGCGCGGGAGGCGCTGGAATCCAACAGCGATCCCAAAATCCTGGAGGTCACGCCGAAGGTGATCCTGCGGGCGGGCATGGCATTGAACGGCGCGTATGCTCTTTTCACCGATGATCTTTTTCGCGGCGCGACCCAATATGCGGCGGCCTATCAGCGCGCGGAAATGTTCCCTGCGTCCCAGCGCCTGTTCCAACACTGGCAGGCGCGACGCTTCTCTCTTGGCCCCGGCGACGAATACGTACTCGTGGACGAGTTTGCTGACATGGTAGGTCTTAAAGGCTGGTATGAGTGGACGCCCGATTCGGGGGCGCATCTCGTGACTGCTTCACCTCGCAAGGAAGGCACATCTAATCCTGCTCTGCTGCGCCAGAAGACCACGCCTGCGGTTTATTATTGCCTGGATGCGCTAAAGCGCTACGAAAGGATGCCGGTCGAGAAAATCAAGGAGATCGCGTCTGAAATCGCTATGACCGGTCGCAATGGCCTGGACTACGCCTCCACCGACAAGAAATACAAGTTGCAATCGCTTCCGGGTGAGCAATTCAGCGGCCTGCATCTGATGTGTCTAATGTTTGCGGGATTCAAGCGGATCGCACCCGAGCATGATCTTCGGATGGACTTGAACGATCCATTCCTGATCGCACTGGAGATGTTTCAGGGTGGTGAAGCCGGGCAGGGGCACTAACTTCGTGCCGACCAACAGTGCCCGTTGAAGTCATTTTTTAAAGTGTGTTTAGCGTCGTCGTTAAAATTAAGCTTCGGCGGCATATTTGGCCTTAACGACGGTCGTCCGTGTAAATGACAGGAATATCACAATGAAACTCCTTGCTCCGCCAGAGAGCCACTATTTGCGAGCAGCCCAAGGCTGGTTTCGGCTTGGGAATCATTTGGAAGTGAACGAGGAACCGGAACGTAACGCGCCTCAATTCGGTGATGCCACGCGCGAAGCGGCCTGCCTATAGAGTTGGGTGGGCTAACGCGCTCAAGTACTCTCGGATTTCCTCGGGACGACTCAGGATTACTTTGCCGTAAACCTGGCCGAATTGGCATGGTTTATTTCTAAGCCTTGTAGCCATCGGATTGTCGCAGAACAGGGCGTCGCAATAGGGAATCGCCAAAGCCGCGTGGTGAAAATCAAGCATGTCGTGCGCATTAAACTTTTTTGGCGAAAGCATGTCGGCAGCAGTTATTCCCGCCAAGACTTGCAGCGACGGCAGAACCCACGGGCTATAGATGGCCGCTGAGATTTCGGAAAACTTCGACGGATCACGCGACTCAGGAAAGGCGTCCCAGAGGTCCTGAGCCACTGATTCCAACTCTTTAACAAGGGTACGAAACAACAGCGCCTTTTCTTCTTGGAGCGCTACATCGTAGCTTGGTTTGACTGATCTGTATGTAGCCGCATCTGCGTTTGCAGCCTCGGATTGACGCATCCAAGGATCGGTACCCGAGGCCATTGGCGTTGGCCTTTCCAGTATGTCCTCTAAACCGGCTGATCCACATTTCATCAATCCATGCTTTTTGAATCAATCGGTTGTCCTCATTGGACAACAATGAGATGTGCGGCAAGAATTCTCCGGCAAAGAAGCCGTATTTTGTCCAGACGGAACCCGCCAGATAACTGGCATTTGTGCCTTTCAATCTGGTCACAAGGAATTTCCGCAATTCAAACTGTCTTATATCGGTCGGGAACTGAAAGCAGACACCTTCGCTGAATCGGTCCATCAGCATCGCCGTATTGCGTCTCGTCGCCGAATCATTTTGCTTCATCACCTCGTCCACCATAAAAAAACTGATGGGACAGCAAATCTTTTGCTGCTGCTGAAGGTCTTCGAGAAGGTCAAGGATTTCGCGATAGCCAGGTCTTTCGAGCGGACTTTTTAGGATAACATGGCGAAGATTTACCCAATGACAGGTGTCCAGATAAAGGAGCTTTTTTCGAGACATCGCGGCCCCAAGGTCCCCGCTTTTAATCGCAAAATAAGCGTCTGTGGAAATGGTTGGCGTGGCCTTATGTTTCTTAAATGACTCCCGTGAAATTTGTTGCCACTCGGGAGAACCAAATGGCGGCGGTTTATTTTGACCCTCGTCAGGCGTCATTTTTTCTCGAACGATTGGGAGATACCCAGTTCCTTGAGCGCGGCGTTTAATTGTTCCAAGGTTTGCGCTTCCTTGAGTTTGGCTTTGACCCTGACTTCAATTTCCAAATCTTCCGCTTGGGCCAGGCGCGTGAGGACTTTCAGGCTGAACAGATTCCATTGCTCGCGCTTCAATTCGCCCTCCCACGAGACAGTCGTCACTTTGGGTTCGACGGGGGCCGACGTACCTGCGCCCGTTGGGATTGTGGGTGAGGTTGTGGGGCCAGTAGGTTGCGCGGGAGTCGGTGAAACCGGGGGTGGCGTGGATGGTTGTGACGGTGCCTGCTTGAGGGCCTTCGCTTTTGCGGCAGTCAAGAGGTAAGTGTCGTAGTCGAATGTAATGTCGGCCAGTTCGACCGGCTCTTTGAACCATACGCGGTCGAAAGAGTTGGGGTCTTTGCCCGAAGCGAGTCCCAACAACCCTTGACCAACGGCGCGAGAAACGGTGGTTCGCAGGGCGTCGTCCGCTTTTTCCAATCGGGTGAATTGACCTTGGAAGAAGGCAGCCTTGAGACTCACGAGCGGCCATGTGCCGGAGTCCTTTAGTGCGGGGGGCCAATTACGTTCGATGTAGGACGCTCCAATTTCACGGCTCAACAGGCTGTCATGCTTGAGTCTCGCCAGAATGGCCGAAGTGATGCTTCCTGCCTCGCTCGGGTGCAGTTGGCCCAGCGAAATCTCTTTGAGGTTTGTGGAACTCGCATCCCACAAAAGCAGGTGATTGTAGCTGCTCCACACGCGGTCTTTTATTTGATCCTTGGCGGTGCCGAGTTCCCGCTGGATGCGCCGCAGGTCTTCCGGTTCCAGATCGCCAAGAGTTCCCCGGTTTGCATCATCCGCCACGGCTTGCCATGCGAGCAATTCTTCAACCGCAGTCCTGAGCGATCCGCTGCCTTCGCACGTCATCCATAGGATGCCGCCGGGATTCTGGCGGGATGACTGGCCGCATTTGCGGGTCCATTCAGTGATGCGATGCCGCGAACCAGATTCCTCGCCGGGGTCAAGCGTTTCGTCGGGGCGGAGCACGGCCATTGTGAGCATGGCTTGGTCAACGACATCGGTGGAGTCTTTCGGAAACAACGAAAGGTGAATCGCGGCATCCTTCTGGAAAACCGTCTTAACCAATTCGCGCATGTTGCGCACCACGTCATCCGAGTCCAATGCCTGCTTGCGGTCGGCATGAACTTTCTTGAGTGTGGGCACATGGCCGAACCGCCAGCCATCGACGCCCGCGCCACGCAAGAAATAGCACCGCCGCTCCAAGTCCTGCACCGCTGTATGGACAAGTGCTGTATTGGTGTCTGGATCACCTACGGCGAAATAAAGTTCCGGCAAATGGGCGGACTTATCGGTCTGCCCGCCGCAAGATTCAAAAAACAAAGCCCTGGCCACGCGCTGGTGGATCATAGTCCGGCCCGCGCCATCGGCATCCTCATCATCCAACGATTCCGCGTGTGACTTGGATTGGCCCAACGGAGCGGAAATGTCCGCGTGAATCGCCGCTTGCAATCGTGGCTCTCCCATCTGGCGAAGGACGGCGGAGAGGAACTCCCGGTCCGCCAAGGGCGCTGAACCAAGGGTCAGCAATGGCTCGCGCCGGGCTTTGCCGTAGCCCTCACGGCAGGCGCAGGAAATCCACATCCCAAGCATTGCCAGTGTCGTGCGCGTTTGCTGGAATTGTTGAAGTGCCTGCCACTTTCTTTGAAAGACCGTCAGCGTCGCAGGATGGAATGGATAGCACGCCTCGAACTGTGCGCGAATCTCGTCCTCTGACAACTGACCCCATTCTGGCGGGAGCCTGTCACGCTGATTAAAAACCCAACCGGCGAACTGCCGGGAAACCGCACGGCGCATACTTTCACGCCCACACTCCTCGAACAGCCGGCGTCGGACGATCTCGCTTACTTCGGACGCATCGTTCACCACGAGGTCTTTGCCCACTCGCCCGACGATCTTGGTCAGTTTGTCCTGCCAGTCCCGCAGATCATCCGTCATCTCGGTTGGCGAGGCGGGCAAGCTGAACAGGCCAACCGCACGTTCAGCCGACGTGAGCGCGACGGTGAGATTCTGCATGAATGAATGAAACGAGTTCGCTTGCTCCGGGTGCCTACCGAGATAATTCAGCGTCTCATCGAACAAAATTAACACCGGCTTCTCCACCATCCGCAGGAGTTCCCCGATGGCCTTAGTACCGGGCGCGGTCTTACTGAATAAAGCGCGGCCCCGTTCACCGGCCAATTGGTCAGCCAGATCGAGCCACGGTGTTTCCCGGTTGGGCGCAATGTCCCAGGAGTTGCCCACAAAAATGGCAACCTTGGCTTGGGGAATTTCTTTTAGGTCCGTTGCCTTCATCATCTCGGCCACGCCAGAGAAAACTTTTGCGCCTGACCCCGTGTTGCACAAATGATAGAGCGTGGTGAGCGTATGCGTTTTGCCTCCACCAAACTGCGTAATGAGCGACAGCACCGGTGCAGTATTCGCTGTTTCGCCATTCAACCGCCGCAGCACCATGCCACAATGGTCAATAAGCGCCGTGGAAAAATAGTTTCGGGCGAAGAATTTTTCCGGCTGGACGTAATCGGCAGGGGCGGTGCCTGCCGCGACTTGCTCCAAATGTACAGCGAACTCGCTGGGATCGAGCGACCGGCCTTCACGCAATTCTTGGCGAGGCAGAACAACTTTATACCAAGGTTCCATAACGAATAGTGTTAATTTGACTCATCTGTGAGCGCGTCCGTCACCAAGAATTGTGACGCGAAAAGAGCATATCCGCTGATAGCAATCGGCAACAGGTCGATTGCGGACCCTGCTTGGAGAACTAACGGTGCAATTGAGTCGAAGGTGTATTTTCCCTTTTTCAAAGCAACGGATGCATCATCTGCCGCCCTAATCCCATCAAATATTCGAGTCTTAACATGTTTGTAAGATTCAATTCCGTTTGCGCCGAAAATTACGTCTAATTGGATACTTGTTGAGAGAAGTTCGCTAGTGTAGTGTCTCGCAATTAACTAGACATATTATCAGAGGACGGCTTCGTTGGTTCGGGCCATTTCCCTCGTAATCCACGATTTTTATATGTCTAGTCATTTCCGGGACACTACACTAGCTAATTGCAGGCTGTTGGCTAATTCCATTTCTTCCCCATCATCAATACGCCCATCGCCAATACTGTAATTGGAAAGGCGTCCGAGCGTTTGAAACTAATGGTGATACCGATGAAGGAGGAAGAAAGCATTCATCCGCGCCGGTTCTAAGGCGTACCAGCGCAATCCTGAATAATTGCCACTCCGTTCTCCGGAAAGGTTATTCAGTGCTGGGATTCTTACAGATACCGAAGTTTGATGCTGCCAGTTCCTCTTCTTAAGATTGACCATTACATGGTCTCGGATCGGTAGCCAATAAATGTCGCCGCCCTTCAAGTCAGCAACAAACAACAGTAGAGGGAAAGCACACTGGAGCGCGTAACTAACTTCCTTTGTGGAGAGGGAAAACGTTGTGAACTTCGTTTCATTTTTGTTTAAGATTTGATCGCGGGTCGCTGCTTTTGGTGAGTGCGGCATACATTGAAACGAAATCTCCTCGACGCTTTTTATCTGAACCCAAATTCTATTCCCAGTTACAGACTCTTGATCCACTAACTCAATTTCACAGTCGATCCCGTAATCTTTCAGAATAGGGCGCACGATCCATTCCTTTAGGAAGTAACGTGCGAAGCAGATTGCCCGATTCATCCTCCATAACGTGAGTCCTCGATCTCTTCATAGTTAAAGCAGTCGTTTAGTATCTACACTTGACAGGTTGCGATGGCTGCAATGCCGTCGAACAATGGGGCCTCAAGGCCACCTAAGTACCAAACCTTCAATCTGTTCGCTATTTCCAATATCAGTTGTTTTTTTAACTGCACAAACCCGTAGGTCTGTGCCCATTCTGCCATTAAGAAGTCGGTTAACTTTCGATGGTCGTCAGTTCCTAATTCGGTTTTCGCGTAATCAATCGTAAGGTCTAAATCAACTTTCGCGTGTTGAAGACATATCTCTTCCTTAGCTGAAAGAGGCGCTCGAAAATTATTGCCAGGGTTAATTAGATCTGTGTAAGCGTTACGCAACCGTTCCACGCTAATGTCTTGATCTGCAAGTAGTGTTTCGGCGAATAATCCCCCAAAAGACTGCCTAATCCGTGCGCGGGCACCAATAATACTGGACCGAGTTTGAAACGGTTCCGATGAACCCAAAACAAAGCCCACCCAGCACTCGCTTGCGCCGACCCAGTGTGCGACTACTACGTGGCCAGCCTCATGGACGAAATACTCGAATGGGTATTCCTGTGGAGCATTCATTTCACCCCCCTCATCGCGGCTTGGACGCCTTCGAGCATTCGACGCTCGTCGCTGTTTTCTGGATAAAGGGAGTTCAAGGCAAGAGCGAGTCTTTCAAATCGTTTGCTTTGGCGCAACTCTGTCTCCAAGACCTGACGCAACACGGTGCTGCGGCCAAGACTGAATAAGAGCATGGCGCGATGCAGACGGTCGAGGATGGTGAATTCGACTTCGATGGCGGGTTTGCCGGACGCGGGCTTTGATTTTTGGCCGCGCTTGGGCTTGGGGAGCAGGGTGGCTTCTTGCTGGCGCTGCGTCAGGAGGCCCAACTCCATCTGTTTTACGTCTTCCAGACTGATTTCCCGACCCGGACGCTTCGCCGCTTCGCCCAGCAATTGCTCACTGCGCTCATGGACTGGCAACAGGCGGACGATGCCTTTTTCGATTTCGATGACCCGGTTTTCGAGGGCGGCATAATGAATCCCCATTGGGCGCGTGATGCGGATGAACGTGTCGAACGGCATGGAAAATCCCGCTTTGGCCTTTTTCGGCTTGCCGTCGTCCTCGTCGTCGTCTGCCTGGTCCTCGCCGTCATCGACAGTTTCGACTTTTTTCCCGGCGTTCCCGTTAGCTTTCGTGGCTTGAAGTGTCCAGAGGAATAACGCGGTCATGCGCGAATCTTCCTCAAAACCTTCCGTTTCGGCATCGCCCAGCACCTGGCGCAACGCTTCCTTGGAAAGCGTCTCGAATACGTACGCCAGGAAACCGCGTTGCTCCGGTTCGATGGCATCTGGGTCGCCGCCGAGCGGCACTTCACGGTCAGAAGCGGTGAGTACTTTTTCAAATTTACTGTAAGATTCCAGCGCCGGGCCGAGACAAGAGAATATGGCGTCGGCGCCGCGAACCCCGTGCTTAACCAACATAGGCAGCCACTCGCGAATCCGCTTTTCCATTGCAGCCTTTACATCAGTCCAATCGCCAACGCCAGCGTCGGCGGGGCGTGGCCGGCAGACTAAGTGGACGCTTCCCGCTAACGCGGCGGAATCGCGGGCGCGGAGGCGATTCTTCATCTCCGTCGTGATAGGCCAAGATGCCGTTACTGTGAGACCTGCGCGAAGTAATCCAGCGAGCAAGGCTTCCCAGCCCTCCGTCGTTTTGTGCGCGAACACAACAGCCGCCACACCGTCATCACGCATCACCCGCCGTCCTTCCAAGAATGCGCGGCCTATCTCGCGCTCGAAAAAGGCGCTGTCTTTGACGCCGCCCTCCACCGCTCGCGTTTCGTCTTGAACAATCTCCGCCAGCTTTGGAGTCAGTGGATTCCTCAAATCTTGTGGGTCGTGCAAAATCGGATGGTTTGGCAATGCCCTCTTAAGCCAAACGAAAAAGAAATCCGAAAGATCGGAGTAAGGAACTGAATCGTAGTAAGGGGGGTCGGTAAACCACAGATCAGCCGTTCCTTTTGTTAGCGGAGATTCCCTCGAATCGGCGATTTCCACATGTCCATGCCTGGATAACTTACCGGTGGAAGATTCCACACATTGGGACACAACCTCCAGAGCATGCTCAAAGCTTCCGGTAGAGTCTGAAAGAGAAACAGCCTCTGCAAAATCCCAGACCATCGGAAGGGCCTGACGGCCATACATACTCTCAACTGTCTCCATATAAGGTTCAGGACGCCATCGGCAAAGAGCAGTATTGCGATCCAAAACGTGGCTAATGGTTTGGGCAATTAGTACCGAAAGGACGGGATGCCCTTGGCACTGTTTCCGCGCCGCACGCAGAAGGCCGACAAGGAGTAGAAGTTGTCTTCCGCTGAACAAGTTCCCCCAAAGCAACATCCCGTAACGTTGAACCCGAAAGCCGAGAGTCCCTATAGGCGGCAATGGTTCGTCGGGTACGATACCTTTAGGCAGTTTTGCGACAGATTTTTGCGCAGCATATACAGCCGCGTAATCTTTGGTCGTCGGCAGCCGGAAAAATCTTCCCATCGTATCAACACGAAGTATGACCACCGCCAGCAGCATTGCGCCGCCAACCCGGCAGCCGTCGGAGTCAAACTCAACGTCCGCGCCTCCGCGTTGCGCAGCAAGTTGATTGCAGACCCGTGTAGCAGGCAATACGACATTACAGGCAGGACATGTTGCATTTGCCCGGCTCACCGTTCCGCCAGCGATTTCACTTTCAGTTTTCGGCTCGAAAATTTCAAAGATTATTTCAGGCTTTTTCCCTTTGCTGCGCTCAACCTGATACCTCAAAGCGCGTCTGCGAGTTTCTTTTTGGCACAACCAAAAGGAGCGCATCAGAGGAATCTCCGCTCCGCACCCAATACCTTCGCAACGCACCGTCCGTGCCCATAGATATGCGATAGGTCGGCTACCATCGGGGTCGAGTGGATAGAATTGGGCGAGTTCCTTTTCTGCCAGGTTTTTCACTTGCTTACCAGCGTAACGCAGTGCATTGGCAAGGCCGTGAACCATAATTTCTTTTCCTTCACTGTCCGCCAGTTTGAACTCCGCATTGCCGTAGCGCGGAACGTCTTCGAGCAGGGTTTTTAGAATGAGGCAAGCAACGGGATTGAGGTCGCTTGCAAAGGCTTCGCAGCCAAGCCGTAGAGCTTCGAGCGGAATCGAACCGCCGCCAGCAAACGGGTCCACCACCACTGGCGTTTCTTCAGGATACGCGGCCTTGACGAGTCCTCGTCCAATTTCCAGGTACGTTGCGTTTGCCGCGTGATCCCAATTGGCGAACTCGCCGATGAATTTCAGAAGCCGTTCGCGCAGTTCCGTGTCAGATGCGCTGGCATTGCCATAACGCTTGGAGAGAAGTTCACGGGCCGTCGTTTTGAAGTCTGACGGGCAATCCTTGTCGCACGGATCAGGCAAGAGAAGTCCCAGTAGCACGGAACGGCACGCTGCCAGCGGTCGCCGCGCCCACCATAAATGCAGCGTGGATGGGTGCCCATGCCGAATGGATTTCTCCCGCGCCGAGTGTGCGCTCACCGCCGCAATCGGAAAATCCACTTCAATCAGGCGTTTGCAGGTGGCGGGGATCATGGACTCTCCGTAATCGGACTCAAGCTTTCCAGCTTTGTCATCCAGGCATCGAATCGGGAACATTTTCCCCGGACTATGGCCAAATCCAATTTATCCGCGATGCGCGGCCCGTGGGCGAAGTCACTGCGTCCTTTGATGTAGCCGTGGAATGCGTCTTGGATGCGTTTAGACGGAGCCGTCTGCGGTCTATCGTTGATTTTCTCGCATCCTCCACATTGTTCGACTGCCGTCGCGAATCTACCGGCCAACAGCGCGCTGCCAAAAGCTGCCGCCATTTTTTCTGGTTCCGCAAAAAATAGCGCCTCTAGCTCATGGAGTTGTAGGTATGGAATCAGGCGGGATCGGACGTTTGGTAGGTCAACTCCTTGAATCGCCCGACTCCGAAT
The DNA here is from genome assembly GCA_035648615.1 of Saccharimonadales bacterium (SeqCode). Taxonomy (GTDB): domain Bacteria; phylum Verrucomicrobiota; class Verrucomicrobiia; order Limisphaerales; family Palsa-1400; genus DASRLE01. The sequence goes on along the minus strand of DASRLE010000682.1, from coordinate 8,940 downwards.
TTCCAATTCAATTCTCTCCGCGACCGACTCCACTCCGGCTATAGGCGCATTGGTCTTTAGGTTAGAAACGAATTCCCATCCTTTTGACTCGCTCGTCGGGAAACCGTAGTAATCGAACATGGTCGTCACATAAGGTTGCCTGCGATCATTGAGGAATCGGCGAATCTGGTCGTAAAGGTCATTGGCGTCCAAAAATCGAACGCCGCCTCGTCCGTGCCCAATTCTCACAATCGGCACATGAAAATCAACTCCGCGCATGCCAAGATGGGGCGCGATGAGCCTCTTTAGAACAGCATTTTCTGTCTGTCCCTCTACAATACAGAAAATAGTTGTTCTAGGCATTCCGGGGTCCTGATTCGATAATGTCCTTCCGCACTAATTCGCCGAGCGAGTAATCCTTTAACCACTGTTCCAGTGCTCCGCTATCGAGCCTTCTGAACACCGAAGCCCCCCCTCCCGGTCAACGATTACCAAATGCTCTGCATCGAAGTGATCCAGCAAACCAGGTGACTGTGTAGATACCAACAATTGTGGTCGGTGCCCCGTAGCGGCCTCGTGGAGCAACGCTGCCAGCGTCTCAATAGCAAAAGGATGAAGGCCCAACTCCGGCTCGTCGATGACCACGGTGGAAGGAGAGTTGGGTTGCAGCAAAGCTGTGGTCAGGCAGATAAAGCGAATCGTGCCGTCCGAGAATTGCCACGGTTGCAGCGGAAACGTACTTCCCTTCTGCCGCCACTCCAACCGCACCACTTCGCTGTCACCCACCTTCTGCGGATCAAGGATAAAATCATCGAAGAAAGGTGCGATTAACTGAATGGTCTCTCGAATTCGTTGATAACGCGCTTGGTTCTCCATCCGCATATTTAGAAGGAAGGCAGCGATGTTCCCCGCGTCTGGCCGCAACTCCCGAAAGTCCCGAACCGGGCAGGGGCGCCTCATCGGTGCTGTGCTGCTAGTGTCATGGACATGATAAACACCCAACTCGACACTGCGTCGTAAACATGAGCCTCAACAGAAGGCCAGTTCCCCCGGTTTGATTTTTGGTCTTTCCAGCTTGGAAGGTCCGACTCCTTTTTTCCACTGCCCCATTTGTGCCAACTAGTGGGCCACTGGGGCCCGTCGTAGTAAGTGCCTTCGTCATTGATAGCCATTTCTCCTACGACAGTCGCTTGCAACGCAAATCGGTATTCATTTCGCCCAAACTTCAAGTGGGCGTTGATCTGTTTCGTCTCCTTGGGGCCATTGAAAAAGAACCCGTCGGCACCGCCACTGATCGTCACGAATTTCTGAAATCCCCCGTCTGCCATCGCACGAAGCATCCGAAAGAAATCCACGAGATTACTCTTTCCCGCGCCATTTGCGCCCACGAGAATGTTGAGTTTCCCAGGCTTGAAATCGGTTAGGTGCTATGCGTCGCCTACTTGCAATGTCATATTTGGGAGTCGTTGTTATGTTAGCTGGTTGCGGCCAGCAGCCGTACAGGAGTCCTCAGCCAAGTTCCGAGAAGGTTGCAAGTATGAGCGATTTTGATTATTTAGCCTGCGATGGCGGCCCGCATTTGGTTCTCCCAAAAGAATTGCGTCGGCAGTGGGCGGGCGCTGGATCGCTTTTGGCAGTGCTGAGTCCATCGAGTGATTACGGTCGAGCGTGCGCCGCGACCACCAACCAGCAGATGGCTCTTATTTCTGTGGGAAGTGGTCAGGCGATGGTGCTGGCCAATCCACCATTGAGTGCTTGGGGACATTCACCGGAAGGCTGGATTGACATTTATTATTTGGAGGCTTGGGCCGACACGAACACAGACGCCTTGTTGAAGCGCGCGATTGCATCCACCCCAACGAGTGCGATGACCGACACTGGGAAGGTGATGACACTTACCGAGTCAGGATTGATTTTATTATTTGCTGGCGACAAGCCCGGCAGCACTGCTTACGGCGAGTATCCCATTCCGATTGAGCCAGGTAGTTATCGGATTCTTGAAGGTTACTGGAAAGGCGGCACCAACGAGGAAATATATGTTTATCGTTTACAACCGAAACGCACCTAACAAGTCGCCGGAGCCAACCGCTGTTGGCGCTTGCAGTTCCGGTATCGCGGTTCACGTTGCACATCAGCGGTGGCTCAACTTTCTACGTCAGGTGGCAGTCACGCGTCATGTCAAAAGCCAAAACTGACATCATTGCAGAGACATATCCTTGCATGGCTCGTTGGCTGGAGGCTTACGGCAGGATAGAGTTTGGGCTGTGTTCCCAGACTCGCTCGTTTGTTCGAGTGTTTGACGAGGGTGGTTTGGTTTGGAAAGGGCGGCGGAACTACAAGTCACTTGATGCAGCCTTGAATGATTGTGAGGCTGGAGTTGGTCGCTGGCTTCGTGAAGAGATGAGTGAAAGTATTTGCGTTATCGGGGCGCGAAAGCCCTGACGCGGGGGCATCGGGGGCAAGACTCCATGAGTTGCCAGTCCAGAGCGGCAAGCTTTGGCGGCGTCCAACTGGCGCACGGTTGGGCCGGGATTCGCAAGGGCGGCAGTCCTTGCGAGGCGGTGCAACGGCCCGTGGAAGCGGGGTGCAAGGGAACGGATTCGGAGTCCCCTGGCGAGGGACGTTGCGCCAGCAACGTATAACCGCGCCCATTACACCTTTTCCCATACCCGTCCAAAACGGTAAAGACCGCGAAATCTGCGGGATTGGACGTAAGCAGGCGTTTTCGAGTTTGCGGCATGGTCGGCAAAAGCAAGCTGGACAAGGATATTGCAATCCAAGCCAATCATTGCCGTCCGAATATTTCCTCAGCCAATTCTTGTTGAGAAATGATGGGCGTCAAAACCTGGTGGCCTTTAATGGAGCGAATGTTCAAGGCCACGCCGGGGGGAATCCCATTATCAGAGGCGGACACAATTTTAGCCACCGGCTTGTTGCCTTGCGTGAGCAACACCTCATCTCCGGCCTGCACCTGTTTGATCAGGTCGGCAAGCTGGCTGGTTCCAACTTCTGCTGTGACTATCATGTTTTAACCATACACGCTGCCCGTTGGCCGTCGAGAGCCATTTAAACTTGTCAGAAACCTACTTCCACATAGGGTTTGATTCCCAAGTCTTGGGCGATGCTCTTAACGATCAGACCCAGGTCCCGCGCTGTGGGGTTGCCGTTGTGATTGAGCATCCGGCGAAGGGATTTTTCGCCCAAGCCGGTCTGCCGCGCCAGCTCTTTGAAACTGATGTCCGCGTTGATAAGGTCTCCCAGTGAAACGGAGAGCGTTTGCTCTTGCCATATATCGTGCGTTGGCTTTTTCTATGTCGTATGAGTTTTGGGAACTTCACGGCTTCGCCCTCGGATTCCGCCGAATTTTGCGCGGAAAGGCTCTGTCTTGTCGCTTTCCCGGACAGAAATGGCTGCCCGACATGGATTTGAACCATGACAAACAGATTCAGAGTCTGTTGTGCTACCGTTACACCATCGGGCAGATGGAGACAGAGAATTTAAGGAATTTGAACGCAGAGTCAAGTTTGGCCAGTTCGTAATATGCCGCAAGAATATCGGCTCATTTTAAAGAACGTCGATCAGCCCGGTTATACGCCGGACATGGATTGCTATCTGCGCTTCGGCGGCTACGAGGTCTTGAAAAAGGCCCTGGCCATCCCGGCGAAGGATTTGCCGGATGGCAAGAAGTCGTCCGCGCAGGAGCAGATTCGCGACGAGGTGAAAAACTCCGGCTTGCGCGGCCGGGGCGGCGCCGGTTTTTCCTGCGGATTGAAGTGGTCGTTTGTCGATCGCAAAAGCGGCAAGCCGATTTATTTGATTTGCAACGCCGACGAATCCGAGCCGGGCACGTTCAAAGACCGCCAGATCATTTACAAAGACCCGCATCAATTGCTGGAGGGGATGATTATCTCTTGTTTCGCCAACGACGTGCATTTGGCCTACATCTACATTCGCGGGGAAATGCCCGACGGTGCAAAGCTCTTGAACCGCGCCCTGGCCGACGCGCGCGCCAAAAATTTCCTGGGCAAAAATATTCTCGGCAGCGGCTTTGACCTGGAGATTTACGTCCATCGCGGCGCCGGGGCTTATATTTGCGGGGAAGAAACGGGATTGATCGAATCGCTGGAAGGCAAGCGCGCCTATCCGCGCATCAAACCGCCTTATTTTCCAGCCGTGCTCGGGCTTTATATGTGCCCGACCATTGTCAACAACGTCGAGACGCTGGCCACCGTCAAACACGTTATGCAAATGGGCGGCGCGGAATACGCCAAGCTCGGCACGCCCAATAACACCGGCACCCGCATCGTCAGCATCAGCGGACACGTCAAAAAGCCCGGGTACTACGAAGTGGAAGTGGGCAAGGCGACCTTGGGCGAACTGATTTTCCACGAAAACTTCGGCGGCGGGTTGCGCGACGGGCGGAAATTGATGGCGGTCATTCCCGGCGGTTCGTCTGCGAAAATTTTTAAAGCCGGCGAAAAATTCAAGTTGAAGAAAAAGGGCGCGGACGGGCAAATCGTTCCGGTGGAAACGGACATGCTGGATTTGCCTTACGATTTCGATTCATTGCAACACGCCGGCAGCATGTCGGGTTCAGGCGCCATCATGGTGTTGGACGACACCACCGATATCGTGGCAGCCTTGGCGAATATCGCGGATTTTTACGCGCACGAAAGTTGCGGACAATGCACGCCGTGCCGCGAAGGTTCTCTCTGGCTGGCCAAGGCATTGCATCGCATGTGCAACGGCCACGCCCGCAAACAGGACGCCGACTACCTGCTCAACATCGCCCAGAATATCCAAGGCAGGACAATTTGCGCCTTCGGCGAAGCGTGCGCATGGCCGGTCTTGAGTTTCGTCAACAAATTCCGCGATGAATTTGACCGGCGTGGTGTGGCGGATGAAGCTAAAAACCAAGGAGCGGGGCCAGCCCCAGGGATGAAGATTGCGGCGGGTCCGGACGCACAACTGAAATGAAAGCCCAAGCAACAGAATATTTGGAAATTACCGATGCTAAACATATTGGACGTTATCGAATTTCGCTCCAGTTTAAAGATGGGACGCAACGAGTGATGGACTTTGGGCCCTTTCTGCGTCAGGCTGGAAATCCTGAAATTACGGCTTTCCGGAATCCCAAAAAATTCAAAAGTTTCCATCTGCATTACGGCAATTTAATGTGGGGCGATTACGAAATGATCTTCCCGATTGCTGATTTGTATCGCGGAGAAATTTGATATGTCCGTTGCCACCATACCCGAAGCAAAACCCGCGCCGCCTCCGGTCGAAATGATCAAGATCAAGGTCGATGGGCGCGAGATTGAAGTGCCAAAAATGTCGCCGGATTGGCAGGGCAAGTTGCAGCCCACGACGATGTTGCAGGCGTGCCTGGTGGCCGGCATCGACATCCCTCATTATTGCTATCACCCCAAGCTGCAAATCGCGGGCAATTGCCGTATGTGTCTGGTGGAATTTGGCACGCCCGCCATGGGGCCGGACAGAAAACCTGTTCTCAACGCGGACGGCTCTCCGAAGATTGTCCGCTCGGCGTTGCCGTATGAACCGGGGACGCCGCGCGGCGCAATTGGCTGCGCCACACCCATTTCGCCGGGCATGGAAATTTATCCCAGTTCGCCCGCGACCAAACAAATGCGCCAGGCGGTGCTGGAATCGCTGCTCATCAATCATCCGCTGGACTGCCCGATTTGTGATCAGGCTGGAGAATGCAAATTGCAGGAGTATTCCATTGATTACGGACAGTCCGCCAGCCGGTTCGCCGAAGAAAAAGTCCACAAGCCCAAACAGGTCGATTTAGGCCCGCGCATTGTATTGGACGACGAACGCTGCATCCTTTGTTCGCGCTGCATTCGCTTCTCGCGCGACATCGCGGGCGACGACGCGCTGGGCTTCGTCAATCGCGGCAGCCATAGTACGCTGACTAATTTTCCCGGCAAAGCGTTCGACAACAATTACACGCTCAACACCGTCGATATTTGTCCGGTCGGCGCGTTGACCTCGAAGGATTTTCGCTTCCAGATGCGCGTTTGGTTTTTGAAGGAGACCAAAAGCATCTGCACCAGTTGCTCGACGGGCTGCAACATCGTCATGGGCTCCCGCGAGGAGCGTCTTTACCGGTATGAGCCACGGCAGAACGACGCGGTCAATTCCTGCTGGATGTGTGACTATGGCCGGCTCAATTACAAATGGATCAATCGAACCGACCGTTTGACGGAAGTCGCCGGGTCGAAAATGCGCGGCCATACCCAGGATCAAGCCTGGTCCGTGGCGCTGCGCGAAATCTCTTCGATTTTACGGCACGCCAATCATGATTCGGTGGCGGTCATTGCTTCGTCACGGCAAACCAATGAGGAGCTTTATCTGTTGAAAAAGCTGGTCAGCCGGTTCAACTCCCTGACGGACTCGATTGCGCGGGGAGGCACCGGCGATAAAATCCTGCTCAGCGCCGATCGCAATCCCAATAGCACCGGGGCCACGTTAATCGGAATTTCGCCGGAGAAAATGGGGTCGAATTTATCCAAAATCGCCAACGAAATCGCGGCGGGAAATATCAAGACGCTGATTGTTTTTGGCGAGGACGTGACCCGGTTTGGCCTCGGGCAGAATCTGCTGGAGAAATTGGGAACGTTGATTGTCAGTGATATTTTGCCTAACAAAACGACGGAAATGGCGCACTATTTATTGCCGGGCTGCGCCCATGCCGAGAAGCGCGGCAGCTTCGTCAACGGCAAAGGGCGCGTCCAAAAATTCATGCAAAATCTCCAACCCAAAGGCAATGCCCGGCCGGAGTGGGAGTTTCTGCACGAGCTGGCTCGCGAGGTGAGCGGGCAAAACGGCTCGGTTAATATCGAAGGTTTGTTCAACGAAATGGCGCGCGAGGTGCCGGCCTTTGCCGGGCTGACTTGGGCCGCCTTGGGCGATCTCGGGGTAACGGCGCCGATCTAATGCCATGACTTGGTTCAACAGTTTAAATCCGCAGACGCAATTTGTGATTTTCAGCCTGGTGAAAATCGTGTGCGTCTTCGCGGTCGTCATGACGTCCGTCGCCTATTCCGTTTTGGCCGAGCGGAAAATTTCGGCGTTCATCCAGGATCGGATTGGGCCTAACCGCGTAGGCCCGGCCGGCATTTGGCAGCCTGTGGCCGATGGCGTCAAAGCCTTTCTCAAGGAAGACTTTACCCCATCGCATGTTCGCAAAACTTATTTTTGGCTGGCCCCGATGGTGACCATGATTCCCGCCTTGCTGGTCATGGCGGTCATTCCTTTTGGCTCGGAACTGGGCCACCAGAAAATGGTCATTGCCGATTTGAACGTGGGCATTCTTTACACCTTCGGCATCGTTTCCCTCGGCGTTTACGGAATCGTGCTGGCGGGCTACGCCTCCAATTCCAAGTATCCGTTCCTAGGGGGCATACGTTCCAGCGCGCAAATGATTTCCTACGAAATTGCCATGGGCATGTCGGTCATTCCACTTTTTCTCATCGTGGGCGATTTGAATCTAAGCCAGGTCATCGAGCACCAGGCGCGGCATGGCTGGTTGATTTTGTATGCGCCGCTCTCGTTCATCATTTTTGTCATTTCCGCCTTTGCCGAAACCAACCGCCTGCCGTTCGACTTGCCGGAGTCGGAGCAGGAATTGGTCGGCGGTTATCATACTGAATACAGCTCGATGAAGTTCGCGCTTTTTTTCATGGGAGAATACGCCAATATGATCGCGGCTTCGGCCATGATGGTCACGTTGTTTTTGGGCGGGTGGACGCTGCCGTTTGCGGGATTGGATAATCCGCATCCCTCCAAGATCATCGGTGTGATTCAGATCGTGATTTTCCTGGTGAAAATCATGGTTTTGATGGGGATGTTCATTTGGGTGCGTTGGATGTGGCCGCGCTTTCGCTACGATCAATTGATGGATTTGGGCTGGCGGCGATTTCTCCCGCTTTCGTTGTTCAATATTTTGGCGACGGCGCTATGGTTGTGGGCCCACGATAGCTTGAGGCATTGAAACAGCAATGATTGTTAAACGAACAAAATTAAATTTCTGGGAGCGACTTTACCTTCCCGCCGTATTCGAAGGTTTTCGCGTCACCATCCGCCACTTTTTCCGTAAGAACGTGACGATGCAGTATCCCGAGGAAAAGTGGACGGTGCCGGAGGGCTATCGCGGCGCGCCTTATTTGGTCAAGGATCCCGAGCAGCGCACCAAGTGCGTTTCCTGCCAGCTTTGCGAATTTATCTGCCCGCCTAAGGCCATCCGCATTACTCCGCCGGGGCCGGGCGGCTCCCCTGAAGCGGGCAATGTCGAAAAGGCGCCCAAAGAATTTAAGATCGACATGCTGCGTTGCATCTTCTGCGGTTTCTGCGAGGAGGTTTGCCCGGAGGAGGCGATTTTTCTGATGAAGGACTACTCTCTGACGGGCCTGAGCCGCCAGGAAATGGTCTATGATAAAGAAAAGCTTCTCGCCATGGGCGGCGTGCAGAACGACCAGATTTGGAAGTGGAAACATAAATAGATGGAAGCGATCTTTTTTTATATTTTCGCCATTTTGACTCTGCTCTGCGGCGGATTGGTCGTGGCCAACCCGGTCAGCCGCAACCCGGTGACGAGCGCCATGTTCCTGGTCTTGACTATCATCTCGATGGCCGGGCTTTTTGTTTTGTTGCACGCGTTTTTCCTGGCAGCGGTGCAGATCCTCGTTTATGCCGGCGCGGTCATAGTGCTCTTTGTCTTTGTCATCATGTTGCTGGATTTGAAGGAGGAGGAACGCCGCCACGTCAAAATGGTCGGCGCCAGCCTGGGGGTAGCGGCCGTGGCGGTCATCGCGGGAGTGATGATCATGACCATCCAAAATTCCGTCGTCGGCTTCAATATGATTCGTCCGAAAGTCGAGGGCTCAACCCTCCAATTGGGGGAAAGGCTTTTCAACCATTTTGCGCTGCCTTTTGAAG
>DASRLE010000681.1:0-17051 GCA_035648615.1 Saccharimonadales bacterium (SeqCode) | reverse complement strand
TCAAAGAAGCGTTGACGAATGCGCTCAAGCACGCGCTGGCCAAAGAAGTTCACATGCAGGCCAAGGTTTCGGCCCACTGGCTGGAAATCTGCATTCAAGACGACGGCACGGGCTTTGTCGCAGCCAAGCCGAAGGCGGAAGGCAAACAGCACGGCTTGGAAAACATGCAGCGGCGCGCGGAAGAGATGGGCGGAAAATTGACTTGGGAATGTGCTCCCGGGAAAGGTACAGCCATCCGCCTGGCGGTCCCGCTCCCCGACGCTCCGCGGCCGGACTGATGCTCAAGCTTGCGCAGCGCCGATGAACTCCTCGTGCAGCCGCGCATACACTCCGCCCGCCCGCAGGAGCGTTTGGTGAGTGCCCCGCTCGACAATGCGACCGCGATCCAGAACCAGCACGAGGTGCGCCTGCCGAATGGTGCTGAGCCGGTGGGCGACGACAAAGGCCGTGCGCCCTCGCAATAAAACTTCCAACGCCCGTTGCAAACGCGCTTCGGTCACGGTGTCAATGGCGCTGGTTGCTTCGTCCAGCACGACGATGCGTGGCTCGGCCAGCAACGCGCGGGCAAAGCAGACCAATTGGCGTTGACCAAGGGAGAGGGTCGCGCTCTTCTCGCCGACCTGATAGGCCAGGCCGCCGGGCAGCGCTTCAATCCAGTCGAGAGAATCCAGGGCGCGCAGGGAATTGCGCACTTCGGCTTCCGTGGCGTCGGGCCGCGCAAATCGGATGTTGTCCATGATCGAGCCGGAGAAGAGGTAATTGTTTTGCTGGACGCTTCCCATCTGGCGATGCAGGGAGTCGCTGGTGATCTCGAGCAGGTTGCACCCGTCGATCAGCACCGCGCCGCGCGTGGGCAGGTAAAGTTTTTGCAGGAGGGCGGCGATGGTTGTTTTTCCGCTGCCGGTATGGCCGACGAGCGCAACCGTCTGGCCCGGTTCGGCAACGAACGAAATATCCGCGAGCACCGGGCGATTGGGCTGATATTCAAAACAGACGGCTTGAAATTCCACGCGCCCGCGCAGGAGGGGCAATTCTTTCGCCCCCGGCGCGTCGCGCCAATCGGGCGCCTGGTCCAGAAGGCGAAAGAGCCGTTCGGCGCCCGCCATGGCGGTGAGGGCCTGGTTGTATTGGTTGCCGATGGCTTGCACAGGCTCGAAAAACAAGTTGGCCAGAAAAAAGAACATGACCAGGTCGCCCACTTCCATGTGCATCCAGCCCTGCCAGCGCAAAGCGCCATAACCGGCCAGCAACGCCGTCGCGCCCAGAAAAAGCTGGCTCTTCATTTGCAGCAAGGGAACAAACACGGCCGAGGCGCGCGCCACCCCGACATTGTTGTTGCCATGCACTTCGACCAATTTGCGGAAAAACCCCGAGTTAATCTCCTGCCGCACAAACGCCTGGGTGACGCGAATGCCGCCGACCGACTCGGCCAGCGTCGAACTCAGCAGGCTCCACGATTCCTGCACCTTGCGCAATTGCTGGCTCATCTCGCGGCGATAGCGTCCATTGACCAGCCAGATCAACGGCACGAGCAGCAGCATCAGCGAGAAAAGTTTCCAGTCATACCAAGCCATCAACGCCGCCGAGGTGGCCATTTGCAAAGCTTGCACCGTCACGACAAAAGCCACGTCCTGCACACCCACCCGCACGCTGTCGATGTCCGAACTCATGCGGCTGATGATGCGTCCGAACTTGGTGCGATTGAAAAAGGCCATGGGCAGGGTAGTGAGTTTGCGAAAAAGCTCCGAGCGCATGTCATGCACCACCGCCTCGCCCAATTCCAGGGCGAAGCGCTGCCGAAAATGCAACGTCACCACCATCACGATCGTCAGCGCCAGATACCCGGCGGCGTGAAAATAAATTCCGGGCAGGTCCTTGCCCGCAATGGGGCCGCTAATGGTGCGGCCAATCATCCAAGCCAGGGCGGGCAATTGCATCCCTCGCGCGAAGGTCAGAAAGAACAACCAATTCCTTTTCGCCGCGTAAGGGCGTGTGTAAGTAAAAATCCGCCGAACAAGATCCAGACGCAATGGAACCTGCTCAATCTCCCGCTCATCGATCGGCTGAAAGTAAGTAATAGCCTCGCGATCTTCGAGCACACTGGCGCCGGCCTTGGTTTTCATTTCCTTCTTATTAAAGTTCTTCCATGAACCCAATTGCGGATTTAGATCGCGGAAGGAGGCAACCCTGCATTCGGGTAGTGGCCGGCTCTTTTCCGGGAATAGGGGAGCAGTTCAGGAACAAAATAAAATACGATCATCGACCTAAACGCCGCGGTTTTTATGACAGCGGTTTTACCGGAATCGCCCGCGGTATTGCTCACCGCAAAATCCTGCTCCTTCAACGTGCCTGCCCGTCCTTCCCAAACGAATGCGGTATCGCCTCTGTTTTCTTTTCCTCGGCTGTAATTTCCATTCTTGTCGCACAAGACGTAACGAAACGTTATATATGTCCCTGGTTTTGGCAAATGACCTTTGACCTTGTTGATATCAAGCGCAATTTTGATTTCTACGTTCAAATTATGCGGTGGAACGGGAAGCAAATCAGGGTACGTATGCGGCCGATTTCGGATGTAAAGCCCGTTGGAACAAGAGGCTATTTGTCCACCCAGCAGATTTCCGATCATCGAAGAAATGTTGGCAAGCTCCACCAATTTGGCGAGGGGCGGCGTATTGTGAGTCGCCAATTGAAAATCAATCGTATCAAGCGTTTGATAGCATCCCTGAATCGCGGTTCGGATGCAATCGCAGGACAAGCCGGTCAATTTCTTTAGGGCGGCCTCGTTGTGAAAATGGTTTTTTTGAACATTTCTTTCTTCTATGTTGTGAGCGGCCTTTGGAGCTTTCCCGCTCGCAATTGCTTCCGCTCTAGCCAAAACTTCTGAAAGTTCCACGCCAAGCGCCGACGCTAATTGAAGGGCTACCTGAACTGTTGGAGTGCGTTCATTCCTTTCAAGGAGGCCAATGGTCGTTCTGTGAATCCCCGCCCTGTCAGCGAGTTCTTCGTATGTCAGTCCCTGCGCTTGACGATATTCCGCAAGTCCTTTGATCAGCGCATTGACGGTTTTGCGAATTTGAGCGTCTTTCACCAACGCCATTATTTCAGGTTGACACGAAATTACTACGAGACTATTGTCTCCACCGGTGCCGGAAAAAATTTTTGATCTGTTTTGTGGAACGGGGGGATTCTCAAAAGGATTTGAGAAAGCCCGGAACCATGAGTACGAGACGGTTTTTGGGATGGATATTTTACCAATGTCGATTGAGACATTTAAGCTGAATCATCCCAAAGCGCGCGCTTTGCAAGGGGACATTCGAAAAGTCAATTGCAAAGATGTAATGGAAAAATTGCGCGTCAAACGCGGAGAATTGGCCTTGATAATCGGAGGGCCGCCTTGCCAAGGATTTACCTCAATCCGCCCATTTCGTTCCAGTGCGGAGGATGATCCGCGAAACACTTTGTTCGAGCAGTTCGCAAATTTCGTAAACTTCTTTCGTCCCAAGGCCCTGGTCATTGAAAATGTCGTCGGCCTGGCCACCCACAACGGCGGGCGCACGATCAATCAAATGCACGACTGCTTTACAACACTGGGTTATGACTGTGATTGGAAGATTTTGAATGCCGCCTATTTTGGAGTTCCACAAAGACGCGAGCGGTTGATTTTCATCGGTGTCGAAAAGGGAGGGAAAATTGCCTTTCCTGCGCCTGCTTATTATTCAAATGGAGCGACCATTGGCCACCGAGACCGCTCCAAAATGCAGTGGCCGGAGGAAGATTTATTCACTCCTCGCCCTATTCTAAAGCCACCCATCACCGTTATGGACGCGATTGGCGATTTGCCAAAGATCGAGTCGGGCGAATCCTGTCAAGTTTATACCTGTCAACCGATCACCGACTATCAGAAAGAGAGGCGAAACGGTTGTCAGCAATTAATGCTGCACTACTCAACAACTCACACGCCCAAAATGCTTGAGATAATTCGACATTCCGGAAAAAACATCTCATGCATCCCTTCCCACATGATAACGAGCGGCTTCAGTTCCTGCTATTCACGATTAGATGGAGATACGCCTTCCGTAACTATCACGGTCAATTTTGTCCATCCAGCTTCAAATCGCTGCATTCATCCCGTTTGCGATAGGGCATTGACCCCGAGGGAAGGGGCAAGGTTGCAGTCCTTCGACGATGAATTTGAATTTGCAGGGAACCGCTCGCAAGTCGTAAAACAGATCGGCAATGCCGTGCCTCCACTGCTTGGGAGGGCAATCGCGGAGGCGTTGGCTAGAAAGTAAACTTCAGGCTGGCGAAGTATTGACGGGTGTGCGCTTGTTCGAGGAAGTAAGTCAGGGGGTCAATGTTGTAATCCTGGTTGGCCAGGTTAAGAATTCCCGCCGCGATTTCGATGTGACGCCGCGGAAAACGATAACCGGCGTAAACATTGAGCTGCCAAAAATTGTTCCCCGGTTCGCCCGGCGTGATGTTGTATTGGTCCCACCAGTTGGCTTGGAATTGGGCGAAGAAACCACAGGGCAGATAGTAGTTGGCAAAAAGGCTGACCTCATTGAGCGTCGAATTCTCGTGCAGATTGTAAAGCTGGGCGTTGGCCGTGCCGGCCGGCGTGGCCAGCTCGGTGGAAACCTCGGCCGAGGTCAGCGTGTAGCGCGCTCCCACGGCCAGCTCGTGGCCAATCAATTGGCTGATGCTGGCAAACGCATCCTTTTCTCGAAAAGACTGTCCCTGGCTCAAATCCCCCACGGTCGCCGGCACGGGAATCGAGCCGCCGCTGGCCCAGCCGCCAATGAGTTGATTGCCGGTGGAACGCAATAATTGTCCTTCGACGTCCACGTAGGTGCCAGTCGGGAATTTGTGGTCAAGACCTGCGCCCCACGTTTCAAACTGCATCGCAGGCGGCGTGCCGAAGCCGGCCGATTCGGGAATAAGACTGCGAAAGGCCTGGTTGAAACCGGCGATTTCGGTGGGTTCGATCGTCGTACTGGCATCATTGATGAGTCCCCCCATTGAACGCGTATAATCGGCGCGGAACCGCGTGCCTTCCAGAAACGTCCAATCCAGCCCGGCCTTGGGGGAAAGGCGCGCGCGGTCCGATTCCTGGCTGGAGAGCGGAAGGGTTTCGATATTCAAGGGAAAGTGCTCCCAATCATAAGTCAGGCCACCCGTTAACTTGAGTGAGTCGAAGAGCTTCAATTCGTAATATCCATAGAAACTGAGGCGTTCGAAGCTCAGATCCAAGTAGGGCGTGTTGGGAAGGAGCGGAGGCGGGGTGGTCCCGATGTTCTCGGCCGCGTAATTGGCCGTTCGCATGCTTTCATTCTGGAAGCGGGCGCCGAGGATGACATTTTGCCGGTCGCTTTCGTAAATATGCTGGGCTTCGAATGAATTTAGTTCTGTGGTCCGCCGCATGGAGGTCACTGCCGAAAAGGGAGTGAGAAAGGGCGGTGTGACGACGAGAGGCGCGGTATAATTCGCGTCGCTCGACGAAAAATGATCCTGCAATCCGCGATAGAGAAACAAGGTATGATTGCCCGTGCCCCAATCGCGATGGTAACCCAGCAGGAGGTTTGGGTCCTGGATTTCCTGTTCGCGCAAAGTCGGGTCATAACCGGGGCGTCCGCCGCCTGGAATGATGAGCAGCGGCGTGTTGTAGTTGTAATGTTCAAAGACGTCCCCTGCTTCCAGTTCGCTGCGCTCGGCTTCCAGGAAAACTGTGTCCTTGGCGGTGAGCTGATATTTGACCTTGGCATCGAAATCGGAATTCTGAATGTCGTTGTTCGGACGCCAGCCAGGATCGGTAAAATAATAAGCGTCCAAAGAATAAGCCAGCGGGCCCATCGTGCCGAATTGCGAGGCGTTTTCCAGCCACGCGCCGCGGCTGAAGTATTCTGTTTGCGAACTGACTCCGATGCGGTCGGCATCGAACAACCTGGAATACTCCTGCTGTGAAATGTTTTGGGAAAGCGCGCCCGCGCCGACGGGCGAGAGAAGGTTGGCCACCAACAGTTCGTCCTCACCGGGAGTTTGATAGCGCAGGTTTTCTTTTTTTGGATCTTGCAGCGCGTTGTAGCTTTCCGCCAGGAAAAGGTGCGCGGAGAAATTGGCGTAATCATCCTGCACGGACTTGGTGGCCTCGCGCACGGCGACGTCGCTCAGGCCGGCGTCTTCATAAATCAAGGCGAGGTTCGCGCTGCGCACCGCCTGGTCCTGGTCCAGTAAAAATTTGGAGCGAAAAACCGCGCGGTTGCCATTCAAGTCTTCGGAATGTTCCAGGTCGGCGATGGCTTGGTTAATGCAATTAAGCTGGTCATTCAACAAGGCGGAATAAAGCCACGCCGTCGGGTCATTGGGATCCAGGCTCATGGCCCGGCCCAGTTCATTGGTGGCCAGATGCGTGTTCCACGAATATTGGAAGGGCTGGTCGAGGCTCCAGGCTTTGCCGAGATAACTGCGCAGAAACGCGCGATTGGGTTCCAGCGTGGCGGCGACTTCCAAATCCTGTCGTCCTTCGTTCACGTCACCGGTGCGGATTCGCACCAACCCGCGACCCAGCCAGCCATTGGCCAGCGCACCGTCCACCGCGATGGCCTGGTCGAAATATCCCCGCGCCTGGGTGATTTTGTTTTGCGCGCTGAGGGCGAACCCGTTCAAAGCCAGCGCCTGCGCATTGCGCGGCGAAAGGGCAAGACTCTTCGTCAAGGCCGCCAGCGCGGCTTCGGTGTGGCCAAAACTAAACTCCATCTCCGCGACCCGTTCCTGGGCCGCGCCGAAATTCGGGGACTTCGCCGCCGCGTTCCGCGCCATCGTCAACGCCTCAGCCAAATTATGGCGGGCCTGTGCCTGGTAAGAACCGGCCAGCCACTCCGTCGCCAGCGTGCGCGGGGTGTTCCGCTCCCAAGCCTGCCCCTTAACCGCCGCAATCATTTCCCTTAACGCATCCCCCAAACCCACCGCCCGCGCATCGGGGCCGCCGCTTTCTTCCTTCTTCCTTCCTCCTTCTTCCTTTCCCCCCAGCAGCTTCTCCGCGTCATCCACATTTCCGACGGAGAGAAGCAAAGCCGCCCGATAAACCCGTTCCGTCTCCGAGCCCGGCGTGCGATCCTCAGGATACTTAGCCAGGGCGCCGAGCAAATCGCCGCTCCGATAATCGTCCAATGATGCGGCCAACTCGCCAGGCGCCTGGCCGTTCCATGCCAATTCGTCGGCGTCCAGTATGGCAGGATAATACAGAGTCCATTGAATCACATTGACCGCGTCGATCAGCGCCGACTTGGTGGGAGCCTCGCCCGGTTTGACGATGGCCTTTTCGCCGCTTTGAATTTGCAGCGTGCCTTGGGCGTTGGTCAGATCAACGTTGCCGTCCAAGAGGGCCAATTCGGTTCGCCCGTCGCCGGCCACCTTGAGATTAAATTCCGTGCCTCGAATGGCTCCTGAAGCGGCGGGAGTGCGAAACTGGGTTTCCAATGGCTTGTCGCGATTGAAGAAATAGGCCGCCCCGCTTTGCAAGTCGAGCATGGCCCGGCTGCCGTTATTCTGGGGCGGCTGGATTTCCAGGGTGGTCAATTCATAGACCCGCAGCACGCTTAAATTGGACAGCCGCAGACTGGCCCGGCTGCTTTTGCCGGTGCGGAGGCGGTCGCCCACCTTCAAGGCCTGGTTGGTCGAGCCGGGCGTCCAAACCGTTGCGCCCGCCGGAGAAATTTCGACCTTGCCCGAGACAGTCAAAATAACGGCGTCCTGCGACGCGGCCATCGCGGTGCTTGACAGGCAGGCCAGAATTGCCACGCCAATGGCCCGCAGCCTGTCAATAAAACTGTTTGATCTCATCGGGTTTTTTTTGAGTTTGGCTACTTTAAGCCTCCCTCGGGCCCAAGGCAAGCAAATGTCGTTGTCAAATATCTCCGCCTCGCTTCCCCAATTCCGCTCCTAATCTTAATCCTAATCCTAATCCATTTAACCCAAATGGATTACGCTCATCGCCAACTATTCTACAGCATTCTCAACCTACCCGTTCAGCGTCCAGCCCTCGCGGTAGGTGTGGCGCAGGTATTGGCTGGCTTCTGCGCAGTCGGTGATGCTTCCGCTAGCGCCGTCGTATTGAATCTTCCGGCCGGCGCGATAGGCCACCAGGCCGAGCAGCATCATTTCGATCATGTCGGTCGCATAACCGAAGTTGCAGGAGGTCTTGAGGCTGCCCTTGCAGGCGTTAATCCATTCTTGCTGGAAATTGCCCATGGCCGGTATGTCGTCTGCCTTGGAGCGGGGCTTATAGTAGCTCATGTCCGCCTCTTCATGATTCGTGTCATTGTTCTGCGGAATGAGAATTCGAGTGTTAAAATCAGCCACGAGAAACCCTTTGGTGCCCTCGAACATCACGCCGTGGTCAATCTTCTTCAGATCAATGCCGCGATTCGGAGAATCCGGCAATGCACCCCCCTGATGCCACGAGACGAGAATGGGTTTGCGCCAGTCGTTGGCCGGGATTTCAAAATAGGTTTCCAGTGTGACCGGCGTCACGTCGGGATTGAACGGCTCGCCTTTGCCTTCCGCCGAAGTGGGGAGGCCGGCATCAATCGCGTTCCAAGCCAGGTCCATCGTATGGCTGCCCATGTCGCCGACCTGGCCGCTGCCAAAGTCCCAATACATGTCCCAACGCAGGCACCCGCCGCGAAAGTATTCGGAATTGTAGGGATGGAACGGGGAAGGGCCGAGCCATAAATCATAGTTTATATAGCTGGGAGGATTGCCTTCCGAGGGCAGAAAACCTGCCCGGCGCTCCTGGCGATTGCCCCAGGCGCTGACTTCCTGCAACTCGCCAATGGCGCCGTTGCGGATCAGTTCGCGCACCCGGTTGAAATTCTTGAATTGATGACGCTGGGTGCCGACTTGAGTGGCGAGCTTGTCTTTGTTCTTAAGCCAGGTTGCGCGAATGAGACGGGCTTCCTCGACGGTGTTGACCAGCGGCTTTTCACAATAAACGTGCTTGCCGCGATTCATCGCCCAATTGGTGACGAAGGCGTGGGTGTGATCCAGGGTGCAGCAAACGATGGCGTCAATGTCCTTTTGTTCAAGGCACTTGCGCCAGTCCGCGTACTGCTTCGCCTTGGGAAATTTCGTTGCGGCGGAAGCCAGATGCTGCTCATTGATATCACACAGGGCGACCACGTTTTCGTGGGACATGACCTCGAAATGATCTTTAGCCCGGTGCCCGGTCGCGATCAGGGCGATGTTCAACTTATTGCTGGGGGCATCAGCCCCGAAGAGTTTGAGGCGCGGCAGGATAAGCCCCCCTGCTCCGATCATGGCGGCTGATTTGAGGAATTGCCGCCGTTGGATGGGTCGTGGCAGGCAAGAGTTGGGCTTATTTGCCGTGGGAACTGTGGCCGACTGTTGCGTCTCAGATGTTTTCATGGCTGTAATATAGACGAATTTTGGGTGCTGACGAAAGAAAATATGCCTGAAAATTCGGCTGAAAGAGAGATTCGAATTTGGATTGTTTTCATTGTGAGCGTTATGGCGGACCGAAATTGGCTGCTCCCCCCGGCTGCAAAGGCAAAAAAATGGCGGCAAAAGGATTGGGAACAAATTTTTTGCCCTCATCTTTTTGCCTTTCTTTCCGCAATGACCTCTTCGCAAGACCGACCTAGATTTTTCAAAATATGCTCGGCGGGATTCACTTTAATTTGGTTTAATCTGCTTAAATCGCCCACGGACGACTTGCATAAAAGTACAGAAAAAGCCGCCAAAGTTGTAGCGTTGAGCCTGTGGCTCAACCCTTCGAGGCGCAGCCTCGACTTTACAACGATCTCGCAGCCGTGGGCGGCAGCATTGTTCCGCTCGGTCGCGCTTGGCCGCCTCGTCCCATTTTCATCTTCTATTCCTATCACCTTCCCATTCTATCCCAAAACCCGAAACCTCTGCCGCTCACCGTTCGCGCAATTTTTCCAACGTTTACGAGGGTGGCTGTCAAGAAGAGACGCGCACGGTGCGCGCTAATTTTTGCTGCGACAAAAATCAGAGAGAATCGCCCCGATCACCGGCGGTTAACTGCTCTTGTCAGGCGGCGCGCTCTATGGTCCAACAGAATATCTTACGCTCTGGCCCCGGCCAGTAAAAAGGAGCTTTTTCGCCTGGCCGGCCCCTAAACGTGGAGGAAGTCCTCTTAACATTAAGCGCGGCGCGCGCCTATAACAGAACCCGTCCAAGACCGAAAGACGCGCGTGACGTTGCGGCGGGCCACGCAATCAAAACATGTCTGGCCAGCAGAACCGGTGGGCAAATTCATCGGGTTCGGGGAGCCTCCCATGCTTAGAATAAATCGTAGAACGAATCCTTGCCGAGATGCTTCACGTATTTCTTGAGCAGCGCGGGCAGCGGCGCGGGCGGCCCTATATCGATCCAGGCATCGACTGATCCTCGGAAACAATAGCGTTCCGCCTTGAAAATGCGACGGGCAGGGTCGGTCAGAATAAAGCGCAGGACGGCCATGTAATGCGCATTGCGGATTCTGTATTCCTTCTCCTTCGCGGGATCGACCCAGGGCGCAAGCAGCTCCGACAAATCGTCGGAAGAATCCGTTTCATAAACCGTAACAATATTCTTTTTGACATCTATTTTATGCCGCCATTTTTCCGCATGAAGCGCCAGCGCCGCCCGCGTCAATTCCACCTCGTCATCGGCAATTAGCTTCTTGGGAATGCGGCGAAGAAAGACCTGTCCGCCAATATTCTCGTAGATTTCAAAACCATCGGGAACAGCATCCACCGGCGGACCTTCCGGGTCTTTTGAAAAATAAAAATTCGGCCGCCCGTTTTTACGGGACTTCACATGCAAGTAGTAAACCTGGCCCGACCTGGAAACATGTTCAACGCTCATACCCTGGATGTTAAATACAAAGCACCCCGCCGGTCAAATCGACCTCGCAACGGAGTTCTTTCGCTCCCAATTCAGAATTCACAGTCTCGGATCGACCGGCTCGCTTTCTAAGGCCAGGACTCCAAAAACGCTTTCATGAACACGCCGCAATGGTTCATGCCGGACGAAGCGTTCCAACGCTTCCAGGCCAAGGGCAAATTCGCGCAGGGCCAGTGAACGTTTTGTGGAAAGACCACGCGCCCGAAGACGCTCGAGGTTTTTTGGTTCGGTGTATTCCGGTCCATAAATGAGGCGCAAATATTCCCGCCCACGGCATTTGATGGCGGGCTGGACGAGTCCACGCCGGCCCTTGACAATAAAATCCAACGGCTTGACGACCATGCCTTCGCCGCCACGCGCAGTCAGCTCTTCCCACCAATGAGCGCCCTCCGCTTCGCTTTCAGGATCGGTGACGTCAATCGTCTTAAAAGGAGTGGCCATAATGATGCCGCCAGCCAGACGCCCCAGCGTTTGCATGTGCCAGTCGTGTGGCTTGTCAAAATGGCATTTCCCTTCGCTGGCCAGCAGATGAAACGGCGCCAGCTTGAGATCATTCACTGAGTTGACTGGCCAGCAGTAACGCCGATAGGCGGCGATATAGTCCTCAATCATTTGTCGCCGCAGGACGGCATGGGCAAGCCATTCATTTATCTCGAGACCCCGTCGGGCGGCGCATTGCAGGGCCTCAAGTTCATCTGCGAGGGAGGCCTGCGCTGCTGCGCCAACGGCGGCATATTGCTGTTTTAGCAATTCCTGCGCCTTGGCCGACCACGGCATCAATTCACAGTCCAGGCAGAACCACTGCGTATTAAACTCATCCCAAAATCCGGCGGCGGTGATGGGACGGTGCAAGAGCCGCAGAAATTCGCTTTCCAACTCCATTCTGTCAAAAAATCGGCGTCCGGTTCGGGTGTAACAGATGCCGATCCCCTCGTTAATTACGCCAAACCTTTTACGTGCGGCGTCTTCATCGCGGCAGACAATGACGACGGCGCGCGATCCCATGTGCTTTTCTTCGCAGACCACGCGAGGAACTCCCGCGTGGCGGAAATAAGCAAAAGCTTCCGCCGGATGTTCCAACAATCCCGACGCCTGAGTTGTTTCACTCGGCGACATGGTTGGCGGCAGGTAAATCAACCACTTGGGATTTGCGGCAAAGCGGCTCATTACTTCGAGAGCAGCCGTGGCGTTCTCTTCGCGAATAGTCACGTTACCGTGCAAACGGGTACTGACGATGTACTTGCCTGTCACATCGGCCAAATCCAACAAGTCGTCCTGCTGCTGTTGCGCGGACAATATCGGTGACTGTTCCGGCTTTAGAAACGGTTTGCGCGATTCGGCGTAAGTTTGCCTGGCGGGAATGGATACCACTTCCTTTTCCGGATAACGCAACGCAGTCAACTTCCCGCCAAAAACACAGCCAGTGTCAATATTAATGGTGTTATTGAGCCATTCCGGTTCAGGCACGGGCGTGTGCCCATAAACCACTGCGGCTTGGCCGCGATACTCGGCCGCCCAATTGTAACGCACCGGCAAACCAAACTCATCCGTCTCACCGGTGGTTTCACCAAACAAGGCAAATTCGCGCACGGCGCCGGAGCCTCGACCCTGCATCGTCTCCTTCATGCCCGCATGGGCCACGACCAATTTACCTTCGTCGAGAACGTAATGGCTGACCAAGTCATCGATAAACTCCGCCGCGACGCGGCTAAAACCGCGATAATCTTTTTCGTACGATTCAAACTGCGCCAGCGAATCCGCCAAGCCATGAGTAATCTGGACATCCTTGCCCCAAATCTTGCGCATGAACTTAACATCGTGGTTGCCTGGCACACACAGTGCGCTGCCCGCTTTGACCGACTCGATAACCAACCGCACCACTTCAGGAATCTTCGGCCCGCGATCCACCAGATCGCCCACAAAAATCATTTTTCTACCGGCTGGGTGCCTCCACGCTCCGCCCGGCTGGGCCTGGTAGCCGAGGACTGTCAACAATTCCTCCAACTCGTCACCGCATCCGTGAACGTCGCCAATAATGTCGAACGGACCGTGCTCACGCTTCAAATTGTTCCACAATGTCTGGCGTTCGATGACAACCGATTCAACCTCGTCGAGTGATTTCAAGACGTGGACGTGCCGAAACCCTTCCCGCTCCAGTCCGCGCAACGAGCGATGCAATTGTTGCGCCTGCTGGCGAATGACATGCGGGCCGAAATTGCGGTCAGGCCGCGTTTTGTTTCGGTCATGGGCGAGGCGCTCCGGCAAATCCAGCACAATGGCGACCGGCAGGCAATGAAACTCACGGGCCAGCGCCACCAGGGGTTTGCGCGATTCCGGTTGCACATTAGTGGCATCCACCACCGTGAGCTTTCCACCGGCCAGTCGTTTTCGCGCAATGAACTGTAAAACGTCAAACGCATCCGGCGTCGCCGCCTGGCTGTTCTCATCGTCCGCCACCAGCCCGCGACAATAATCGGATGATAAAATCTCCGTCGGTTTGAAATGCTTTGGCGCAAACGTGCTCTTGCCCGAGCCGGAAACTCCGACGAGCACAACCAATGAAAGTTCTGGGATGGTGAGAGTCATAAAGGAATCCAAAGCCGCCCAGCACTCAGCGTCGCTGGGGGCTCGCGGGGGTTACTCGAGAAATAATTGTTTGAACCAAGCGACAAATGCAATGGCGTCGCGTGTGTCTGTGCTGAAACAAGCTGAAGTGATAGCGGTCCCGAACGGTTGACCCGGCTCTTCGTGCCACGCAAGCCAGGTATGAATCTGCGCCTTGGAGAAATATTTATTAGGATACCTGGCCCCGAGGCTTTTCGCTTCCCGAGCAACCACCCCCGCGTGGCCCCAGCAGGCATCTCCCGCCGGAACGAGACGAGAAAGGAACGTCTCCAGCGTTCCCTCTCCTGAGTTGTCGGGCATAAGCCAGACGCCGACCCGGCAATCAGTGGTCATGCCGGAGACGACGGTTCCTACGCCATTCGGGGTTTCGGGCAACTCGACGCCAACGGTCTTTAGGCGGCAACGCACTTCGGTCCATCGAACTCTTGGTTCAAGGTCTGCATCGATGACCACTCCAAGTCGTTTATAACTCTTTGCCGCGACAGGAAGAGCGTCCAACAGCGATGAATAGCCACCGCCGTCGTGGATGTAGGGCAAGTCCAAGGAAGGGTCGTCGTAGTCCAAGCCGTGACGTCGCAAGAGATGAATGACAGTATGCAGATCGTCCTTTCCTTCTACCATTAGACGGTGGGCCGATGTTTTCGGCGGGATCATCGGACTTCAATCTCTTGCTGCGCTGCCGTAGAAATTTCGTCAGGTCCGTAGCGGACGGTACTAGGTAATCCTCGCTCAAGCCGGTGCAACGAAACCTCGGCAGCGAGTTTTGGAGCAATCTCGTAGAGATGTCCGAGACTGTTAATACAATCCTGACTATGCGTCGTCGCGAAGACCTGAACGTTAAGTCGTTTTGCAGTCATAATAACCATTCTCCACATGCCTTCCATGACGGAGTGGTGAAGGCCCGTGTCGATCTCATCCACCATCAAATAGCCACCGGTCGCGCGTATCACAGACAAAGAGAGAGAGAGCAGGCGTATGACGCCATCTCCCAAACTGCCGATGGGAAGCCGCATGTCCGAGTCCTTTAGTTTTACGACGATGCCAGCCGAAGAACGAACCGCTTCGCGGCCGAGGAAAGCGATCTTCTCGATTCTTGGTTCGATAATCTGAAGCGCCTCAATCACTTTAGGCTCATCAGGGGTTAGCGCCACGCTATCCCATAACTTACTCATGCTTCTGCTTTCGAGGCCCTCAGTCGGAACAACCCTGATCGGGGAGACTTCCGCGAGGTCGCCAGTCAGAATGCCCGGGCCGCCCTCTATGCCCAATCTTCTCCTGATCAGGTCCACCGGTATCCCGCCTGAAGCGGAGAGAGGAATGTTCACACTAGGAGCCACGCCGACTCTTAGTGATAGAGCGAGCGGAGAGCCTCCCTCGACATCGAAGATCCCCAATTGACCTGCCTCCATGTCTTGCGGCGCACGGATAACCTCGCACGACACAGACACGAGGTTGCCGTTGAATCCCTCCAGCTTGAACGCTGAACCAAGTTTCATAGCATGGCCGTGAAAAAGATGTGAGACATCAAATTCCTCGACGTTCCTTTCCAGTTCATTCGCCGGAATGATCTCGCCTCGCCGCCGCAAACTGCGCAAAAGAACGCCAACATTACCTTCGGATGCTATGACCTGCGCGGCTTCCAGAAGGGAAGTTTTGCCGCTGTTGTTCTGGCCGACGAATAAGTTGACGCGGTTGAGACCTTCGACGCTCAACTCTCGAAAGCCGCGATACGCTTCTACTGTGATATTTTTGAGCATCGTGAAAGTCCCGCGATAGTATGGGTGTTCAACACTCCGCAAAGCAAGCCTGGCGAAATTTCAAAGACCGCCATCTGTGTCGGCGAACCCACCGCCGAATCATCCGGGCCGACGGGTAGAAATCGGACGTTATAGCCACAACGCGAAGCAACACCTTTTGCCCAGTTCTGAAACTCTGCTCGTGTCCACTCGAAGCGGTGGTCGCGGTGGCGAAAGGCGCCGGCAGGAAGCGTTTCCCATTTGACGTTGTATTCGCGATTGGGAGTCGTGATGACGATTGTTTTCGGTCTCGCGCACTCGAAGATCACGCGCTCGAAGGCGGCCAGGCGTGGGGCATCAAGGTGTTCAATCACTTCCACCACTGCGGCGGCGTCAAATCCCGCCAACCGCTGATCCCGGTAGATAAGCGAGCCCTGCAGCAAACGCAGGCGGTCTTTCTGAACCGCCGGCAGACGATCGTAGTGCAATCTTTCATGGGCCATTTCCAGGACGCGATGTGAGACGTCCATGCCGAGGATCTCAGCAAATTGCTTTTCCTGAAGCAAGGCTTGCAACAAGCGTCCCTCCCCGCATCCCAAATCTAGGACGCGTGTCGCGCCGCTGGCTTTTAACGAGGCCACCACTGATCCCAGACGTTGCTCGTTCAGGCTTACGGTCCGCTCCATGGTGCTTTCTTCGAGGGCTTCGGCCAGAGTCCGCGCATCAGGATCCGGGTCATTTTTATCGGTCAGTTGAGCGAGTGCGTCGTCCACCAAACTCCGCTGATGTTTCAGATAGCGGCGCGCGATGGCCTCGTACTCCGGATGCGACGCCAGCCAGCCTTGGCCATGCCTAAGAAGTTTTTCCACTTCGTCATCGCCGACCCAATAGTGCTTGTCGTTGTCCAGCACCGGCACGAGGACGTAGAGATGGGAGAGAAGTTGCCGCACTGGCAGTCGGGCGTCTAGTTCGACGCGGTAATACGAGCTGTCTCCCCATGCGGGGAAGTTTACATCCAATGGCAGACGTTGCGCCGACACCGTGTAGCCAAGAGGGACAAATAGTTTGCGCAACAAGTCCTCGCCCCCGCGGCAGGGCAAAGCGGAAAAGTTGACGCGCAATGGCATTGGCAAGTCCACCAATTCCGGTCGTTCCTTGCTTTTGCCCGAGAGAGCGCCGCCAAAAACGTCAGCAATGGCCACACTCAAAAAGGAGGACGCTGCGTAGGGTCGATCATTGACGTATTGCTCGAGCACATGGCCTTCGCCGGGAGGCCCGCGCCGGCCTCGCACCAATCCGACCCGGTCCACTTCAATTTGCAAAGCAACGGTGCAACGTTCCTGTGTGGCTTCCGGGTAAAATACATGCGCCTGGCCGAAGGCGAGCGAAAACGACTGTGGTCGCGCTGGATTCTTGCGCAGCAAAAACCCAAGGTCCGTCGCGGGTTGGTGCGTGGTTGTGATCGTTATTATCACAAAGGGAAATTATCCTCAGTTTGTGCTATTTGGCGAATTCGATGCAGCGGGTTTCGCGCACGATGGTGACTCGGATTTGACCGGGGTATTGCAGCGTGTCTTCCACTTTGCGGGCGATGGAGCGGGCCAGGACGTAGGCCTCGTCGTCGGTCACGGCGGCGGGTTTGACGATGACGCGGAGTTCGCGGCCGGCTTGCAGGGCGTAGCACTTCTCGACGCCCTCAAAGGATTGGCCGATGGCTTCGAGGTCTTCGACGCGCTTGATGTAGGTCATCACGGTTTCGGAGCG
>DASRLE010000680.1:0-7424 GCA_035648615.1 Saccharimonadales bacterium (SeqCode) | reverse complement strand
AAGCGGTGGTCGATCAGGTCAGTGGCGATGACTTTTGCGCCGTAAAGAGTCAGAAGGCGGGTAAACATAAGGCCGATGGGGCCTTGGCCGATCACCATAATGGTGTCGCCTGGAAGAAGATCCAGGCGTTTGACGGCTTTTAGGACGGTGTTGACGGGCTCAAGCATGGCGCCCTCCAGGAAGCTGTTGCGCTGCGGAATGGGAACAACGCCGGGCAGGACAAAGGGCATGACGCGCACGTATTCGGCATAGCCGCCCCCGGCCGGCTCGAAACCGGCGGTGATGCCGGTCTGTTTGTAGCGGGCGCATTGGGCGAAGGCGCGGTGCCGGCAATAATGGCATTGCAGGCACGGCACATGATGGTGCAAAGCCACGCGGTCGCCAACGTGAAAGTTCCGGACGCGCGCGCCGACTTTGACGATGGTCCCCGCCGTTTCATGGCCGAAGATGCGAGGCGGAGGCACGGCGCCATAGTGGATTTTTTTGATGTCGGTCGGGCAGACGCCGCAGACGGCGACTTTGACGAGAAGTTCACCGGCGTGGATTTCCGGAACGGGGACCATTTCGAGCCGGAGGTCGTCGGGGCCGCGATAGACGACCGCTTGCATGGTGGTGGGAAGGTTTAGGGTCATGCGGGAAGGGAGGGACAAGGACTGGAAGGGACGGGGCGGCCCAAGCCGTTCAGGAAATTCGTGAAATCTTCGTTGGGCGGGGCTTGGAAAAGCTTTTCTTCGGCGCGCCACACGAACCGGATCGAACAAGCATGCAGCGCGTGATTGGGCAGAATTAACCTTCGGCGCTCATCTTCGGTCAGCCGGCTTCGCACAAAGGCCAGATAAAGGTCTTCGTCGCCTCCATAAAGTTTGTCGCCGACGATGGGATGGCCCAAGGCGGCTAAATGGATGCGGATTTGATGTTTGCGTCCGGTTTTTGGCCAAAGGCGCAGGAGGGCGAAATCCTGGGAATCGTGATGGAACGGTTTTTCGACCCGGAATTCGGTGCGGGCGCTCGCGCCGTCGGGGCGGACGCAGTCTTTGATGGCGATTTGGCTGGTTTCGTCTTTGCCGAGGGCAAGGTCGATGACGCTTTGGCCCTCTGAAGGGATGTCATGGACAATGGCGAGGTATTCTTTGGTGACGGCATGCTTTTCCCACAATTTGCCAAGCTGGCCGGCAGTGGCGGGGTTTTTGGCGATAATGACGACGCCGCTGGTTTCGCGATCGAGACGGTTAATCAGGCTGGGAGCGCTTCCAGGGCCGAGATGGAGCCGCGCCCGGCTAATCAAGCTGGACCATTCATCCCCTTTGGTGGGATGACAGACCAGGCCGGCGGGTTTGTTGACGACCAGCAAGTCCGCGTCCTCGAAAATGACCTCGCAGAATTTTTGCACTGTTCTATTCTGGCCCGAGATTGCGGAAAATCTCAATTTAATCTCGCGGTCGTCTGCTGAATCACGGAACACTTCCCGGTATGCGAAGATGTCTTCTTTTGCTGAACTTGGGGCTTTGCCTGGCGCCGTTGGCTCGCGCCGACCAGGTGGATGATCTCGTCCACGGCATGATGCTGAAACATCCCGTCCCCGGTCTGGCGCTGGAGATCATCCAGGATGGCCAGTGTACGAAACGCGCGGCTTACGGAATCGCTAATCTGGAATGGCAGGCGCCGGTCACGACCGATACGGTGTTCGAGATTGGGTCCGTGACCAAACAATTCACGGCGGCGGGAATTTTGTTGCTGGCGCAGGACGGCAAGCTTTCCCTCGACGACCGAATTTCCCAGCACTTGCGCCAGACGCCGGCCAGTTGGCAGGACATCACCTTGCGCCATTTGTTGACGCATACTTCGGGCCTCAGAAATTACACGGTGCTGAACGGTTTCGAGATGACCAAACATCTCACCCAGGCGCAATTCATTCAGCAGATGGCCGGGTATCCGCTCGAATTTCCGCCGGGCGACAAATGGCACTATTGCAATTCCGGGTTCAACCTGCTGGCCTATATTATCGAGAATGTCAGCGGAACAAATTACTGGCAATTCATGGGCGAACGGATCTTTGGCCCTCTCGGCATGGCCGCCACCACCAATCGCGATCCGCGCTTTATTATTCCCCGCCGGGCGAGCGGATATGAAACCAATGCGGCCGGCCGATACATCAACCGGGATTATGACTTGACAGAGTTGTTCGGCGCAGGGGCGATTGTTTCGACGGTGGATGATCTGGCCAAATGGAATGCCGGTCTGGATTCGCAAAAAATCCTGAATGCCGCCTCGGAAAAAGAAATGTGGACGCCTTTGCTGCTGAACAACGGCCAAAAGCACGATTACGGTTTCGGATGGTTTCTGGATCCATGGCATGGCCACCAGGATATTGGGCATAGCGGGGTGACCTCGGGTTTTTCGGCCAGCATCCAGCGATTTCCAAAAGACAAGCTGGCCGTGATCGTATTAACCAACTCGAACGAAGAGGGCATTGCCACGCAAATCGCGCGGGAAATTGCGCTGCTTTATTTCACGCCGGCCACGCGGTAGCCTTCTTGTTCGAGGAGGGAGCGAATTTTTTCGGCTTGATTGCCCTGAATCTCGATGGTGCGCTGGCGGGTCGTGCCGCCGCAGCCGCAGGCCGAGCGAAGTTTCCGCGCCAGATCCTCAATCGAGCGCATGGGAATGGACGGCGCAAAATCATGGATGACAATCACAACCTTGCCGCCGCGATGGGCCGTTTCCCGGCGAAGAACGACCCGTCCCAGCTTGGATTTCCCCTCTCGCGCCTGAGCGGGTGCTGCGGCTTGAATCGGCTCACCCAAGGGAAGATTATCGATCTGGAGGTTGGCAAATGGATTATTTATTTCCACCGGCGCCTCGGCCATGAATTCGATTCGTTCCTTTCGAGCCATAATGTCCCTCAAAATGGGTTCGCTGGTTATTCTAGGCCATTGCCCGGCGAATTTCAAAATTAATTCGGCAGGCATGGCTTCGTTCCACGTCCCGGCACTTAATTCCAATAAAGGTAGGGACGTCGCAACGCACCGTCCCCACCTAAAGATTCATTGCGGGACGGTGTGGTAGAAGCGGTAATTGAAGGAGGGGGCGTTGGTGTCGGTGAATTGGACGAAGCCGTTGGTGTCGGCCACGGTGGCGCACCCGGAGCCCCAGCAGCCAGGCTGAAAGGAAGAAAACTTGCCGCTTCTGTTCAAAGGGGATAAAAGCAAAGTGGCGCAGGCGCGCCGATTGTGGCAAGAAACGAACATGAGCCTAAAATGGATCAGCGCAAAGACTGCACATGGGCAGTTGGACCTACGTCCCCAACCTATTGCGGGAAAAATAACACGCTGATTTTGTGTCAATAGTGAGGACTGACACTGAAACTGAAACGATCAATAAGGATGAAATTTCAAGATTTACCACCTCACGAGACTCGGGCCTTTAAAATTATCTACAGAACAGAAGACTGCGGCCTAGTTTGCGACCCAGCGCCGAATGGTTCGGGCACTGCCATTTGCTTTAACGAAGTCCAACTGGAATTGTCAGAAAGGGGATTTGCCGATCATGTATGGGGTTATTGCCCGAGGGGGCTGTGGCAGGCTACCAAACTGGCCCCTCCTTTGGGGCACGCAGGGGAATTGCTCCCAATTATCGACCCACCTTGCCCTCCAGGAGTAGCTCACAAAGCAACTAAGTCTCATATGCCGGTATACTACAACGATAGCCAACATTGGCTCTGTATCGGTGATCCTTATGGAGAACATTCATTTTGTGTCCAAATTTCTAGAAATATTACAATCGTGGGTACACACTCACTACTAGTGGCTCTGTGGCTAAAAATCGACGTGTTTACCTAGCTGGTGTGATTGACTCTTTTCTGGCCTTTACAAATGATTCGTTGACAGATCCGCAATTTCTATGAAGCAATCGATTGAGGATAGCTGACACTGTATCTTAGCCCGACTCGGCCGATTCGAGGGGGTTCGATGGGCGCAAGTTCTTGAAAATCAACGCCCGCGATTCCCAGAGTCTGTGCTTAACTTTTGCCGTCAAAGGGGTCAAACCGTACATTTGCTTTATTCCGTGCCTGTGGTCACGAATTTTGGCTTCAGCGAGCGGGTTGATTGCACTGTATTGTAATATGATTTCTGACATCCTTCCTTCGGCACCCGGGCGGCGAATTTGGCTGCTTAAAAAACAGTGCGCATGGTGCGCGCCTCTGCTTGACAGCTTTCCTCGTAAACCTGTCGAAAATAGCGCGCACGGTGAGCGACAGAAAGGTCCGGTTTTGTGGTAGAATGGGCGTAATGAACGAAAAAGATTATGGAAAAACGCCGCTTCGCGCGTTAGGGAGGCCAGGGCCTCTGTTGATGGCCCCCATGAATGTGGGAGGCGGCGATGGGTTTGTGTTGTTGAGCCACCCCCCTTCGCTAAAGCTACGGCGGGCACAGAGGCTCATCAAAGGGGTCAAACCGTATATTTGCACTATTCTTCATGGGTGCCTTTCATCTCTTGGGGCGATGCCGCTGTGGAATGAAGAAGAGTGAAGAATAATAAACTGATGATGGCCTTCATTGCGGGACGGTGTGGTAGAAGCGGTAATTGAAGGAGGGGGCGTTGGTGTCGGTGAATTGGACGAAGCCGTTGGTGTCGGCCAAGGTGGCGCCGAGGTCGAGCCAGGTTTGCAAATTGGCGCTGGCTTGGAAATCGAAGCTCTGGCCGGGCGAACCGTAGGTTTGCAGGAGGATGGTTCCATTGGCTCGCCGTTGCAGGGTGACGGGCGAATATTTGATCAGGACCATTTCGGTGTTGCCGTTGGTTTCGGTCTCGTACCCGGCCACATAGACATTGCCGGCGTTGTCCACCGCAATGGCGTTGCCCACGTCATCGCCATGCCCTGGCCCGTCGTAGCGCTGGAGCCAGAGTTGGTTGCCATTGGGACCGTAAGCAATCGTGACAATGTCATTGGCTGAGGCGTTGTTACTGGCAAAACCCGTTACGTAAATGTTGTTAGCGTTATCGAGCGCAAGACTCGTGGCGCCACTATTGGATGTCGGGTAGTAGCTTTCCCAAAGCTCATTACCATCATTATCCAATTTCTCGACTCCAAAAAGGGTATGGCCGAATGCACCGCAAACCACCATGTTTGCATTATGGTCAACGCATAATGCTGAGGTTATGCTTTCTAGCCACGAACCGAACCCTGAAACCCATACAGTTTCTCCGTTCGTATCTAGTTCAAACAACCCTCCTCCAGAATAAGGATATTCGTCTATGGCCGCATAAATAGCGTTGCTCTCAATCAACAAGGTTTTACAATCTGCGGTGATGTTACCAGCGCCATCATTAGCGGCGTTATATCTCCATAAGAACGTACCATCCGGGCCATATTTCTCCACTGCGCCCTCGGCATAATAGTTTCCGGGGTGAAGTTGCTTGAAGGGTTCTTGTATGAAACCTCCGACATAGGCGTTGCCCGCTGGATCGACCGCGACGACCTGAGCGGTATTGATTAATATCGCAGGATTACCCCAAGGGTTGTTTGTCGTGACCTGCGCGTTTTGAGTCCAGAGGTTCGATCCTGAGGCGTTTAGTTTCATGGTGGTAAAGTTACTGGCTACGCCGGCGATAAATACGTTGCAATTGGTATCGGTGGCAACCGAGAGACCGTTATATGGAGCAGTCCACATTAGCTGGCCGTTGGTTGTGAACTTGGCGGTTATCGCGGTTCCGGTGACCACGACATTGTTGCTGGCGTCGAGGGCAAAGGCCAACGGCTCAGCGGCGGGATAATTCGTGGAGTCGAACCGCGCCGACCAGAGCAGAACCCCATTTGGCGCGTACTTTAAGGTGGCGTATCCGGTTCCGCCATTGGTGTTCGCGGAGAAGCCGCACATGTAAATGTTGCCCGTCGAATCCAGCATCATTTTCAATGCTTGATGGTTGCCGTTGGTGAGTCCGTTGTTGTATTTGGCCACCCACGCGACTTGCGGCGATGCCGCAACGGAATGAAGAATGAGGAACGCACAATGAAAAAGGATCACGCGAAAAAGGGCGCTGGAGGGCTGTAAGATCGGGCCGGAGTCGGCAGCCGATCTATTGTGGCAGCTCCGGGCGGAGCGGCGCGACGCCCCTACCTCGGAAGAATTCTCTCTCAGGCTCGCGCGGGAGGTGGGATGGATAACCCTATTTAGAAATGATGTTTTCATGGTGGCGCTTAGTTACCGATATGGACGGCGGCGGACAGTGGGTCGAGGATTGGCGGAACCGTGTTGCTGTATGCGTCGATGAACTGGTTCTGATACAGGGTCCAATGGAACGCGTCCTGCGGCGGCAGTTTCAGATGATAGGCGGCCCCGCGGTTGATAATGTTGCGAATGATGACGGCATTCTGGAGACCGCCGGGTTGGCCATCAAAGGGGTCAAACCGTACATTTGCACTATTCTTCATGGGTGCCTTTCATCTCTTGCGGCTTGCGGCGATGCCGCCATCGAATGAAGAAGAGTGAAGAATAAACTGATGATGATCTTCATTGCGGGACGGTGTGGTAGAAGCGGTAATTGAAGGAGGGGGCGTTGGTGTCGGCGAATTGGACGAGGCCGTTGGTGTCGGCCACGGTGGCGCCGAGGTCGAGCCAGGTTTGCAAATTGGCGCTGGCTTGGAAATCGAAACTCTGGCCGGGCGAACCGTAGGTTTGCAGGAGGATGGTTCCATTGGATTGCCGTTGCAGGGTGATGGGCGAATACTTGATCAGGACCATTTCGGTGCTGCCGTTGGTTTCGGTCTCGTACCCGGCCACATAGACATTGCAGGCGGCGTCCACCGCAATGGCGTTGCCAACGTCATCGCCATGGCCGGGGCCGTCGTAGCGCTGGAGCCAGAGTTGTTTGCCATTGGGACCATATGCAATCGTGATAATGTCATTGGCCGAGGCGTTGTTATTTGCAAAACCCGTTACGTAAATGTTGTTCGCGTTATCGAACGCGAGACTCGTGGCCCGACTATCGGCCGCTGGGTAAGAGCTTTCCCAAATCTCATTACCATAATTATCGAATTTCTCAACACCATACACCGGGTTAACAAAGCCGAGTTTACCGCAAACCACCGTGTTTGCATTATGGTCAACGCATAATGCCGAGGTTATGCTTTCTTGCCACGAACCGAATCCTGTAGTCCAGATAGCTTCTCCGTTTGTATCTAATTCGAACAACCCTCCCCCGGGATAAGGATATTCGTCTATGGCCGCATACATAGCGTTGCTCTCAATCAATAAGGTTTTACAATTTGCTGTGCGGTTATCATTGTCATCACCACTGTTATATCCCCATAGGAACGTACCATCTGGTCCATATTTTACCACCGCGCCCAAGGCATAATAGTTGCCTATGTTGTTACCCTGTTTGAATGGCTCTTGTATGAATCCTCCGACATACGCGTTGCC
>DASRLE010000679.1:0-10576 GCA_035648615.1 Saccharimonadales bacterium (SeqCode) | reverse complement strand
GACTAAACCACCAAACCCGCTCTCAGCCAAGTTTTTTTTGAGGCTTGGAAGCGAAGCGAATTTCCGCCGACCGTCCGTGGGCGTCCAACCCTTCCAGTTCCGCAAATTTTCGGACGGCGGGCAGCGCCTTTTTCAGCGAAGCTTTATTGTATTCGACCACACTGGTTCTGCGCTGAAATTGATCCACGGTCAGTCCCGAGAAGGCAACGCCCGAGCCGCCCGAAGGCAAGGTATGGCTGGGGCCGGCCACGTAATCGCCCAGGACCGTCGGCGACCAGCTTCCCAGAAAAATGGCGCCGGCGGTCGTCAGTTGTGGAACCAACCGGCCAGCATGGCGGGTGATAATCTCCAAGTGTTCCGGCGCAAGTTGATTGGCCAGTTCGATGCCTTGCGCGAGATTGGCGACTTGAATCAACCAGCCGTTCCGGGCCAGGGCGCGCTCGATGAATTCGCGCCGAATGGCTTTGGGCAGTTGGCGTGAAATTTCTTTTTGCACGGCGCGCAACAACTTGCCCGAGGGCGTCAATAACCAGACGCGTTCATGGCCTGAGCCGTGCTCGGCTTGGGCAAGAAGGTCCGCGGCAATCCCGGCGGCCGGGGCGGTTTCATCGGCCAGCACCAGCAGTTCGCTCGGGCCGGGCAGCAGATCCATCGCCGCGTGGCCGTACAACAGTCGCTTCGCCGCGACGACATAAGAATTGCCCGGCCCAAAAATCTTATTGACTTTTTGGATGGAGTCCGTGCCCAGCGCCATGGCCGCAATCGCTTGCGCGCCGCCAATCCGATAAATTTCCGTGGCGCCCGCCGTGCGGGCGGCGTGGAGGAGCGCCGAATTGATCTGGCCTTCGCGATCGCACGGAGTGCAAACGACAATTTCCCGGCATCCCGCCACGCGCGCCAGCGGAATGGTCATGAGTGCGGTCGAGACCAGCGGCGCCATTCCCCCCGGGATATAAATTCCAACGCGAGCCAAAGGATTAAATTTTTCTCCGACCGTCGCGCCGTGACTGTTGCGCATCGACCAAGCGCGGCGCAGCGATCGCCGCGCAAACGCTTCGACATTTTTTCGCGTGACCGCAATGGCGTTGCGCAACCCTTCGTCGGCCTGGACTGAAGCGGCCAGCAATTCGGCCTGCGTTACGGAAAATTGATCGGGCGCCAATTTCGGACCGTGAAAGCGCAAAGTCAGTTCGGCAACCGCCTCGTCGCCGCGCGTCCGCACCGCGTCAATAATACCCTGCGTCTGTTGTTCGATGGCTGGATCGAACAAGCTGGACGGAGCCAGGAGGCGCTGGATTTGATCGCCAAAATCACGGTCGTGATGCGCGCAAACATTCATGCGGCAGGACACTAGGGCAGGCCCTGTCCAATGTCAAAAAGGAGCGCGCCGCTTACGAGACCGGGGTCGAGGTCAGTTCCTCAATGCTGGTGATGTGCAGGATGGCGCATTGGATGAAACGTTCGCCAATGGAATCGGCGTCAAGGTCGGTGCCGATTTCCACGACGGTGCGTTTGACGAACATGGCATCGTGGTTGGTTACGTCGTAACTCCTGCCGTCCGACATGTGCAGGCGAAATGGCTTGAACGGCTGCGCTTCGATTCGCTGCTTAAGCAACGCTGCGGTTATCATGGTAGGAGTTTATCTTTTCTGGTTGGCGTTTTCAACCCTGTTTCATTCTTAGCCCGTCAGCGCGGCGTATTGCGACCGGACGAGATTCAACCCGTGCTTTTTTTCCAGGCGCAGGATGATGAAGTGGCCTTGCGCCATTTGCTGAAAGTGGTTCATGAACGCGACGTTGATGATTCCTCCGCCGACCGCTCCCAGTACGGGCAGCGCCTTGGCCGCGGCTTCTTCCGAGATGACGACCCCGAAGCGCGCGGCAATGGCGCCGATCAACCGGGCCAGCGCCGGCGCTGTTCGTTCGACCGCGCCTTTCTGGGCGAGATAAGAAGCCGCTTCGTTGACGGATTGGACCAACGCCATGCGTGTCACCCAGTAGGCCGTTTCCGGGCGGTCAGCGGCCTTGCGCGAACCGCTGAGGGCGAAAACTTCCAGGCAGGCCAACTTGGTGTCCACCGAGCGCAGATCGTGGCCTTCGCTGCGCGCAATCTCCGCAATCGAGCGCAGCATCAAGGTGGTGGAAATGGGCAGTTCGACCGGCAACGCCGCGAAACCGAACGCGCCCCCTACTCCGCCCGAAGCGCCCGCTAAAATTTTATGCCACTGGTTCGAGATGCTTTTTGGTTTCTTTTTGGGAGTGGAAGCAATCGCCACTTCCAGCGCCTTGAACAACGCGGCGCTGGCGGCTTGATGAATTTTTGCCGACCAGTTTTTCGGGAGGAACGCGAAACCTTTGTCGATGGGGGAACCCAATAAATTGGACAGCTTGACGATAAAGGAAGGATTCTCCAACAGCGCCCTGGCGCGCTGCAAATCACGCAACTCCTCGGCTGTAAACGCGGGCCCCATGTTGACTTTAAGCCGGCGCCGGCACTTCGTCCTGGATGAAAGTGTGCGGCTGGTATTTTCGGGCCACGAAAATAAACGCGATGGACGAGACGAAAAGAACCCCGGCAAAGAAAAGATAGTAGCTGGCGCCGGGCAGCTTCGTCGTTCCGTCCCGATTTTCGATGAACAGATTCACCCCCGCCACAAACAGATCTCCCAAAGTGACGGAAGTCAAGTAGAAGGACATGACGAGCGACTTGAGGCGCTTGGGGGCCTGGGTGTAAGAAAATTCCAAGGCGGTGATCGAGACCAAGACCTCCGCCGAGGTCAGAATCAAATAGGAGATGACCTGCCAGCCAATGTTCGGATGAAACCCCTGGCCGATGCGATGCTCAATCCAGGCCGCCAGCAGAAAAGTGGGAATGGCGACGAAAAAGCCGATCGAAATTTTGCGCAGGGGCGTCAACGGAAAAACTTTGTCCATCAACGGATAAATGACATAGGAAAAAATGGGAATCAAAATGAGAATGAAGATGGGATTCAAGGCCTGCAATTGTTCCTGCGTCCACTCGACGCCCAGCCAGTGCCGGTCCATTTTGCCGGCCTGCAAGGTCCACGAGGAAGCGGTTTGGTCGAAGAGCGCCCAAAAGACCGCCACGAAAGCGAAGATGACATAAAGGTGGCCGATGATTTTGAGATTGGCCTTGTTGAAGGTTTCGCGCACAAACTCTTTTCCCGCCGGTGGGACATGAACGAATTTTTTTCGCCCCAGCCAAAAGATGACCGTCGCGATAAACATCAGCACCCCCGGCAAGGCAAACGCATAATGCGCCCCGGAAAAGCGGCCCTTGCCATGCAGGATTTTGGGAATGACCAGCGTCGCGATGGCGGAGCCAAAATTGATCGAAAAATAAAACCAACTGAAAACCCGTGAAATCAAATGCTGGTTGCTTGGCCCGAATTGGTCTCCTACATTGGCTGAGACACACGGCTTGATTCCGCCCGCTCCCAACGCGATCAATCCCAGCCCGAGAAATAACCCGCCGCGCGTATCATTCAAAGCCAGCGCCGCGTGTCCGGCGCAATACACCAGGGAAAGAACCAGGATCGTCCGGTATTTGCCCCAAAAAGCATCCGAAATCAAAGCCCCAAGCAAAGGCGTGAAATAAACCGCCGAAATAAAAGTGTGGATCCAGATTTTCGCATCCGGCTCGCTCATGTGGTCCGCCGCGCCGCTGGCCGACACCAAATACTGCGTCATGAACGTGGCCAGGATGGCCCGCATGCCGTAGAAGCTGAACCGCTCCGCCGCCTCGTTGCCCACGATGTAGGGAACGCCCGGCGGCATCCGCGTGGATTGCACCGGCGCGGTGGCATAACCGTGCCAGGCGGCGGACTTCAAAAAGTTAGTTGACAGAGGATTTTCGATTCCGAATCAATGGTGGCAGCCACAACCCGAACCGCACGAACCGCCGCTTTCCATGTCTTCCGCCGCGGGCACGCGGCCCAGTTCAAAGGTTTTGCTGACCCAGGACTGAACCTCTTCCTGCATCTGGTGCATGGACTCCTGGGCATCGACAAAACCCTTCGAGACAGGATTGCGGAAAAAGGCCTCGCGTTCGGCATCGAAAGCCGCGATCTCCGTTTTATCCAGCTCCAGGCCCTGCTGTTGTTTATGGTGCAGGAAGCGACCTTTTTCGGTCAGGTTTTCGTACTGTTGCTGGGCCTTGGGATCGGCCATGAAGGCATCCATTTGCTGGCGGATACTTTGAAATTCGGGCTGCTGCACGATTGTTTCGCAAAGCTCGCGTGTTTTCTGGCGGACCAGGTCATCGGTTTGAACAAGTGTATCCATAATATTGTGACTTTCGTTTCGCCCGTCGGGCGTCGCCATTAACCTGCCAGCACTTTTCCCCCCGCGCCAGTAGAAATCGAGTTGCCGCCGCTCACGCCGAAATGCGCCTAGTAAACTGGCAAACCGAGAATCGGTTCCATTCCTGCGTCAGAGGCTTCATAAAGAATTTTTCCCTTGGCAAGAATCTCCTGCGTAAAACAATCGCCCCACTCCAACCGCCGTGCGATAAATTCCGGCGTCCGAACGATTAAGTCAAGAGGAAAGTCAGCCGGGATGCGTTGTCGAATTTCAAGGGATTTACGGCCCTGCTTCCGATCGAATGGCATGATCACCAGCACATCCACGTCGGAGTCTTCCGTCGGTTTGCCATAGGCGTAGGAGCCGAAGAGGACGATCTTGCGCGGATGAAATTCCCGTGCGATGGCGTTGCCGAAGGCTCGGATTTGGGCGCACTTAACGATTGCCATGCCATTAGATAAGAGATGCCATCCTGTGTCAAATGTTCATGAGTCCCGCCACGAATCGGGAGCAACTGAAAAGCGCGTAACCTTTCCCTTCCAACACGTCAGGCATCGGTGGATAATCTGTCCAGATTCTAATGGCAACTGAGCCGACACAGCCAACGTCCTGCCCGCCCTCGCAAAAAGCGCCGGGCGACGATTTTCGCACGACGCGGTGGACCGAGGTCAGACGGGCCAAGGCCGAATCTCCCGAAGGCCGCCGTGCCTTGGCCAAACTGTGCGGCGCCTACTACGAACCGGTGGCCGCCTTCCTTCGCTGCGAGTTGCGGGAGGGGGATACCGCGCGCGAACTGGCGCATGACTTCTTCGCAAACATGCTGGCGGGTGGCGCCATCATCCACGCCGAGCAGGAGCGCGGGCGGTTCCGTTCGTATCTGCTCGGAGCGGTGAAGCACTTTCTTTCACATCACCATGAAGCGGGGCGCCGTCTCAAACGCGGCGGCGGCAGGGAGAACATTTCACTCAACGATACCGAAGCCGGCGAGGCTCGCTCGGTGGCTGATGCCAGCGTGTTGTCGCCCGACGCAGCCTTCGACCGGCAATGGGCGCTAACGGTGGTGGCGCGGGCGCTGGAAGCAGTTCGAGGTGAATGCGTCTCCGAGGGACGGGCGGATTTTTTCGAAAAAGTCAAACCATGGCTCACGGGCGAGGCCGCGCGCGGCGACCAAATGGCGCTGGCCGCCGGTTGCGGGATGAACGCCAACGCCTTGAAGGTCGCGGTGCATCGGTTGAAGCGGCGCTTTCGTCAGTTGCTGAAAGAGGAAGTGGCCGGCACCCTGGATGACCCCGCCTTGGTCGCGGCGGAGATGCGCGATTTGTTCGCGGCCTTGGGAGGCTGAGGAAAAAAACTTGGTAACCAAACCGTATCATCGCGTCAGGACAGTGGCATGAGCGAATCAACTGCGTCATCGAATTCCTGCGCAAAGTGCGGCGCGGCCCTGCCTATGTCGGCGACGGTTGGCCTGTGTCCGCGCTGTCTGATGGCCGAGGCTATGGCGCCAACGCAGCCTGAGGCGGAGGCAGCCGAGGCGCGGAAAGCACTCGCGCCGGAGGAACTCGCGCCCCACTTTCCGCAGCTTGAAATTCTCGAATGCCTCGGGCGTGGCGGCATGGGCGTGGTTTACAAGGCGCGGCAAAGATCGTTGAATCGCTTCGTCGCGCTCAAACTCCTCGCGCCGGAACGTGTGGGCGACGGGAAATTCGCCGAACGCTTCACGCACGAGGCCCAGGCGCTGGCGGCCTTGAACCATCCAAACATTGTCACCATCCATGATTTTGGAGAAGCGGGCGGGTTCTATTTCCTGTTGATGGAATTTGTGGACGGGGTGAATTTGCGGCAGCTTTTGCGCGCCCGAAAATTCACGCCGGAGGAAGCTCTGGCCATCGTGCCGCCGCTGTGCGACGCACTGCAATTTGCCCACGACCGGGGAATTGTCCACCGCGACATCAAACCAGAGAACCTGCTGCTCGACAAAGAGGGCCGCGTGAAAGTGGCCGACTTTGGCATCGCCAAAATGCTGGCATCCACGAACCGCAGTAGCGGCGCCGCGAGCGACTCCGCAGCATCGGAAAATGCGACCCAGAGCGCCATCGGCACGCCGAGTTATAGCGCGCCCGAGCAGAAGTCCGATCCGCAACGGGTGGACAGCCGCGCCGACATTTATTCGCTCGGCGTCGTTTTCTACGAAATGCTGACCGGCCAGCTTCCCGGCAAACCGATCGAACCGCCGTCCAGAAAAGTTCATATTGACGTGCGCCTGGACGAGGTGGTGCTGCGCGCTTTGGAAAAGAATCCGGAACTGCGC
Source organism: Saccharimonadales bacterium (SeqCode) (assembly GCA_035648615.1). GTDB lineage: Bacteria > Verrucomicrobiota > Verrucomicrobiia > Limisphaerales > Palsa-1400 > DASRLE01. The sequence goes on along the minus strand of DASRLE010000679.1, from coordinate 3,945 downwards.
TATCAGCAAGCCAGTGTGCTCAAGACCCAGGTGGAAACGATCGCCACCACTCCACCAGCCGATCCTGGTCGCCGCGAGAAATCTCAAACCAAGCAAGAGCGGCCACGCCAGGATTGGGGCACATGGTCGCCGCTTCAGTCTCCGGAAGTTGCGGAAATCTGCGCCCATCTGACCAAGGCAGAGAGGAATGTAATCTCAATGCTTGGCCTTCTTTGCAGCGTGTGGATTGTCGGAACGGTCTTTGGTATTCTGGCGCTTCTGCGGTCGTTCCCCAAGCCGGGCAATTGGATTGTGGCTTCGATTTGGGCGATTTTATTTGTCGTCTCCATCCCTCTGATGCACCGGATGGTGCGTCATTTTCTATGTTCGACAGCGTGGGCTAAAGAGCGTGACTACGCGCCAGAGGAACTGCGGCTGTTTTCGTTTAGCCGCCGGAATATTTGGAAGTCGGCCGCAGTCCTGGCGATTGGGCTGGCGGTGGCTTTGGCGCAAAACAAGGCCATGACCAGCTATCTTGGCCTGGACAAGATTCGACAAGATCACGCTTTGCCGAACAGGGCGGATGAACGCGCCGCATTTCAAATCCGTCTGGTTGCGCCGGATGCCGCATCCAATTTGGTGAACGTTCTGCCCAGCGCTGATCATTCCCGGGAATTCCGCGTCCTCCGTGGAATTCTCATGGATGGTACGGTTGTTGCGCAGGCAGGGATTGATTGGAACGCGGATGGACATCGCGAGATCTGGATGCAATTCACCGATGCGGGAACACGACAATTTGGGGAAATCACCGCCAGCAATATCAATCAGGAGCTTGCGATTGTGTATCATGGCCTGGTCCTTTCCGCGCCTATCATTAGATCTAAAATTCCCAAGGGCCCGATCTCGATCACCGTGGACGGTGTCGCCGTCAAAGAAATCCACGCGCTCGTGGATTGTCTCAACCGCACTCGAGAATCGACGGAAGATTCATGGAAGTTCACCGCACCGCGCGAACGAGTGTTGGCGTTTCAGACGCCGTCTGACTACTCGCGTGGCTGGCTGGACTTGAAATCCGGGACAATTTTAACGAACGAACAAGTGGATTGGGGAACTCGCGCGGGTCATCAATGGATTAGCGCCAAGGGATTAGACGCGGTCGCCTACATTACGTCACGCCAGCTTCCGATGTTGACTGGGTTCGACATGGTGGTTGAACGGTTGCCGGCCGATAATTGGTACACCGCGACTCCGGCGGACGTGGTGCAAAGCTGGGTGCTCATGCAAACCGAAGCAAAACAGACTTTTACATTCGGCGTCACACCCGGAAAGCCAGACACCTTCTTTTTCCAAACACGAGAAGCCAGCAAAGGCGTCCTGCAAATCCTCGGCGTTACTGACGACGGGCGCAATGTTCGGCTGCGTTACAAGCTGGTGCAATCCGGCGGCCGTGGAAAATGATCCCTCCTCACCGTGCTTTTGCGTCGCCAAAACACAAGTCGTGAAGGATAAAGAGCAGGGACATTATGATCTCCCTGCAAAAACTGACCAAAATGTTTGGCAGCCAGACGGCGGTGGATGCGCTTTCACTCGAGATTCCGGCCGGGCAGATCGTCGGCTTTCTCGGACCCAATGGCGCTGGAAAATCCACCACCTTGAAAATGCTGACCGGGATGCTGGCCCCGACCAGCGGCACCGCCACGATCTGTGGGTTTAACCTGCTGACGGACACCATTGAAGTAAAACGCCGGGTCGGTTTCGTCCCGGAATCGGGCGCTGTCTTTGAATCGCTGACGGGTCTGGAATATCTGGAAATGGTGGCGGCGCTTTATGCCATTCCGGCGGAGGCGGCCCGCGCGCGCATTCGGCAGTTCATCGCCTTCTTCGATTTGAGCTTCGAAACCCTGACGGACAAGTTGCTGGGCGCCTATTCCAAGGGGATGCGCCGCAAGGTGGTCATCACGGCGGCCCTGTTGCACAATCCGCCGGTGGTGTTTTTTGACGAGCCTTTGGACGGCTTGGACGCCAACGCGGCGGTGGGCTTCAAAGCGCTCATCCAAACGCTGGCCCACGAGGGTAAAACCATTGTTTACAGCTCGCACATCCTGGATGTGGTGGAGCGGGTGTGCGACCGCGTGATAATAATTGACAAGGGCCGTTTGTTGCTGGACGGCCGCCCGGACGAACTGGTGGCTGCGCAGGGCAGCGGCACATTGGAAAAGTTGTTCACGCAGTTGACGGGCGGAACGGAATTGGAACAGCGCGCGCAAGACTTTGCCAGGACTTTTCGGCCATGAGCGAACCTCCCGCCGTTCCTGCGCTGCCCTCTCCAAAGCCCGCGCCTTCGACAGAACACACGTTGCACACGCTCTTCTTGACGTTGTTTCTGCGGGGGCGCTCGGCCCGCGGACTGCAAAGAAAGAGCGCGCCGAAATCGGTCGGGTCCAAGCTTTCATTGGCGCTCTTCGCTTATGCGGCCGCGGGAATCGTCGCTCTTTTTCTGATCCATCAGCCCGTGTTTGCGCTTTCGCTCTATTTACATGCGATGACGCTGGTTTTTTTGGGACTGTTCGTCGCTGCGTCCTCGGGTGAGATTCTTTTCAACAAGGAAGAGGCGGACATTCTTTTGCACCGCCCGGTGACGCCGCGCGCGCTGTTATGGGCGAAGATCGGCGTGATCGTGCGGGTGTCACTCTGGCTCGCTGGCGCTTTCAACCTGGCCGGGTTCTTCGTGGGCATTGGCGCGGTGGACGGAGGGTGGCTGTTTCCGCTGGCCCACGTCATTTCCACCGTGATGGAGGCTTTGTTTTGCGCAGGGAGCGTGGTGGTGGTTTACCAACTTTGCCTGCGATGGTTCGGGCGGGAACGCCTGGATGGTTTGATGACTACAGCACAAGTCATCGTGGGGATTGGGGCGGTGCTGGCCGGGCAGATTCCGCAACTGTTCGGGCGCTTCCACGGCAAGTTCACTTTTAACTTCCATTCCTGGTGGGTTTGCCTCTTGCCGCCCGCCTGGTTCGCCGGCTTCGACGACTTGATCGCCGGGAGCAGGTCGGGGACTTCGGCAGTGCTGGCGGCGGCCGGGCTTATCGCCACCGCTGCGGTGCTCTGGCTGGCCTTCGACAAATTGGCGCATGACTACGAAGCGGGGCTGCAAACGATGGGCGAAGCCGCTGCGCCGAGTCGCGCGCGAGGATCTCGCCGCCGCTGGCTCGATACGCTGGCCGGGCGTCCGCCGCTGCGCTGGTGGCTGCGATCCCGTATCCCGCGCGTCCTTCCTCCTCGTGGCCGCCTATCTGGTGCGCGACCGCGACGTGAAGCTGCGGGTGTATCCTGGTTTGGCGCCGATGCTGGTGTGGCCGGTCATTATGTTGGTGCAGGACCATCGCCCCAGCGGGCCGGGAGCGCTCTCGGGTTTTAGCATTGCCTTCACCGGCATCTTTATCGGAATCGTCCCGCTGCTCGCGCTGGATTTGCTGCGCTACTCCCAACAGTGGCAGGCGGGGGATTTGTTTCGCGTCGCCCCAATGAAAGGGCCGGGAGCGTTGTGTGATGGGGCGCGGCGGGCCGTGCTGTTGATTCTGACCCTTCCTGTTCTGGGGCTTCTCGTAGTATTGACGCGGCTGCTGGGAAGCGGGAACTTGCACCTGCCGCTTTTGCTGCCAGGAATTATCGCCCTGCCTGTTTACGCGATGCTGGCCTGTGTGGGCGGCGATGCGCTGCCGCTATCCCTCCCAACCGAGGAAGCCAAATCCGCCGGCCGAGGTGTCAAGATGATCATGGTGATGATGGTCTCGGCCCTCCTGGCGATGGTGGCAGCGCTGGCCTGGAATCAAAACTGGTTCGGATGGATGTTGCTGATCGAAGCCATTTCCGCCACCGGCTTATACCTTTCCCTGCGGGCCAAGGTGAGAGCGGTCTGTTGGACGTCGTTGGAGTGATTGCCTAGCAGCCTGTCGGACTTAAAAC
>DASRLE010000678.1:0-13598 GCA_035648615.1 Saccharimonadales bacterium (SeqCode) | reverse complement strand
GGCCATCGTCCGGGCGGTGCGCGAGCATGGCTGTATCTGGCAAACCGGCTCCTGGCAGCGGTCGGTCGCCAATTTTCATAAGGCCGCGGAAATCGTCCGCAACGGCTTGATCGGCAAAGTCACGCGCGTCGAAGTCGGCCTGCCCGGCGGCAACAATGACTCAGGGCACAGCGCCCAGTTCAATCATGTGACCGATCCGCCGCCGGAACTGGATTACAATATGTGGCTCGGCCCCTCCGCCGACATGCTTTATATCCGCGCGCGCATTCACAAGAATTGGCGTTGGAATTACAACACCGGCGGGGGCCAATTGATGGATTGGGTCGGGCATCATTGCGACATCGCTCATTGGGGCCTCGGTTTTGACCGTTCGGGGCCGCTGGAGGTCGAAGGCCACGGCGATTTCCCGCCGCGCGACGCCGTCTGGAACACCGCCACGCGCTATCGCATCGAACTCAAATATCCCGATGACATCGCCATGACGATGGCGGGCGGCTACAAGGAAATCCGCGCCGGCACCAAATGGATCGGGACCGATGGCTGGGTCTGGGTCAACCGAGGCGGGTTCGAGGGTTCCAACGAAGAGTGGAGTGACGTCAAGCAACTGCCTGAGAGCGAGCGCAAAATTAAACTGACCGTTTCCAACAATCATTTTCGCAATTTCCTGGATTCGGTCAAATCGCGCCAGCCGGCCATCGCGCCGGTCGAAACCGGGCATCACTCGACCATCCCCGGCCACTTGGGCCTGATCTCGATGATGGTCGGCCGAAAACTTCGCTGGGATTCCCAAGCCGAAGTGATCCTGAATGACCCCGAGGCGTCGGAATTGTTGACGCGGCCCTTCCGTCCGCCCTGGAAAATGAGTTGAACGTAACCTCATGAAAAAATTTCTATTATTGACGGTTGTCTGCGTGCTGGGACTGGGGGGAATGACTCGCGCGGCGGACTCCACCGCCTCTCCGGCCGATCAACTGGGGTGGCAACTGGCCATCCATGCCCGGACCTTTCAGCGGTTCCCCTTATTCGAGGCGATGGACAAGACGGCGGCGCTGGGTGTCAAGTACATGAGCCTGTCGGCGGCCGTAAATCTGGAGGGCACGAATGCGGTTCCCTTGGTGAATCTGTCCGACGAGCAAATTCAGTCCATCAAAAAACACGCGGCGGACAAGGGCTTGACGCTGGTCAACGCTTACGTCGGGTTTCCAGCCAATGAGGATGCCTGCCGCAAGTCCTTCGAGGTGGCGCGAAAACTGGGCCTCGACACTTTGGTGGGGGAACCGTCGGAGGCCGCCTTGGACACCGTCGAAAAGCTCGCCAAGGAATACAATATTCGCGTCGCCATCCACGACCATCCAAAACCTTCGACCTACTGGAAACCAGAGAACGTCCTCGAGGCGATCAAAGATCGCGGCCCGTTGCTGGGCGACTGCGCCGACACGGGCCATTGGGTCCGGTCGGGTCTGGACCCAGTCGAGTGCCTGAAAAAACTTCAAGGCCACGTCTTTTGTCTGCACTTTAAGGACCTGAACCTAAAAGCTCGCAAGGGCCACGATGTGCCCTGGGGCACCGGCGTCGGCCAATGCAAAGCCATGATGGCCGAGCTGAAACGCCAGGGCTTCCACGGCGCGTTTTGCGTGGAGTACGAATACAACTGGGACCACTCGACACCGGAGGTCGCCCAGTGCGTCAAGTTCTTCAACGACACCTGCGCCGAATTGGCCGCCGCGCCCGCGCACCCGTGACGCTCCAGCCGTCAACAAAACTCAGTGTCCCTTGAGTCCCTTAAGTCCCTTCTCTAAACTCCAGTCAAACTTCCCAGGCGGCGCAACCTTAGCACAGGCTCGCCTTGCTCCTTTGACCGAGCGACATCAACGTCAAACTCCGCCACCCAATCATTGTGCGCTTCCGGGTCGATCAACATTTGCTGGACGCGGAAATTCTTCTTGTCTTCCCCCGGCACAACGTAGGTGTGGCGGGCATTGCGGGCCTCGGGATCGAGGCATATCCGCTGGTGGCTGGTGTGATAGGCGTCGAGGGCCTGTCGCAGCCGTTCCCCAGTCCAGGGAAGGCCGTCCGCATCTTCCAGTGAGTTAAGCGCGGCAAGCGCTTCTTCAAACTCGCCAATAATCAGCCCGCGCAAAAAGGTGAAAATGCGCTGCCGGATAGCGGCGGTAAATGCCGCGCGGTCGGTCGTAATGTCGAGCGCCGCCTGGCCGATTTCGGGCGGACGGGATTCCTTGGTTTCGGCGCGCTGGAAATTCGGGTCGCGCATTTTCTCCCATTCGTCGAGCAGGCTCGAATCGATTTGGCGAATCATGAGCGAGAGGTAAAGTTCCATCTCGCGCACTTGGTCGTTCTTGGCGGTGTCCGGCACAGTTTGGGCCAGGACTTTGAAAACAGTATTGAGGTGGCGCAGCAGGACGCCTTCGGCCCGTTGCAATTCGTAGTCGCGAATATAATCGGAAAAGGAACGGAACGACTCGAACATCTCCCGCGCGATGGATTTGGGCCGGATATTTTCCTGGCCGACCCACGGGTGGCGGTCGGCGAAGGCGTTGAACATCGAATAAACAAATTCGCGGTTGGGCTTGGGATACTCCAATTTCTCCAGTTCCTCCATGCGCTGATCGTATTCCACCCCTTGGGCTTTCATCTCGGCCATCTTCTTCGTTTTAACTTTGTCGAGTTGCTTGCGCAGGATGATGTCTGGGTTGTCCACAATCGATTCGACCAGGGTGAGCAGCACCAGGGCATAGTCGGACTGGGCGGCGTCAAGCATTGGGATAGTGTCAAGTAAAAATAATGACAGCGCCTGGTCCATCGAAAAATCCTCCTGCAACTCGACGTTGACCCGCAATGTCGCTCCGCTCTCCGTCGCCGGTGTAAACTCCACGATCTTGCGGTCGAGCAGGGAGCGAAACAGTTGCCAGCCCCGCGCGGTGTGCATTTTTTTCGCCTTGGGCGATTCATGGGAGTCACGAATCAATTGGCGCATCGCCGCGCAGCCGTCGCCCTGGCGGCTGAGGACGTTCAGAAGCATCCCATGGGAAACCTGGAAACGGGATTGCAACCGTTCGGGCGGCGCGGCCACCAGACGGGTGAAGGTGTTTTTGTCCCAGTTGACGAAGTTCTTTTCGGGAGGCTGGCGCTTGACGGTCTTTTTGCCGTCGCGCGCGGACTTTTCCGCCAGCTTGAGATTTTCGATGGTGTGCTCCGGCGCCTGCACCACCACCCAGCCGCGATCGTCAAAACCTTTGCGGCCCGCCCGCCCGCCGATCTGATGAAAATCGCGCGCACTGAGCAGGGTGGTTTTTTGCCCGTCGAATTTGCACAGCCGTGTGAACAGGACGGTGCGAATCGGCACGTTGATGCCGACGCCCAGCGTATCGGTCCCGCAAATCACTTTGAGCAGGCCTTTCTGCGCCAGTTGCTCGACCAGCACACGGTACTTGGGCAGCAATCCGGCGTGATGCAGGCCGATGCCGTGCTTGAGCCATTTTTTTATTTCCGGCCCGTAAGGGCTGGTGAACTTGAACCCTTCGAGCGCGTTGGCGATGGTGTTCTTTTCCTCGCGCGTGCAGACGTTGATGCTGGTGAAATCCTGCGCGCTTTGCGCCGCCTCCAACTGGGTAAAATGGACGACATAAACCGGTGCCCGGCCATCGGCGGCGAGGCTCTCCAGAGTTTTGGCCAGCGGCAATTCAGAATAGGCGTATTCCAACGGCACCGGACGGTGCGTCGAACTGATCGTGACCGCCGGCCTTCCCGTCAAGCGGGTCAACGCCTCCTCGAAAAACGTCGTGTCGCCCAGCGTGGCGGACATGAGCAGAAAGCGCGCGCGCGGGAGTGTCAACAATGGAATCTGCCAGGCCACGCCGCGGTCCCGATCGGCGTAATAATGAAATTCATCCATCACCACCTCCTGGAACCCGGCCCCGGCGCCCTCGCGCAAGGCGATGTTGGCCAGGATTTCCGCCGTGCAACAAAGGATGGGCGCGGCGCGGTTGACCGAGGCGTCGCCCGTGCTTAACCCCACATTCTCCGGGCCAAAGTCACGGCAGAGCGCCATGAATTTTTCATTGACCAGCGCCTTGATGGGGCAGGTGTAAATGGAACGCCTGCCTTGCGCCAGCGCCTTAAAGTGCAAGGCCGTCGCCACCAGCGATTTGCCCGAGCCAGTCGGCGTGTTGAGGATGACATTCCTTTCCTCGAACAATTCCAAAATGGCCGATTCCTGGGCCGAATACAACTGAAGCTGCCGGCTTTCGACATACTCCAGAAACCGCCCCAGCAAGGCATCATTGCCCGGATTCGTCCCTGACCACGCCATCAGGCTTTCCCCTAACAAGGGTCTAAAAACAGGCGGCATTGGTTTGACTGGGTTTGACTGACTTTGACTGGGGGTGAAAAACGCCTGTTTTCATTGAGCCCGACTCCATCTCCAAAATGTCCGTTTCGTTCATCAATAATTAAGTTACGATAGTATTTAAAATATGTCAACCACTTACTTTAAAATGGAAAGCCGACCGAGAATTGAACCGTTCCGGCTGGATCGCCGGGGCGGCGGTTTAGGTTGTAGCCGTATTCCAGGCGGATGGGGCCGATCAGGGTCCGCCAGCCCAGACCCGCGCCGACGGACATGAGGATTTGATTGAAGGGGTAGTTTTCGACCCGCCGGGCTTCGCCCAGGGTGTCAAGGAAAGCGACGAAGGAGAGTTTTGGGGTCAGGGACTGCTCGAGTTCGAGGCTGGCCAGGGTCATGGTTTCGGCGCCGACCAGGTTGCCGTTGGCGTCGCGCGAAGCGGCTCCGCCTTCGTTGTAACCGCGAATGGAATTTTCGCCGCCGGAAAAAAACCGGCGGTCAAAGGGCAGATCGTGTTGCGGTCCGCGCCCGGTGAAGACCGCGCCCTCCTCCAAGCCCAGGTGCAACCAGCGCCCGGCCCCGATGGGCAGATGGTAGGAGGTGGCGATATCGAACCGCTCGTAGTTGACCTGGCCGCCGTAATCTTGATTGGCCACTTCGATGTTGGCGAACACTTTGTAGCCCTGGTGCGGATATAAGGGGTTGTCGCGCTGGTCGTGTTTGATGTCAAATATAAATGCGCCCGCGACCGCCGAGGCCAGGCCGTCGCTGGGGTTGACATAAATTTGCGACGCCGTCAGCAACTCGTAATCGTAGCGCACGCTGAAATCCGTCTTGAGCGGGCGGACATATTTCTCCGCGCCGATGCCGCCGCCATACTCTTCGCGCAAGAAGGAAATTTCCTGGCGTTTCAATGCCTCAGCGTCGATGAACAGGTTGACGTCTTCGGCCACCAGGTCGGGAATGCTATAGACATAGTAGGCGCTGGTCGTTTTGAAAGATTGCGAAAGGCGCAACTGGGAACTGTCGGCCAGGCCCAGAATGTTGTGCTGGTCGATTTCCAGGCCAATCCTGAGCAGTTCGTAGGTGCCAAAACCAAAGAGCACACTGGCCTCCAGCGTTTTGCCTTCCTTGACGTCGAAAATCGCGTCCTCACTCTGCGCATCGACGGGCGCGAGGCGGAGGGTGACAGAATCGAAAACGCCCAACTGCGAAAGCCGGTAGCGCGCTTGCTCCAGCTTGATTCGGTCGGCCAGTTCGCCGGGTTCCAATTTGACCCGGCCTTCCATGGTGGCGCGACTGGTCTTTTTCGCGCCGTGAAACTCGACCTGGCCCAGGTACATTTTTGGGCCGGGCTTGACGATGGTTTCAAGATCGACTTGCACGTTGTTGGTTCCCGCCTCGTGTTTGAGGGTGCTGACCGTGACCGAGACGTCTGGAAAGCCGCCCCGGTAATAATTCGTCTTGACGCCTTGGATGTAATCCTGTTCCCAAAAAGTCGAAAACGGTTTGCCGGGGTACGTCAGGCGGACCTTGGCCGGATGGTTGGTTTCGGCCCCAAAAATTTCCTCGCGCACCGAGCGGATAATGGATTGGGGACCTTCCTCGACTTGGAGAGACAGAACGACTTCGCCTGTTTTATTGTTGACTGTCACTTTGGGCACGGCGCGGGCGTCGCGATAGCCTTTGTTTTCCAGCACTTTCAAGACGCTCGAGATGCTTTGCTTCAGCCGCTCGGGCGAATAGATTTTATCCTGTTTCAGAGGGATTAAAGAACCTGTTTGCATGAAATAGGAAAGCGTGTTGGGCAGGCTGACCGGTTGCAGACCCTTGACTTGGACATCCTTGTAAAAATAAAGGACGCCCTTGTCGATTTGGAAATGAACGCGCTTGGCCTCCAGCGGGCGGGGAAGGGTTTGGGCGGCCGTTTCGTTCCAGGTGTAGCGGGCGGTTTTGCCATCGGCCAGCGTCAACTCCACCGAAATTCGCGGGCGCAGGTAGCCGTCCTCGGTGAGACGTGAAAAAAGAATGGCCACGCCGTCCTCGATGAACGTGGCGTCGTAAAAAGCCGGTTTTTTCCCGCCCTTCTCAAGGAGGAGCAGCGTGTGCCGCATTTCCAAACCGCCCAGCGGACCGTAACCCCCAATACTCAACTCAGCGGATTTCGGCTTGACTGCCGCTTCGAGCGAAAGACCACCGATCAGCAACAAAAGAAAAACCGCGATCCGTTTCATTTTGAATAAAAACGCCACTTTAAACCGAGGTTGACGCCGAAGGGATCGTATTCGCCGATCAAAGACCAATTGGTGCCCAGCTTGTATTCTGCGGAATAAGTTTCCATTACTTCGTCCGGAAAAGTCAGTTCACCGAAGGCTTCACCGGCGCCGACGGTCAACCGTTCCTCGCCGCCGGGAAAAAGCCCAAGCTGGCTCAGCGTGTTTTTACCGACGAAGACTCCCACGCGGCTGGCTCGCTGTTCCGTCGAAAAGGAGTTCACGGTGACGGGAAGTTCGCCGGTGGTCAGCATGAGCAAAATTTGGTCGGAGGAAAGGCCGGGGGTGGAAGTGAACTCGAAAGACGGCTGATCGGCGGGTCCGCTGGCCTGCATGCGCAGGTCGTAGGCATAGGCGCGGGCGGAAGCGGTGATGAGCAATTGCGGCAGATAGGGGCTGGCGGTGGTGAGATAAATATTTCCCTGCGTGACATTGAGATTGGCGAACGGAAATTCTATTTGACCGGAATTGATTTGCACATCGCCCAAGGCCAAGGGCACGCGCAACGAGCCGCTCAAATGAAAATTCGCCGAAACCACGCCGTTGAAAAACGGGCTGTGGACTTGCAGAAATTTTGTGCCCGCGACCAGCAGGTCCAAACGCCAATTGGCGAAAGGCAGCGTTTGAATGCTGAAGTAGGGCGGACGGTTCTCCGGCGCGGCCAGACTTCCCGGGACGAGTAATTTTGGATCGCTCAAATAATAGCTATTCAAGAGCGTGGCGGTTCCAGAAAGGACCGGCTGGCCGCCTTTTTCGTCCGAGAGCGTCACGGCGAAACCGGTGCGCAAGATCATTTCGGCGGTGCGGGCCAGCGGCACTTTTTCGCCGCGCGCTTCCAATTTAAAATAGGGCAGGGCGGTGATTGGGTCCTTGCGTCCCAAATCGATGTCGCCTGTAACCACGACGGGCCCGCCGCCCACCAAGCCGGAACACTGGACCAGGTGAATTTTATCGTCGGCCATCCGAACGTCGGCGGAGAGACTTTGAATCGCGCCTCCCATCGAAACAGGCTGGGAGACGGCGTTGGTAATGATGAGTTCACCGCTAAGATGGCCGTTGGTCGCGATAAGATCGAGACTGACTGCTCCCTGCGGCGAGAGGATTGCCGGCGCAAAGCGGGTGAAGGCGGCCAGTTGAATATTAGCCCCGCGCACTTCACCGTGGGCTTTGCGCCAGTCCAGCAAATCGCTCCACCGGCGTGGCATGGGCATTCCGCCGCGGGCCGTGAAAGGCTGCCCTTCGACCTGCGCTTCAAAATGATTGACAGAAATCAGGCGCGGCGAAAGAGCCAGGTCGCCGGCCAGGTTGCTGATGTTCAAACGCGGAAAATTGGTGGCGAATTGCAGATCGATGCGGCGGGCGGCTAACTTGAGCGTGCCGGTGGGATCGCGCAATGTGCCGGCCACGTCGAGATCAATGGAAGGCGCTTCCAGGGTAAAACGCTGGCGCCCGGTCAACTCCGACCAGAAACGCGGGTTTGGGCGTGTCATCGCCTGAAGGTTGAGCGGTTGATCGAATTGGAAATGGACTCCTTGCGGATCCAGCGTGACCGGCACCGAGCCTTGGGCCGAAACAATGGAGGCGTCCGCCGCCGTGACATCAAAGTGGGACACATTCACGCCCCGGTCATCGCCGGTGGCTTTGATTTCGGCGGTGAAGGGCAGGTTGGTAATGGCCAGCCCCGAATTTCTCACCGGGTTGAAGCGGGCGCCCGCCTCGACGGAAAAATGGATCGGGCCGTTGCTCCATCGGGCGGAAGATTGCAGTTGAGCCACATCGAGGGCGGGCAGCGGCGCGAGGCAAAATTCCTGGAAAGAATCCAAAGACAGTTCATGCGCCGCAACAGAGAAATCACCGAACTCGGGCCACTGCACCTCTCCCGCCACGGTCAAGTCGGACGCACCGCCGCGCCAGCGGGCCGTTGGCAATGCAATGCGCCAGGCGCGGTTGGTGTCGGTCCGTCTCCAGGAGAGGCGGGCAGGATTTTGCAAAGAAAGATTTTGCGGACCGCCTTTTAAAGTAGCGGCATTCAACAGCACAGACTGGCGGTCCGCCGAACCTTCAAGCGTTAAGACAGATTTGCCGGGACTGACTGCGGCATGGAAATTTTCAAGGGTCAACGACTGGCCGCGCCAATCACCGCTTACCTCCATCGGACGGAAGCCGGGCAGCGCGAAGCCACCCACTTTTAAGCGGCCGGAATGCCGGAGCGCAGCCAGCGGGCCGCTCAACTCGGCAGAGAGCGACAGCGTTTTGTAGTCGAGGCCCGGAGGCAAAAACTTTTTGGCGATTAAACCGTCGATTCGCACCGTTCCCTCTCGAACGGTGCCCTCCTGAAAATTAACTTCGCCCTTGGCATCGACGACCGAGTGATTAGTAAATTGCAGGTTCAGCAAATTGATTTTGAACCACGGCCAGATGAGATGGCCTTCCAAATTGGCCGCGCCGGGCGCAACTCCGAAACCAACCAGGTTGGCGCCGGAAAGATCGAAGAAAATGTCGGGCACATTCGATTCTTTGCGGTGCAGCAAAATCTCTCCATCAAGCTGGCCGGTGATCGGCAACAAGGGCTGTTTGCTGACGTCCGCCTTAAGTTCCAAGGCGGCTTCTTCATTGATCATCCTGCCGCCAAAAGTCATTTCCAAGGCATTGGTCAATTCGGCGCTCACGCCTGGAAAGGAGATTTTCGCCGTTTCAATCCGGAAGGCATTGGTGTTGCCCGTGGCATGAAAAAGTGCAGAAAGGGGGGGAGTCAACTGATTGGTGGCGCTCTCCGGTTGCGCTCCAGCGGCAAGATCGAATTGGAATTTTCCGTCCTGCCAGCGGCCCGAGGCGGAGCCGGTCACTTCGCGGTATTTTTTCAAACCGACCTGTTTAGCGGGAAGGTGAAATGATTTTGCCTCCAGCGTCAGACGGCCGGGCAGAAGGCCGAGACGGGCAAATTCGGCCGAAATGGCCGCATGGTTGCCGTGCCAAAGCAGCGAGAGATCGGAATTCAGCGTTGTGGCCGATTTTCGCACCATGATTTGCGCCTCGACTTCCGAGGGCTGCAATTTGAAGCGGCCGTCCCAGTCCGCCCCAAGGGCAATGCGGGCCTGCGCGGTCTGATGCAACAGCGCGTCGGAGACGGTGGCGATCACTTGACTATGGCTCCATCGCGCCTCGAACACGGATAGTTCCTCGCCGGGGAAACGGATCTTTCCGCGCTGGGCGATTCCTTTGGGCGCCCACTGCCGAATGCCGTCCACCCACGGCCAGGTTTGTTCCAGGCTGTGATAAACGGAGGCCGGATTGGTTGAAGCCTCGGGGAAAATGTCGATTTGCCAATCGCGGGTGGTGACGAAAACCTCCTGGCGGGACGGTGGAGTCAAGAATTGTTCCCAGAGCCAGACGGTGGGCAAAAGGGTTTCGGCATGGGCGGCCTTGATCGTCGTGCCCTTGTAGGTGTATTCGATATTATTGACAGAAAAATGAGTGAAGCCGCGCCGCTGGTAACCCGAGTATTGCACGCGAAAGTGCGCGAGGACCGGGGACAGAACCCATGGAAACCATAGCGGCAGCGCCGCAACCACGGCCAGACCCAGCAGAAACAAGCCCGCAGCGCTGCCGAGGAATCGTCTAAGCCGCCGCATAAGACCGCCCTTCACCGGTGGCTAGGCCAGGTCTTTCTGTGTGGAGGGTTCGATGAGTTCGATCTCATAACCTTCCGGGGCGTCAATAAAAGCGATGCCGCCGCCGCTGGCGCGCAAGGTGGGGCCGTCGGAATATTTCAAGCCCAACGAGGCGAGATGGCGTCCGAACTCTTCGAGGCTTTGCACCTCGAAGGCGAGGTGGGTCAGGTCGGGCGGCACATTGACTGGGCCGCTGGCCGGAAAAGAGCACAATTCCAACATTTCCTCACTGCCCTCTGTCTTGAGAAAAACCAATTCGGAACCGCGGGGGGATTTATGGCGGCGCAGTTCCACCAGGCCCAAAACATCTTTGTAAAAGCGGACTGTTCGTTCCAAGTCATTGACTCGATAGCGCGTATGCAGGAGTTTGCCAACCTTCATGGAGGAATCATAATCCGGCAGGGGCAGAACGCAAGGCAGACAGGCCGCTTGCGTCCACCGGCAATTTTATATACAACCGGGCCATGCGAAGATATGGCGAACTGAGTGTTTTGGCGGTTTTGCTGATCAACCGGATGGCCTTTGGGCAATTGGACCCGGATAAACGCGAATTGATCCAGTTGGGTTACAGCCAGGCGTTGCGGGGCGCTTCGCCCTTTTCTGGCTACGGTTTTTATTACCTCAACGAACCGAATTTTTTTCGCACCAATATGACGTTGCGCCTGGCCTTTGCCGGTGTTTTTGTGGATTCGGAAGCAGGCTTTGCCGGCCTGCTCGGGCCCAATACAGACTTGGGCATTGGTTTGGCGGGAGGCGGTTTCGAGGACAATTTTTATGAGGTGCGCGGCGGAAAATATTTTCCGGACGAATCATTTTTTGGCCACAGCCTGGAAACGTCCGCCTCGATTTATCACCTCTTTAATCCGGGAAGCCACATTCCTTTGACCGGTGTGCTGCGGATCAAAGAGCATTATTCGATTTACGAGCGGAATGACACCAGCCCGGCTTTTGCCCTGCCCAGCGATCATTCCACTGTGGAGTGGCGGGCCGGACTGCGCTTTGGCGGGCGCGAACCGCTCATGAATCCCGACATGGCCATGGAGTTGTCCGCTTGGTACGACGGCCAGTATCGGACCGGCGCGGGCCAGTATGGTTTTGACGACGACCGCGCGCTTAATGAGACATCGCAACTTTTTTGGGCCCGGGCGTTGCTGGTCTATACCCTGCCGGCCTCCCGGCAATCCTTTGACGTTAGTTTGACAGCCGGAACGAGCATGAACGCGGACCGCTTCAGCGCTTACCGTTTAGGGGGGAACCTGCCGTTGATCTCTGAATTTCCGCTGGTCATTCCCGGATACTTCAACGAAGAACTGAGCGCGCAGCGCTTTGTTTGTGTCACCGCCCAATATAGCTTTCCGCTCGACCCGGCCCGGCAATGGAGCCTGAAACCGATCGGCTCGGTCGCCGAGATGGATTATTTGCCGGGACTGGGGCAGCCCGGCGATTTTAACTCCGGGGCGGGGCTTGGCCTGGGCTATCGCTCGCGCACCGGCATGTGGCAGGTCCTGGCCACCTACGGTTATGGATTTGAGGCCGTCCGTTCCAGCGGACGAGGCGGTCAAAGCGTTGGCATTTTCTGCCAAATCAATTTGGAAGCGCGGCACAGCGCCCATTCCAGCGAGCTGGACCGAAGCATAAACTTTTTAAGGGAACATTTTTGAATTATGGCACAAGAACGAGTCAAGTTGATTTTTGACCAGCTCGGCAAACCGATTAAACAAGCCCATCCGTTGCTGAAGGAGTTTCGGGATTTCGCCATGCGCGGCAATGTGATTGACCTGGCCGTCGGCGTTATTATCGGAGCGGCCTTCACCAAGATCGTCGATTCGCTGGTGACCAATGTCATCATGCCGCCGCTCAGCCTTTTAACGGGCGGCATCGATTTGTCGCATCGCGTGCTGATCTTGTCGGCGAAGCATTACGCCAGGGTCGAGGATGCGAAAGCGGCGAAGGTGCCGGTCCTGTCTTATGGCGCTTTTTTGGATGCGGTGCTTTCGTTTTTGCTGGTGAGTTTCACGATTTTTCTTTGGGTCAGAACGATCAACAAACTGCACCGCAAACCGGACGCGCCGCCGGAGGCGCCCAAGAAGGATTGTCCGTTTTGCTTCTCGATCATCCCTGCGGCAGCCACGCGCTGCCCGCAATGCACTTCGACCCTTTAGTTGCGGGGCATATCACTGGCCGGGACTTTTTTAAGCGCCTCGTCCAAGTTGCGCGACAGGCGGTTTTTCAACGTGTCATACATCGCATTGGTCACGGCATTTAAACTGGCCCGGGCCTCGACGTACTGTCCCAGCTTCAGGTTGATGCGGGCCAAGTGAATGTAAACCCCCTCGCGTTCATCCTCGTCGTGGGCGATTTTGAGCGCTTGCGTCCAGGCGGTCAAACCATCCTGCCAGCGAGGGGGATTGGTGCCGTAAAACGATTCGGCGTAATCGGTGAACAGCACAAAATTATCCGGGTCCAGCTTGATCGCCTTGCGGTAAAGTTCCAGCGCCTTGTCAAACACTTCTTGCTCGGTCAACTGGTAGTATTCGCGCGCGTCGGCGCGAAACATATACACCGTTACCGCGAGGTTGTGGTAATAAACGGATTGATTGGGGTCGATGGCAATGGCTTTGTCATAGTATTCAAAGGCCTTCCGCACCGGGCCGCGATGTCCATAATAATTGGCCAGGTTGTCCAGGGCGGCGGGATTTTTTGGATCGAGCACATGGGCGTGATCCCATTGGACAAAAGCGCCCTCTTCGTCGTCCCGGTCGTTTAAAAAACTGCCGTAAGCGAGCCGCACTTTGATGTGATCAGGATGCCGCTGCACGAAATCTTCGTATTCCTTTTTGATGCCGTCGAGGCGTTGTTCAACGCGCAGGTGCAGGGTGGTTTTAGGATCGCCCGCGCCAGCTTTGGCAAAGGATTCGGCGGTCTCGGACCATTTGTTCACGTCCTGCTCGGCGGCGTCATCATCGAGAAGGAGTTTGCGATAGTCGCGCTCCACCGGGTCGTTGGTATTGACAACGGCGCTGGCCCCCGCGCTGCCGGCGGAATCTGCGGGCGCGGCCGCAAGCAGGGCGCTCAAAAGACTAATGAGGAGTGCGCTCACCCTTGCAGAATAAGCACGGGACGCAGCGGTTCAAAGCGCAAAGTCAGACTTGTTTGACCACGCCCCAATAAACATCCAGCCGCCGGGTCAAATAGAGGCGCACCGCCTTGACCAGCACTTTGGACTCGAGCTTTTGGCCGGCGGCGATGATCTCCTTGAGGGTGGCGTCGGCGGGAACGGGCGCGCTGGCC
>DASRLE010000677.1:0-16237 GCA_035648615.1 Saccharimonadales bacterium (SeqCode) | reverse complement strand
TCCAAAACCTTGTCCGTGGGTTGCAACTCGGCCGCCGCGACAATCCGCCGAAGCTGGTTCTGGTCGTGGAGAAAATTTTGGCCGAGCGATTTGGTTAGTTTCAAATCCCGCTCGACCAGAACTTTTTTGATCTCCGAAAGTTTCATAAGACGAGCGACTTTTGCAAAGCCTGGACCGTCGCGGAAAGCTGGGCTCGCGTGATCGTCAGCGGCGGCGTGAAGCTAATGACATTTCCGAACTCGCCTTCCGGCAGAAGAATAAACTCCCGCCTGAGCATTTGATCGACTAATTTCAAGGCGCAAACTGACGGATGAATTTCCATTCCGACCATCAAGCCGCAGCCGCGAATTTCAATGGAATGTTTGGGCGCGGGAATTTCCGAGCGCAGCAGTTGCATCAGATACTCACCCATGGCGGCGCTTCGCTCGGGCAAAGAGCGGGTGTCGATTTCGTTGATCTGGGCCAGCGCCATGGCGCATCCCACCGGGTGCCCTTGAAACGTGCTGGTGTGAATGGCCTCGCCTTTTATGGGCGGCCAGGCTTTGTCCATTAATTCCGCGCGGCCAACGCAGGCCGAAAGCGGAAAGCCGCCCGTCAAAGCTTTGCCCAGGCAAATCAAATCGGGAATAGTCCCGCTATGTTCGGCGGCGAACCATTTCCCCGTTCGCCCGAAGCCAGTATAAATTTCGTCGAGCGCCAGCAACGCGCCGTATTCATCGCACAGCTTTCGCAACATCGGCAAAAAACCAGCCGGTGGAACATTGATCCCGCCGCGAGCCTGGATCGGCTCGACCAAAATCGCCCCAAAGTTTTTGGTTCGCAAAAGTTTGCGAATCCGCTTCTCCAGCCCGGTCAAATCCTCAACAGCTTTTGGGAACGGGACGAAGCTGCCAAATTCCCGAAGCTGCGCTCGAAACGGCCCGCGAAAAAAAGCGCGATGCGTTCCGTTCAGGGCGCCGTAGCCCAGCCCGTGATACCCGCCGTGAAAAGCGACAATTCGGGGCCGCCCTGTGGCTAGAATAGCGGTCTTGAGCGCGGTTTCCACCGCTTCGAACCCGGAGTTCGAGAGCATCGTTTTGGCCTTCATCGCCCCGCTCGTCCAGCGTTCGAAAGTAATCCGGCTCAGTTCGCGCAACAGTTGCGCCTTCATCGCGTGCGGATGGACATCGCCCATGGCATGAAGCAATTTGCCCATCTGCTGGCGGCCAGCCGCAACAACGCGGGCATTGGCATGTCCGGCCGCCGCCACCCCGAAGGCCGCTGTCAAATCTATATATTTTCGGTCCTCCGCGTCCCAAACATTGACCCCGTGAGCGCGTTCCCAAACCATCGGCCACTGCCCGGCGGGCGCTTCGTAAGCGCGCAAAAGCTCCCGGACCCTTTGTGTTTTGGTTCGCATTTACACGCCTTTCTGGTCGGGCGGCCAGATGAACTTGTGCATCTGGAGTTGAAAGCGGACGGGCAGCGCATCCGCGATAATTTTTTCCACCAATTCGACTCGCGAAATGGGCGCATGGCCGTCGGGCATTTTGCGCAAGGATTTGTCTTGTTGGCGCGGTTGCAGCGGCGCGACCCACGAGAAAAGCACGGGGCAGACGGCGGCGAGATTGTGGGCGCGGAGGGTTTCCTTGGCCCAGTCGTAATCCTGCTGCGTGCCAATGACAAACTTGATTTCATCGCCGCCTTTGAGATGCGGCAAATTCTCCCACCGATTCCGTTTGGATTCCCCGCTGCTCGGGCATTTCAAATCCATGATTCGATGCACCCGCGAGTCCACCGGCGCAATATCGAGGGCTCCGCTGGTTTCGAGCAAGACCGTAAATCCGGCGTCGCAAAGCCCGGCCATCAAAGGCAAGGAATCTTTCTGCAAGAGCGGTTCGCCGCCGGTCAGTTCAACCAAAGGCAATTTTGGCGCAAAAGGCCGCGCCAGCTCGTGAATTCGCGCCGCGACCTCCGTCACGGTCATCTCGCGTCCTTGAGTGAAGGCATAGGCCGTATCGCAATACGAGCAGCGCAAATTGCACGCCGTCAAACGCACGAAAACGCAAGGCAGTCCCGCGAAAGTGCTCTCTCCCTGCAGGCTGAGATAAATTTCATTAATGACCAAAGTATCGGGCATTGATCCTATCGCAAAATTCCATTGTGGCAAGAACGCAGGAACTTTGCGCTCGCCAAAGGGGCCTTCGATTTTTAACACTAAGCATCTGACTTACACTATGACGCCCCTCAAACAAATCGAGGCCGCTTACAAACTCGCCCGCCAGATTTTTGCCGAGCGCGGCGTCGATACCGATGCTGCTTTGCGGCGCCTGGCAAAAATCCCTCTCTCGCTTCATTGCTGGCAAGGCGATGACGTCGGCGGGTTCGAAAACTCCGGCGGCGCTCTCGGGGGCGGATTGGCCGTGACGGGCAACTACCCGGGCAAGGCGCGCAACCCCGAGGAGTTGCGGGCCGACTTGGAAATGGCCTTTGATCTTTTGCCCGGACGGCATCGCCTCAATCTTCACGCCTTTTATGCGGAAACCAGCGGAAGAGGGGTGGAACGCAACGAGTTGGATGCATCGCATTTTAAGGAATGGATCGACTGGGCCAAGGCGCGAAAAGTGGGGCTGGATTTTAATCCAACGTTCTTTTCCCATCCGAAAGCGGCGGAAGGTTTTACGCTGTCTCATCGCGACAAGGGGATACGTCAATTCTGGATTGAACACGGCATTGCCTGTCGCGAAATCGGCGCGGCGATGGGACGCGCGCTTGGCTCGACGTGTGTCACCAATATTTGGATTCCCGACGGCTGCAAAGATACGCCGGTGGATCGCAAAGGCCCGCGTGAACGGCTGACCCAATCGCTGGATGCAATTTTTGCCCGGCCAGTCAATCCGAAATATAACGTGGATGCGGTCGAGCCAAAGCTCTTCGGGCTTGGGTCGGAAAGTTACGTCGTCGGTTCTCACGAATTCTATCTGGGTTATGCGATCAAAAATAAAAAGCTGCTCTGCCTCGACGCGGGCCATTATCATCCGACCGAGACGATTGCCGATAAAATCTCCTCCGTGCTGGGCGCGCTCGATGAAATTCTGCTGCACGTCAGCCGAGGCGTGCGGTGGGACAGCGACCACGTCGTGATTCTCACCGACGAACTGCAAGCCATCGCTCAGGAATTGGTGCGCGGCGATTTTCTTGCCCGCACGCACATTGGGCTGGATTATTTTGACGCCAGCATCAATCGCGTCGCCGCCTGGACCATTGGCGCGCGCGCCATGATCAAAGCGTTGCTCATTGCCTTGCTCGAACCGATCGCCGCGCTGCGGGCGGCTGAGGCGGGCGGCGACTTTACCTCTCGACTTGCGCTCTTGGAAGAAAACAAAACCCTCCCCCACGGCGCGGTTTGGGATTTTTATTGCCGGCAGTCCGGCGTGCCCGTGGGCGTCGCCTGGCTTGACGAGGTGAAACGTTACGAGCGGGATGTCTTGCTCAAACGTTGATCTCCATGCCCCCGCTGCTCCAACTCGATTCGATCACCAAGTCCTTCCAGGCGGTGCGGGCGCTGAAAGGAGTTTCCTTCTCGCTCGACGCCGGGGAAGTCCATGCGTTGCTGGGCGAAAATGGCGCGGGAAAATCGACCTTGATCAAGGTCATTGCCGGGGCGCACTCGCCCGATAGCGGCACGATGGCGATTGACGGACAAGTTGTCTCGCGTCTGACGCCCGCTTCCGCGCGCCAGCTTGGCATCGCCGCGATTTACCAGCAGCCCGCGCTTTTTCCCGATCTCAGCGCGGCGGAAAATATCGCCCTTGGTTTGGAAGCGCCGCAGAGCTTTCGCCGCGTGCGATGGGCGGAGCGCCGCAGCCGCGCGCGTGAACTATTGCAGCGGGTTGGCGCGCAAATCGATCCCGACACTGAAATCCGCCGGCTTTCCATGCCGCAACAGCAATTGATCGAAATTGCCCGCTCCCTCGGCGCGGGGGCGCGGATTTTGATCATGGACGAACCGACCGCTTCGCTGACCCGGAAGGAAGTCGAACTGCTTTTCGCCGTCATTCGCGATTTGCGCCGCGACGGCGTCGGTGTCATATATATTTCACATCGCCTCGAAGAGATTTTTGCCGTGGGCGACCGGGTCACTGTTTTGCGCGACGGCGAAAGCGTCGGCACGAATGAAGTGGGGCAAATCAATGAAGCAGGGCTGATTCGGATGATGGTCGGCCGCGAGGTTTCGGCTATTTATCCGGTGGCGGAAAACGCGCCGGGAGAGCCGGTCTTGTCCTTGAGCGAAGTCAACTGTGCCGCAGGCGGCATTTGCAATATCAGCTTTGAGGTGCGGGCGGGCGAAGTGTTTGGCCTCGCCGGAGTAGTCGGGGCGGGACGCACTGAATTGGCGCGAGTGCTCTTTGGCATCACTCCAGCCGACAGCGGCAGTATCGCGCTCCATGGCCAGCCCATTTGCATTCATTCGCCTCGCGACGCCATTGCTCTCGGCATCGGCTATGTCCCCGAGGACCGCCGGCGTCATGGCGTGATTCTGGCAATGAGCGTGGCAGCCAATATAACCATGGGAATTCATCCCGTGCTGTTTCCGGGCGGCTGGCTTCGCTTCCGCGCGGAACATGGCGTCGCCGAAAAATATATTCGGGAACTGGCCATCAAGACTTACTCCCCGGACTCGCCGGCCGGCACGCTCTCCGGGGGCAATCAGCAAAAGGTCGCCCTCGCGCGCTGGCTGGCGGCCGGCCCGAAAGTCCTTATTCTTGACGAGCCGACGCAAGGGGTGGACGTGGGGGCGAAATCGGAAATTCACAAATGGATTCGCCGCCTGGCAGCGCAGGGGCTGGCCGTCATTATGATTTCGTCCGATTTGCCGGAAGTTCTGGGTATGAGCACGCGCATCGGCGTCATGCGGGGCGGAACGCTGGCCGCCATTCTCGACGGCCACACTGCCACCGCCCAGAGTGTGATGGCTGCGGCGCTGGGGCAGGAGACGATGGCGGCGTGAAATATTTTCGCGAAATTTCGGTCGCGCTGGCGCTCTGCGCGCTCCTTCTGGTCATGGCGGTGGCCGCGCCGGCCTTTTTTCAGCCGCAACCGCTCCTGTCGTTGCTGGCGCGCGAGGCTCCCACGCTGGTGGTTGCCTGCGGCATGACGCTGGTTATTATTGGGCGCGAAATCGACATTTCGGTGGGCTCGCAATTTGCGGTTTGCGGGGTATGCGCCGGTTTGCTTGCGGCGGACAAATGGCCGCTGGCACTTGTTTTGCCTGCTTCCGTGGCGCTGGGAGCGGCGCTCGGGGCGATCAATGGGATGCTAGTGGCCGGATTGCGGCTGCCGTCGATTGTGGTTACGCTGGCGACCATGGTCACTTGGCGGGAAGGGCTGCGCTGGCTGCGGCAGGGTGAGTTCGTCAATCTCCCTGATGGTGTGCAATGGTTCGGCTTGAGTCAAAGGACTGGCCAATGGGTTCTGATCGCGGCCGCTCTTACTTTACTGGTGGCGCTGGGACTTGCTTTAAGAAATATTTCTTTTGGCCGGTTTATCTACGCCACTGGTTCGGATGCCGAAGCCGCTCGCTTGGCCGGTCTTCGTCCCCAACGGGTCAAGTTCCTCACCTTCCTTTTCATGGGCGCTCTGGTTGGTCTGGCCGCGATGATGAACATTGTGCAATCGCCGCAAGTCGATCCGAAATCCGGCACCGGGCTTGAACTCAAGACGATTGCGGCCGTCGTGGTGGGCGGCGTGGCCATTTCGGGCGGACGAGGCAATCTCTGGGGCGTCTTCGCGGGCTTTCTTCTTTTGATCTGCATCAGTCCCGCGCTGACTTTTCTGCACATCGAAGCTTATTGGGAAAAAGCCATTCAGGGCGCCATCATCCTTTTGGCCGTGGTGGCCGATGGACTGCGAGCGAGAAAGGAACAACGATGAGCAAACTCAAGACCCTCCTTTTTCGGCACGAGACGCTTTTATTTTTCGTGGTGGTGGCGGAATGGATTTATTTCGACACGGTCGGCCGCAATTTCGGCACGCTCGACAGTATCTTCGATGTCGTACGGCATTCGGTCGAGATTGGTTTGCTCGCGCTAGCCATGACGCCAATTATTTTGACCGGCGGAATTGATCTTTCGCTCGGTTCCCTGCTGGGTTTGTGCGCCATTCTTTTTGGAAAGTTGTGGCGCGACGCGGGTTTGACGCCGCTGATGGCCGGCTGCTGCACGCTGGGAATCGGCGCCCTCGCCGGTGGGCTGAATGCCTCGCTCATCACTTGGCTGCGCTTGCCACCGTTGATTGTCACTCTCGGCACCTATTCGCTGTTTCGGGGCTTGGCCGAAGCGATCACGCATGGGGTGGATACGTTCACCAATTTTCCGGCGTCATTTCTTTTTCTCGGGCAGGAACGATGGATGGGCCTGCCCACCCAAGCGCCCGTCTTTATCCTCGTCGCGATTGGGATTTGGTTGTTGGTTCATCGCACGATACATGGCCGGTCTTTTCGCGCCATTGGATTTTCACCCGAAGGAGCGCGTTACGCCGGGCTGCCGGTCGAGAGGCGCATCGCTTTTATTTATGTTCTGGCCGGGGTGATTGCCGCGCTGGCCGCAATTATTTATACGGCGCGGCTTGGCCAGGCCAAGGCGGACGCCGGCACCGGCTACGAACTGTACGCCATTACGGCGGTGGTCTTGGGCGGCACGAGTATTTTCGGCGGGATTGGCTCGGTGACGGGGACGTTGCTGGGCATTGCGGCCATTGCGGTTTTGAATGACGGGCTGATCCACGCCCGTCAGCCGCGGGAAGTGGCTGGAATGCTGACGGGATTGTTGTTAATTCTCGCCTTGTCCGCCCCCGTCGTGCCCCAGCTATGGAGTCACCTGCGCGCGCGACGAGAACGGAAGCCCGCGTGAATTCCCGGGCCATATCTCGTATAGTGCTGGCCTTATTTTTTGTGGGCGGGGGCACAGCGCATTTTCTCAACAGTTCATTTTACTTGACTATCGTGCCTTCATTCCTGCCCCATCCGCTTGCGCTGGTTTATATTAGCGGGGTGTTCGAGATTTTGGGCGGTCTTGGGGTGCTGGTGCCCGCTTGCCGGAGGTGGGCGGGTTATGGGTTGATCGCGCTGCTGGTTGCCGTATTTCCGGCCAATATAAAAATGTTTCACGATCATCTTGGGCATGGGCTTACGTGGATCACGGCAGGGTTGTTCCTGCGGATTCCGCTGCAAATTGTCTTTATCGTTGTGGTGGAAAGATTAACCCGCCCGGGATTGGACCAGGGCACGAAAGGCCCGGCCTAAATGCTCCGGGTGGGTTAGGGTTTGAAATTGTTTGACGCGAGCGGGCGTCCATGCGGCAAAATGGCCTGGGACAGCTTGGGTTTGCGCCAGGATTTGCGTCAGAAACTTCGCCTGCGTAATGAATGCTTCGGTCCAAAGTCCGGCGGAATGCCCGGCTTGTTCAATTGCGGAAAAATCAATGTGAGAAGTAATGTCGCACTCTCCTGGATTTTCCAGCGGATCGTTGACGAGATGGTGAGCAGCAAACGCGCGCAAGGCGCCATCGCGCCGCTCTGGAGAAAACCGTTCGTCGCTGGTTAGACCGTAGTCGATGGTTAACAGCTTGCCGTGGCCCAAAGTTTCGGCGGCTTGTTTCCACCACGCTATCGCCATTGGCGAATATTCGATGATGAAACCTTCGGGTAAGATGGCGGCCAATTCGAGGTCAACGTTCGGTGGAGAGCCAGCCATTTCCATCACTTGCCACGCAAAACCCTGGCCGGTGCAAGCCACCCGGCATTCCCGCCATTCTCTTTTCGCGGCGTTCCAGGTGAGACGATGAACCGGCATGGCGTCGAGAAGCTCGTTACAGAAAACAATTCGGCTGGCTTTGCCGGAGGCGAGTTCGGAAAGATGGCTTCTCCATTTTACTTTTGATAGCCAGGGGGCCAGGTTTTGCGTCTGCCATTCACGATGCAACGGCGAAGGTTCGATCAAACAGAAGTCCAGGCGCGCAAAAAGATCGGGTCTCCAGCGCTGGAACCAATCCAGCATATCGCCAGCCAATCTTCCTTCGTGCGCGCCGGCCTCGATAATTTGCAGGTCGCCGGAGGTATTCTCACTGTCCCACCATTGGGCAAATTGGAAGGCGAGCAGTTCGCCAAATAAAGAACCGACGCTGACGCTCGTAAAAAAATCGCCGCGCCGCCCGATTTCCCGCTGGCGTTCGTAATAGCCCAAGCCCGGCGCGTAGAGCGCCAATTCCATAAAACGGGCCAGCGACATGGGACCCCGCCGGCGTATCTCGTCTTCGATTTGCCCGGCGATGGAATTCATTGGCTTGCAGTCTGCGGGGGATTTGTTAAAACATTCGTGTCCGGCACGATTAATCTTATGGCGAAAATTGATGCACTTTTCAATTTAATGTTCGAGCAGAAAGCTTCGGACCTGCATCTCTCTTCGGGCAACCCTCCCATTCTGCGCATCAATGGCGAACTGACCCGCGTCGATTTGCCTCCGCTGGAGGACGATCATCTCAAGATCATGCTCTACGAGATCGCGCCCGAGTACAAAATAAAAACGTTCGAGGAAACTGGGGATGTTGATTTCGGCTACGAAATCGCCGGCGTCTCGCGCTTTCGCGCCAATTTTTTCACGCAAAAAAACGGCATCGCCGCCGTCTTCCGGCAAATTCCCAGCAAGGTGCTTTCCTTCGAGGATTTTGAAAAATTCGACGCTCCGTTGCCCGCAGTCCTGAAGAAATTTGCCATGCTGCATAAGGGCCTTGTCGTCGTGACCGGCCCGACGGGTTCCGGCAAATCGACCACCCTCGCCGCCATTGTCGATTACTCGAATAAGAATCGCCGCGACCATATCATCACGGTCGAAGACCCGATCGAATTCGTGCATGAGAGCAAAAGCTGCCTGGTCAACCATCGGGAAGTGGGCTTGCACACGAAGTCTTTCGCTTCGGCCTTGCGCGGGGCGTTGCGCGAAGATCCTGATATTATTCTGGTCGGCGAATTGCGCGATTTGGAAACCATCGAATTGGCCCTGACTGCGGCCAGCACCGGCCATTTGGTTTTTGGCACATTGCACACCCAGAGCGCGGCCAAGACGGTGGATCGCATTATTGACGTTTTTCCGGGCGAGCAACAAAACAAAATCCGCGCCACCCTTTCCGAGGCGCTCAAAGGCGTCGTCGCGCAAAATCTTTTCAAGCGGGTTGACCGCAAGGGACGGGTGGCGGCGTTGGAAATCCTTATTTTTAACACCGCCGTGGCCAACCTGGTGCGCGAAGGCAAAACCCACCAGATTCCCGGCATGATCCAAGTCGGCAAAAAATACGGCAACATGCCACTGGACGATTCGATCATGGACCACCTGAAAATGAAGCGAATTTCCCCAGACGAAGCCTACGACAAATGCATCGACAAGAAGAAGTTCCGTCCATTCCTGTCCAAGCCGCCCGAGGAGGAGGAAATCTGACTTCGCCGGGGTCTTTAAATTATGCGCCGAACTGATTTGGATTATATTCTTTCGACCATGCTGGGGATGGAACGGCAAACCGATACCATGATCCGCCGGCGGGGGGATGTTTCAGACCTGAATTTCACGGTGGACCGGCCTTTGCAAGTGGAACACAACGGCCAATTGGTGCCGGTGATGTCCAATCCGCCGCTCGATCTGCTCACCCCTTACCAGACCGAGATGATCGCCTTGAATTTAATCGCCGGCAGCGCCCGCCTGACCGAAGACCTGCTCCAAACCGGTTCCTGTGATTCGTCTTACAGCGTGGGCGATCAGCTTCGTTTTCGAGTCAATATTTTCACGCAGCGCGGCAAATTTTCCATCGTGATGCGAAAATTGACCACGGAAATTCCGACGCTGGCCCAACTTAAATTGCCCGACATTTTTAAAACAGTGGCGCTGGAAAAGACGGGACTCGTGCTGGTCACAGGCGCGACCGGTTCGGGCAAGTCCACGACGCTCGCGGCGGTTCTCAACGAAATCAACACCACCAAATCCATCCACATAATAACATTGGAAGACCCGGTGGAATTCGTTCATCCGCACAAAAAGGCGACGTTTAATCAGCGGGAGATGGGCAGCGATTTCAGCAGTTTTGCCACGGGCTTGCGCGCGGCCTTGCGCCAGGCGCCCAAGGTGGTGCTGGTCGGTGAAATGCGCGATCGCGAAACGGTCGAGATTGGTTTGAGCGCGGCGGAAACCGGACACTTGGTTTTGAGCACGCTGCACACCATTGATTCCGGCCAGACCATTAACCGCATCCTCGGAATGTTCGAACCCGAGGACCAGGAACAAATTCGTCTCCGCTTGGCCGATACCCTGCGGTGGGTCATCAGCCAGCGTTTGGCCCCGCGCGTGGGAGGCGGACGCCATGCTTTGCTGGAAATCATGGGAGCGAACCTGCGGACCAAGGAAACAATCATTCATGGCGAGAGCGAGGGCAAAAGCTTTTACGAAATCATCGAATCCAATCACACCTTCGGCTGGCGGAATTTCGACCAGGCCTGCCTGGAAAGCTACGAGCAAAGCGCCATCTCGGAAGAAACGGCCTTGACCTATTCGAGCAAGCGCGGAGTGGTCTCGCGCGGCATCGACCGGGTCAAGAAAGCGCGCGGGGAAGCGACCCTAAGCACCGACTTGAAAATGAAAGCCGACCCGGCGAAATCCGCGCCGGCTTTTCCCTCGAACCTGAAACTCAAGTAAGCATGGAAGAATTTGATTTCATCGGGCCCGACGATCATCCCGCCTTGCTGGCCATCAACACGCCGGAAACGCTGGCCGCCGCCACCGCCGCCTTTGTCGAAATGGGCTACAAAGTGCATGCGGTGGACACCCATCCCCAATTCGACGCCCGCTACAACCAGGTCAATTACCAGGCCGTGGTCATTGAGGAAGATTTTGGCGGCGGCACCGTGCTGGAAAATGCCAGCCTGCAAATGATCCAGGCCCTCCCCATGGCGCGGCGGCGGTACGCCACTTTTTTCTTGATTGGCCCGAGCGTGGAAAGTTTGAACGCGATGCAGGCCTTCGCCCAAAGCGTCCATTGTGTCCTGAACTTTGCCGAGCTGGCGATGTTGCCGAGCGTGGCCAAGAAGACGATCACCGAAAACGATGTGTTTCTCGGCACCTTTCGGGAGGTGGAACGCCGCCTTCGTCAAAAGGGGGTTTAGCCTTCGAGGCCGCTTATGCCATGGCCGCGGCTGGACCAGGAATTAGTCGAACGCGGCTTGTGCCAAAGCCGCGAAAAAGCCAAGCGCGCCATTCTGGCGGGGACCGTGCGAGTCAGCGGAAATCTCGCGCGAAAGCCAAGCGACCCCGTCAAGCCGGATGACGAAATCGTTCTATCCCTGCCCGAACGCTATGTCAGCCGGGGCGGCCAAAAGCTCGAACATGGTTTGCGCCATTTTCAGTTGGAGGTCCAGGATGCGACAGCGGTTGACTTGGGCGCATCCACCGGCGGCTTTACCGATTGTTTATTGCAGCATGGGGCGGCTCGAGTTTACGCCGTGGACGTGGGCCGCGGCCAACTGGCCTGGAAACTGCGCCGCGACCCGCGAGTCATCGTCATGGAAAAAACCAACGCCCGCTCGCTCACCCCGCAAAAGATGCCGCCGCCTTTTGCCGGCGCCGATCTGGTCGTGGCCGATTGTTCCTTCATCTCGCTGCAAAAGATTCTGCCTGCCGCCGTTGCATTGCTGGGCCGTTGCGGTAGAATCCTCGCGCTGGTGAAACCTCAATTCGAAGCGGGCAAAGCAGAGGCCGACAAAGGCGCCGGCGTCATTACCGACCCGGCGATTCATGCCCGCGTCCTGGAGGAGCTCGCTGGATTTGTCCGCGAAAAAACCAGCCTGAAATGGAGCGGACAGACCGAATCCCCGCTGCTGGGACCGGCCGGCAACAAGGAATTTTTAGTTTTGCTTGAAAAAAAAGGTTAAACTCCTGCAGCGCATTGGCTTGGTCGCAAACTTCGAAAAACCGGCCAGCCGCGCCGCCGTTTTGCGGACCTCCGCCCTCATTGCCCGCACCGGCCGCATCGTCGTCGCGGAACAGGAGACGGCGCGGCTGGCGGGGTTGAAGTGCGGCACCTTTGCCGGCGTGGCCGAGTTGGCGCGGGCGGCCGACCTGCTGCTGGTTTTTGGCGGCGACGGTACGATGCTGCACGTCACGCACGATCTTAATGGTATTGACACGCCGATTCTGGGCATCAATGCGGGACGCCTTGGATTCCTTACCGCCGTCTCTTCCACGGATCTCGGGGGCGCCCTGCAAAGGATCTGGCGCAATGATTTTGTCATCGAATCGCGTCCCCTCCTCGAGGCGACCGGCCAATGCCAGGAACAATCGATTCGGATTTCCGCCTTGAACGATATCGTCATCAGCCACGGGGCCGTTTCGCGGGTGATTGAATTGGATGTGAGTGTCAACGATAAAGAATTGACCTGTTATCGCGGGGATGGTTTGATCGTCAGCTCGCCGACTGGCTCGACCGCCTATTCGCTTTCGGCCGGTGGGCCGATCATCAGCCCCTCGGCGGCGGTGTTTGCCATCACGCCCATTTGCGCGCACGCCCTTTCCAATCATTCGGTGATCGTCAGCCTGGCTTCCACCGTGCGGGTGCAATTGCGCAGCGAAGGAATGGAGACCCTGGTTTCGGCGGACGGCCAATTGCAGGCGACCCTCGGCACCGGCCAGGCCATCACCATCCGGCGCAGCCGGCGGTCGGTCAAATTGATGCACTTGGGCGGAAGTTCATTTTTCGACACCGTCCGGCAAAAACTGCACTGGAGCGGGTCGGCCGTTTAAAAGCGCATGGTTCGATTAAAAGATATTGCGGCGCAGGCAGGCGTTTCGGTGATGACCGTCTCGAAGGCCCTCCGCGGCGCCTCGGATATTTCGGGCCAGACCAAGGCGCGCGTGCAGCAGCTTGCGCAACAAATGGGTTACGTGCCGGACTCGATGGCGCAAGGCTTGCGCAACCGCACCACCAACCTGCTCGGCCTGGTGCTGCCCACCATCGCCAATCCCGTCTTTGCCCGGGCCGCCGCCGCCATCGAAGAAGGGGCGCACGCCGCCGGTTATGACTTGATCATGACCCATAGCCTGAACATTCCCGAGCGCGAGGAGGCGTGCATCCGCCGTCTGCTTTCCCGGAGGGTGGATGGGCTTTTCGTATTTCCGGTTTACCGGCTCGGGCCCGCCGCGCCGATTTACGAAGAATTGTGGCGGCGGCAAACGCCCACCGTCATTCTGGGTCACCGCGCCCCCTTTTGCGCGCAATTCCTCAATGTCGAAACTGACGACCTGGCAGGCAGCTATTTGATGACGCGGCATCTCCTGGAATTGGGCCATAGAGAGATCGCCTTCCTGTGCGGCGCGAGCGGCTCGCCCTGGGCGAACGAACGTCTCGAGGGTTATCGGCGCGCCTTGCGCGAGGCGTCCATCGAGACTGACGACCGACTTCTCTTCACCGCCGGCTCCTCCATCGAAGAGGGCGCCAAAGCCGCCACGCAAATGATCAACGAATCCGTTTCCATGACCGCCATCCAGGCGGCCAGCGACTTGGTGGCCATAGGCGCGGCCAACGTTTTTTTGAATCAAGGCATCAAAATTCCCGAAGACCTTTCCATCGCCGGGTTCGGCAACATCCTCCTCAGCGAACATTTTCGCGTGCCTCTCAGCACCGTCCGGCAGCCCAAATTTCGCCTCGGTGTGGCAGCGCTGGAAATGATGCAAAAACTGCGACAAGGCGAGCGCCCGGAATCAAGGCGCCTGCCGGTGGAACTGGTCATTCGAACCAGCACAGCCCATCCCTCAGGATCTTAAGATCCTAATCCTTCTTAATCTTAATCTATTTGGATCATTTCGATTTTCATGGTGTTCAAAATGCCATTGGCCAAATAATAATGAAGGGATTTAATTTAAAGTTGCCGAGTTCGCGCGGCTTGCCTATTGTCCTGCTGTGGCTCCGGTCAAAATTGCTTTATTCGCCGCGGTTATCGCCCTGGGTGTCGGGGTTGCGATGGAACATCAATCCGTCATCAAAGCCCGCGCGGACACCGAGGCTTTGCGACAGCAAGTGGATCAACTGACCCCGTTGGTGGCCGAGAATGAACGGCTCTCCAATCTGGTGGTCCAGGCCGGCAGTTCTTCGCCCGAACAGGTGCATGAGCTGGCGAAACTGCGGGCCGAAGTCATCCGGCTGCGCGGGCAAAGCGTAGAAATCGAGAAGGCCAAATTACGCGCGCAAAAGAGCGAGAGCGAAGTGGCGGCCTTGCGAGCCCAAACCGGCGACATGGCAAGATTGCAGGAAGAAAACCGCCAGCTTCAGGCCCGCACCCAGGTTAACCAGGCGCTGCAAGCTCAAAATGCCTGCATTAACAATCTTAGGTTATTTGACTCGGCCAAACAACAATGGGCCTTGGAAAATAGGAAGCAAACTACCGACACGCCCACCTTGGATAATCTTCGGCCCTACCTCGGACGAGGACCGAATGGGGAAATGCCCACATGTCCGTCGGGAGGCTCTTACACCGTTGGCACGGTCGGCGAACCTCCCAAATGTTCCATTCCCGGCCACGTCTTGCCGTAAGAAAATTGATTATTTCGCCGCCTGATCCAAGGCATTGAGCACAATGGCGGGGGTCAGGATGAGCGGCAGGACTTGCGGGGCTTCAGTAGTATTCTTGGCGTAAACCAGCACCAACGGAACTCCCGGGCGATCAAAGCGGCGCAGTTCCTGGGCAATGGCGGGATCCTCATCGGTGAAATCGGCTTTGAAGGCGACCGTTCCCGTTTGCCGGAGCTTGGCGCGGGTGCGGTCAATATCCAGGCTGCTGGCTTGGTTCAGCTTGCAGGTCAGACAACTTTTCGCCGTGAAATCCACCAGCGCCGGATGGCCCTCGCGCCGGGCTTGTTCGACTGCTTCGGCGCTCCACACTTTCCAATCGATGCCGGCGGCGGCGGTTTTGCCTGAGGCCCGCCAGTGAAGCTGGCCTTCGAGGATGACTTCGTAGTCCGCCGCGAGCAGGAGCAGACAAAAAATTCCCGCGAATACTTTTCCGCGCGAGGATCGTTGCACGAATTCGCCCCAAACCCACGCAGCCAGGGCCAGCGCCACCAGGAAAAGTCCCAGCCAAAGCTCGTCGTCTTCGTGATGGGCCCTGACCCATATCAGCCAGACCGCTGTGGCCAGCATCGGAAAGCCCATCGCGACTTTAAATTTTTGCATCCACGGGCCGGGCTTGGGCAGCAGCTCGAGCAGGCGCGGGTTCCAGCAGAGCAAAACAAAAGGGAAGGCCAAACCCAGGCCGGCCGCCAGAAAAACCAGCAGGGTGATCAGCGGCACTTGAGTGAAGGCAAAAGCCAGCGCCCCCACGAGAAATGGCGCCGTGCAGGGAATGGCGAGAACAGTAGCCAGCACTCCATTAAAAAATGCGCCGCCGTAGCCTTTCCGCGCGGAGAGTTCGCTGGCCGCCCCCATCGCCTTCCCGCTCAAAGTAATTTCAAAAACGCCAAATAAATTGAGCGCGATCAGGGTCATCAATGCGGTCAGAACAACTTGGAATTGCGGATTGCGAAAGGCATCCCCCCAGTTGGCGTTGCCACCAGCGCGTTGCGCGCCGATGGCCAGCCCCGCCAGCACGACGAACGAAAGCAGCACCCCACCGCCATAGACCGCCCCGAGCTTGCGCATGCGCCCCGGTTCTTCTTTCGACTGATTGACAAAGCCCAGGATTTTCAGCGCGATGACCGGCAGCACGCACGGCATGACATTTAGGATAAGCCCTCCCAGAAAGGCGAAGAAGAGCATAAGAGCCAGGGAAGCCGTGGTGCGACCAGCCTTTGCGGGAGTGTCTGACACGTCCGACATATCAGACGGACCACGAACGAGGAGTTTCGCTTCAACCCCAAAGCGCGCCGTGGAATCGATTTTGCCAGCCATCATGCCGTCGATTTCCGCCGGCCACTCGGGGCCGTTTTTCTTGACCATCTTGCGCAGGCGAATTCTGTCGTCCGAAGTATTCAGCGTCTCGGTCTTGCCGCCCACGTCGAAGTTGGTCGAACCATAGGGGTAAAAATCGGCTGGGGCGGCGTTGGTTTTCCAGGCGATAATGAGCGGGCGGGAGTCGCCTTTGGGCGCTACGCTTTCCCATGCGGCGGTAGCTTGGACGACGGCTTCCGACACCGGAGCCTTTTTGAGCCATTTTTCGAGAAGGGCGGCGTCTG
>DASRLE010000676.1:0-4091 GCA_035648615.1 Saccharimonadales bacterium (SeqCode) | reverse complement strand
CCCCAAAGTTAGTCGTGGGGTTGCCGAC
The DNA here is from genome assembly GCA_035648615.1 of Saccharimonadales bacterium (SeqCode). Lineage (GTDB taxonomy): Bacteria > Verrucomicrobiota > Verrucomicrobiia > Limisphaerales > Palsa-1400 > DASRLE01. The sequence continues at coordinate 4,063 of DASRLE010000676.1, read as the reverse complement.
ATAGCTGAAAGTCGCGGGGCCAAAACTCATTGAAACCGGTTGGCTGGCGGTGGCTTCCAACAGGGTTAAGGTTGTGCCAGCAAGAGATTCCGGCGCAAAGTCTGCGGCCTCATTCACCAGGGTCACGCTATTGGTCTTAGATCGATTTCCCTGAGCGTCCACCGCATAAACATTGATCGCCGTGGCACCGGAGTTCAGGATCACCACCGCCGACCAGTTGGCAAACTTGTCGGCGGAGGCGGCGAGATTCCAAGGGCCCTCCCCCACTTGATACTCAACCGCCGCGACACCCACATTGTCGGCGGCTGTGCCGTGGATTGTAAAAACTGCATTGGGGGTTCGGCCCGAGCGGGTTGTGATCGTGACGGCTGGCTTTGCGATATCAACAAAATTGGCGATCAATTGCAAATTTGTCACCATTTGGAAGGTTAATTTCGGCTTGCTGATCGAGGTGGTAATGGCCGGTCCATTGACCGTCCAATTACTGAATTCAAAACCCGGACCAGCCAGGGCGGTCATGGTGTAACTGCGGTTAATGTCCAATGGTTTTCCATTGTAATTGGGGCTTAAGCTGCCATGGCCTCCCGCGACACCTGCGCTCAATTTTGCGGGTAGATTGTAAAAGAAAACAACATCGGCCGAGGTCGAAGATTGGCCGGCCGAATTCTGGGCATAGGCTACAATCGTATTGGTGCCTGGCGTCGGGTTGGCGAAAGCTGTCCAAGTCGTAAAATTGTTGAGCGAGATCACGGTGAGGGGGGCGCCGTTCAGCTCCGCCACGATCCCTGTCACCGTCACATTATCATGGGTCGTCCCTTTGATCGTAAAGCCGGCAGTTGTTTCGACGGCGTTGCGCGCGGGACTGGTTATGGCGAGGGTTGGTTTGACGGGAGTAACAACTCGCACGGCGCTGACGGAAAATTTACTGGCCGTCGCTGTGCCTGCAGAGACATTAGCGCCTTCGCCTGAATAACCAACGACGTTCACCGTCAGCGATGGATTGGAACCCCAACTGGCGAGAGAGTAGCTGCCAACGGGGCTTCCGTTATAATAACCAGTCAAAGTATCAGTTGCTGCGTTTAAGGTGAGAGTCATCACACCCGAGGCCGCATTTATTGATTCAGTGGCAGGCGACGTGGATGTTCCCCCAGATAATTGCTGAAAACTCTCGCCATCAGAACCGGACTGGCTGCTGCCCAGCGGTGTAGTTTGAACGTCCTGACCATTAATCTGGGCCTCGAGAACCGCCCCCGTTCCGTAGGACCCAGAATCACCGATATCCGTGTAATTCGCTTGTTCTAAAGCAATTTTAACATAATTACCAACGCTATTATTGACAATAACGAACAGGCCCATTCCAACATAAGGCCCTTCACTGCTGGTGGCGGTCATCGATCTTGCGGATAGATTTACTGTGAACGTTGCGGTCCATCCATTCGAAGTGCTGATAAAGGGAGCGGCGTTGCGGGCAAGAGGAAGCCCGGCATAATCATCGGATGAATGTGCGGTGTCGGTATATTGGAACGTGCCGCTTCCAGAATTATACGTGATACTAGCCGACGGCGTGCTCTGGACTTGCGGGCCAAAGGTGTAAGCCGCATGAACGGAAGCAGCTAGAAAAAGGGCGGTCGCCAGGAAAAATCGGCGAATAATTTGGTTGAGTTTCATAGGTTGCTAGTATGCCAAGTCGTCACCATTAAAAGAAATACGGGTTCGTAAGTCAACTAAATTGCTTATCTTTTAAAGGGCGCGAAGAAAATGGGGGTCGGCAAAGACGATCCTCCCGGCGGCGAATAAATGATCTCCACGAAATTCGTGCCTCCACCCGCAGGCGGGGCAAATTCCTGCACCAAGGCCGCCGCCCCGCGCTCTTTCACTTGGGGTCGAGGCCCGGCCAGTCCAATCCAACCGCCGTTCCAGACGCCGTCGCTGACCTTGAGCGCCGCCATCGGGCGGGTTTCGCCGCCGCGTCTGCGCCCACCCGCGCCCACCAGCAGCGCCCATCCCCGCCCATCGCTGGATGTATAAGCGAGGCGGATACGATAAACTACGCCATAACTGCCTTTGTTAGTCACTTCCATGTTTCCGGCCAGTCCATCCGTGCCTTTGACCCACGGGTCGCGACGACCATCGGCCAGGACCAGGCGTTGCACGCCCTCGGCGGTATCTAGCACTGTCCCCGGTTGGTTCACCACTGCCAAGTCAGCCGTCGGAAAAACACCCCGCCCGGCCCCACTCAGCTTGCGCCCTGGCAACTGGCGCGGCAGGATTGGCAGAGTGTCGAATATATTCGTGCTAGACTGGTTCGTATTTCTTTGCAGGACAGCGATCCGGGCCGGCTGGCTGACTTGGAACTCGTAAAATGCGTGGATCAACTGGGGATCTGCGCCTATCGTTTCGTCCAATCGCGGGTCCAGCGCTGCACAGGCGTGGGGGGCGATTAAAAGCGGACGTGGGAGCGTGCTATTGGTGAAAAACTCCATTAGTCCGGCGACGCCCATGGCCGCGTAATCCACTCCAGGCGGTGGAAAGGCGGCGTGAAGAAACCGCACTTCCAACGGTTGAGTTCCGAGATTCTCTACTACGGCAGAAATCGTCTTCGCAGAGTCTTTGCTGCCCGGCACATGATAAATATACAGCCGGTAAGTGCCCGCCAAAACATCCTGCATCATAGTAATACCGTTACTTTGGCCGATATACTCCGGCATATCAGAGAAGAGAAGCTGCGGCCCCGGCAGTGGAGAGACTTTTACCGGTATAACAGGCCACTTCTCATTCATCAACTCCGGCATTTGTAGAACGCTTTGCTGGTGACCAAGGCGAAGGCTCTCTTGGGCTTCCACGGAGAGACCCATGTCCGCGGCTCGCACGCAAAACGCCAGAGAAACAACCGCAAGGATTATTATAAAAATCCGCAAAGACATTAAGAGAAAGAGTGGAAGAATTTAACCGCAAAGAGCACAAAGACCGCAGAGAGAAAGGAAGAAGAAATCTTTAGCGCGCCGAGGACTGGGTAAACATGAATTTCATACGCCGCCTGCCTTGCCTCGTCCATTAACGCGTTGATGTCCTTCATAACTCTTTCTATGTGCTCTTTGCGTTCTTTGTGGTTACTTCAATGGAAGAATTTAACCGCAAAGAGCACAAAGAGCGCATAGAGAAGAGAGGGAGGGGTTTTTAGCGCCCCGAGCCGCGGGTTTTCTGTCCAGGTGAACTTGCGGATTTCAAACTTGTATGAGCCAAAGTTGATCAGCAACCCATGTTGGCGGCGGGCTGACTTTAGGTATCCCAAAATTTGAGCCTCGTGCTCTGGCGCCAATGTCTTGGCGGTCTTTATCTCCACAACCAATCCGTCCTCCACCAGCAAATCCGCCAAGTAATCTCCCAGCAACGTTCCATCCTCGTCACACACTTTGATAGGATGTTGTTGCCTAACGTCCAGTCCTAACTTTCGCAGCCGGTAAGCCAGAGCATTTTCATAGACTTTTTCCAAGTGCCCATGCCCATGGTAAACATGAATATTATACGCCGTCTGTCGCACTATATCACTCAACGCACTGATGTCCTTCATAACTCTTTTCTATGTGTTCTTTGCGTTCTTTGCGGTTACTTCAACTCCGAAAATAATAAGCGCCGCTCCTTGGCGTGCCAAGACAAACTATTGGCTTTGATGCCAATAGGTTCGAGGGACCTAAGTCAGCGGCTGGCGGTCGGCTTTCCCGTGGTCCAAGACTTCGCGCACTTTGTGGGCCAGGGCGGAAGGCGTGAAGGGCTTTTGCAGAAGGTCCACCCCAGGGTTTAAGGCGCCTTGATGGACAATGGAGCTTTCCGTATAGGCGGAAGTAAAAAGAATGCGAGTCTTGGGGAATAACATCTGAACACGGTCGGCCAATTCCTTGCCGCTCATGTGAGGCATGACTACGTCGGTGAAGAGCAAGTCAATGTAGCCTCTTCCTGGCTGGTGAGTCAACTTGAGGGCTTCCACCCCGTCGCCCGCCATTAGAATCGTATAACCAAGACGTCCTAACAGCCTGTTGAAATAAAGGAATTATTGAAAACAGTG
>DASRLE010000675.1:0-2252 GCA_035648615.1 Saccharimonadales bacterium (SeqCode) | reverse complement strand
TCTGCGCCCCTCGCGCGGGAATGGACCCCGACCACCAGCCGCCGGCCTCGCGAGCCATGGAAAGAGTTTGCCCGCCCGATTGAAGCTCAACCTTCTTGGGCAACGGCGCCCAAACCCGAATTTGATGGCTCATGCCGCGTCCTTTCGCACTAATAATGCCACCGGAAAGCGCCGCAACAGTCCTGCCACTGGAACCGAGCCTGCCGGCACGCTTTCGCCGGTCAATTCGTTTTCCCACTCGCCTGGCGGAAGGTCGAGAGCGGTGTCGCCCCATTCATTTTTCAAGCGCGCCAGCAGGCGAGGGATTACCGTCACCACGCCATCACCCCGCCGGAAAGCGACAACGTGTTGCGCCTTGGCCCCTCGCGCCGCCAAAGGTTCATAGCCCGCCGCCCGGGAAAAAAACTTCGGCTGGCGCGCGCGAAAATCGAGGACTTTGTGAATCAGCCATAATTTGGGCAAGCCGGTATGACGCCGCCGCCAGACCTCCTCCGCCAGCATCGGTTTGACCTCGTCGAGCAGGCGCCGCCGAATTTCAAAATCAACCGGACGCCGGTTGTCGGGATCGACCAGGCTGTCGTCCCAAAGTTCGGTTCCCTGGTAGCAATCCGGCACGCCAGGGGCGGTCAGTTTGACCAGCGTTTGCGATAAGGCGTTGATGTAGCCGGGGTCCGCCAGCGGGCCGACGAACAATTCGAGATCGCGGCGGAATTCGGAATCGGCCAATGCGCCCGTGATAAAGTCGCGCAAGGCAGTTTCGTAAGCGGGGTTGCGCTGCGACCAGCGAGTGTGTTGTTTGGCTTCGCAAGCGGCCTTTTCCATGTAAGCCAGCGCGCGCTCGACCGGCAAGGGCCACGCGCCAAGCAGCGTTTGGTAGAAAAGATATTCGGCATTGCGGTCCGGCCATCCGTCGCGGCGATACTGTTCATTCATGGCGGACCAGCGAAGGACGGCGGCGATAAAGGGGCCGGGAATTTCGGAGAGCACGCTGAGGCGCGCCCGCACGTCTCCGCTGCGCTTGGTGTCATGGGTGGAGGTGGACAACATTCCCTCCGGCCAATGCGCCTGCTGATAAGCGCAGAACTCGTGAAAACCCGCCATCCCCAAGCTGAAGCACCCGGGGTTTCCGCCGACTTCGTTCAAGGTGACAAAACGATTGAAACAATAAAAAGCCGTGTCCTCGACGCCCTTGGCCATTTCCGGTCCCGTCAATTGTTGAAAGCGGTCCACAAAATCGCTTTCCGCCGGGCCGCGCAGCCGAAGCAACAGCAACTCCTTCAAAAAATGAAATAACTGGGCAGGCAGATCAGGACGCTGGCGTTCGGCTTCGGCCGCGGCTTGCTCGACAAAGGCGGCGTCCTCGGGACTGATAACGCCTTCCCCGGGACGGATGTAAGTCCGGTAAACCGGCAGGCATGTGACCAATTCCGCCGTCGCTTGATAAAGTTCCACGCGCGAGAAATCGCGGTAGCGCCAATGCCCCGAGGCCACATGAAAAAGCAAATCGGCCAGGCGGTTGACTTCCGCAGCCAGGCCGCCGCTGAGAACCACCCGCTTTTTTTCACGGACCAGCGCCTCGAAGTCAGTGGGACTGCCGGTGAACTCGGCATAGAAATCAGTCAGCGGTTTCTCCGCGTCGCTGTCAATAAAAAGACCGGCGGCGTAGTTCAGAAAATCGTAGCCGGTGGTTCCGGCCACCGGCCATGATTGCGGCAAATGCTCGCCCGGCTCGATAATTTTCTCGACTACGATCCAGGCGTCCGCGGCGGAATCGCGCAGGCGGCGCAAAAATGTTTCGGGGTCGCGCAACCCATCGGGATGATCCACGCGCAAGCCGTCGAGCCAGCCGTTTTTGAGCCATTGTTCGACGCGCGCCTGGACATCCTTGAAAACGACCGGGTCTTCCATGCGCAACCCCGCCATGGTGCTGATGTTAAAGAAGCGCCGGTAATTCAGTTCGCTATCGCCATAACGGTGGAAGGCCAGCCGGTAGTATTGACGTTGCAAAATGGCGTCCAGCGCATCGGGATCGGCGTTGATTTTGTTCAGATCCATCGCGGCGGGAGCAAAGGAGCGCGGGTTCAGCGGCAGAATATTTTCAAAGTAACGAAGCGTGTATTCGCCATTTTCCCAGTGGATTTTCAGATCGCCTTTTTCCAGGACCTGGTCGTAACGGTCGCCCAGAATCGGAGCCAGAACTTTGCCCTTGAGCCGCGGGTCCGGGGAATGCCAGTCAATATCAAAATAGGTCA
>DASRLE010000674.1:0-13455 GCA_035648615.1 Saccharimonadales bacterium (SeqCode) | reverse complement strand
AGGTAATTCGTCGCCACGCCCAAACTGTCGCCGTTGGCGAACAATTCCACCGTATCGACGACTCCGCCCACTTCCCCCGCCGCCGCGTAGAGATTGAGGCGAGGCCGGTCAGAAAACTCCGCGCCGTCCACCGGGTTAACCATGCGAACCTCGGGCACGGGCAAGTTCGTGCTGACGGTTATGGTCGCTGGTGGCGTGGTCGTCTGCAACCCCGCGTTGTCCGTGGCGGTGGCGGTCAAGGCGTAGCTGCCGGGCGGGACATTCGTCCAGACAAATTGATAGCGATCGCTGTGGCGATAGGCTGGCCAGGATTCAAACCGGTTATCGTTCACCACCCCCACGCTGGTGGCATTGGCAAAAAATTCGACCGAGGCGACCCACCCATTGGAGTCGAAGGCGCTGGCCACCAATTCAATGTTCGGCAGCGAGAGGAAGGAACTGCCGTTGGTGGGCGTCGCCCATTTTATGGTGGGAGGAACATTGGTATAATTATAGGCGATATACGCCACCGCGCGGTCCAGAGAGCCAATGCGGAAATCGAATGACCAAGGCAGGCTGAGGATGACCGTCTTATACCTTTTAGCGGAAGGCTCCTCGACCGGCGTAATAACAATGGCAGCCGACGTTTGCCCCGCCGCCAGCGTAACCGAGGTGGGCGTCGCGGCGTAATCGACCCCGTTGCCAGCCGTGCCGCGCAGTTGGTAGGAAATGGTCACGGCGGCGTTGGTATCGCCCGCCCGCGAAACGGTGAAGACGGCTGGATTATTTCCCGGCTCGGAGGCCAGCGGAGCCGTGGCCTGCACAGTGATGATGGGAAAAAAGGGCCGATGAGGCGCCGCCACGCCGTCAATCCCAAGGCCGGCGGCCAAGACTGCGGCCAGCAAACACCGCCTCGAAAAAATAGCTTTCATACCAGTGGGGATTCTATTGTCGCGCGCGGCGGAAGTCACTAAAAAACCGGGCCGAAATCAGTTTGCGAAACGCGCATTTTAGGCTAAAGTGCGGAACCAGATGAGGCCATTGCTAAAATACACCGCCAAACTTGTCCCGCTCGCCTTCGCCATCGTTTTCGGATTTTTGATTACCGCACGAGCCAACATTTATCCAACCAACATCAAATTGAACGGGGCTTTGGCCAGCGCGAATGTGACTCCCGGCCAAAACGTCACGATCAGCTATATTCTGAACGAACCCGCCACCGCAGTGACGGTCACTATTTTCTCAGGCGCCACGGTGGTGCGCACTTTCTCCAATGCGGGGACGGCGCTGGGCAGTAATTCGGTGGTTTGGAACCAGCAGGATAATGGCGGAAACACCGTTGCCCTGGGCGTCTATGGCATCAGCGTGGCGGCCTCCGCCGCGAGCCATGCTGGCTGGACGCAAATCAGCCAGGACGCCAACCCGGGCACGTACGTTTTTTATCCGCAGGGCCTGGCAGTCAATAATAATACGAACAGCCCTTATTACGGGCGGGTTTTCGTGGGAAATGCCATGCGCAACAGTCCGGCTATCAAACCCGGGGATACCGACACCATTTTGAAATGCAACGCCGACGGCAGCTTCGCCGACGAAGGCCCCGACGGCAACGGCGGCTATGCCATCCAGGACGATGGACTTGGCACCCTTCCCTACAAGCTGCGAACCGGCGGCGACGACCGATTGTATATGCTTGATTTTAGCGGCCCGGGCCAAGTAGCGGCCTTCGATATGGCGCTGGCCACCAATCAAATTGTTCTCAGCCCGCAGACTAATTATTCCGCGAATCCATTCTGGCCAATTCCGCTCAACGCCGGACAGGGTTGGGGCTCGATGGACGTCACGGGTGCGGACACCTCCAATGGACGAATCTGGCTGGGAGATGCCGATGCGGATGGCGCGGGAATTTGGTATTGGCGTTTGACCAACGGAGTCGCCGACCCGCACGACGCGGTGGGCACCCAGGCGGTGGCGTCGGGAGGCCCGTTGAGCGATGTGTCCGGCGGTCTGATGGTCGATAGCAACCTCGATATTTTCGCCGCCCAAAATATCACCGATGCCAGCGATACCAACAGTGTCAGCCTGGAGTTTACCAATATTCCAACGACCAATCGAACGGCTTGGGCAGTGGGTGGCAATTCCCTGCTCGATGTCAACGATACCACGATTGATTCCCGGGAACATCCCACGTACGTAGCCGACGCGCTTTCGGGTCCCACGAAAAAGGGAATCCAGCTTCTGAACGCAGCCACAGGCGCAGCGGTCACGGTCCTCGACACGACCAATCAATATTTCGTCACGGCTTGGGACAATGTTGGCAATTTGTACGCGGCCTCTGGCACGACCAATCGCTGGCGGGTTTTCTCGCCGCCCACCAGCGCAAACCAGGCCACCACGTACGCCGTCGAGACGGTGCAGATTGCCCTGCCCCTCAGCATCCTCATCACCAGCGTGGCCGGCAACAACGGCCAAGTCGTCGTAACATTCAGCGCCGGAGCGAATTATGCTCCCAGCGCCTTTACGCTGCAAAGCGCGTCCGTGGTGCGAGGGCCGTACACGAATGTTTCCAACGCAACCATCACATCTCCCAGCGCGGGCCTCTTTACCGCTTCGGCCCCTGCTCCAGGAACAACGGCATTCTACCGGATCAGCCACGCGCCCGGCTCTTAGAAAACGAGGAATCAAACATGACCAAGTTAACCCGCAGTCTATGCACAGGTTGGGCGATTTTTTTTGGGTCAGCCATCGCCAGCCACGCCAATGTCTATGCGACCAATCCAAAATTCAACGGAGCCTTCGGCAATCTCGCCACCGCCCAGGCCAATCGAACAGCCATTGGTTATACCTTGAATGAACGGGCGGACTTGGGAGTCACGGTCAACATTTTCTCCGGCACGAATATCATCCGCACTTTGACCGTGGCCTCGAATACAACGGCGGGGACTTCTTTTGGCACCAACATCGTTTATTGGGACGGGTATGACAGCAACTCCAACGCGGCGCCGCTGGGCGATTACACAGTGACCATCACCGCCGCCGCCAGCGGTCACACAAACTGGACGCAAATCAGCAAGGACAGCGTGGCCAGCACTTATATCTTTGACGCCCAAGGCATCGCGGTCGATAACAACACCAACAGCCCCTATTATGGGCGGGTGTTCGTGGGCAATGCCGCGAATGGGCCCCATGCGACCCGGCCTCCGGTGGTGCCGGGAGATATGGATGGCATTTTGAAATTCAACGCGGACGGCACTTTTGCCGACGAAGGCGCCTTCGGGGATAGCGGCTACCCTTTTATAGATGACAGCAGCAGCGACGTTCCGCAAAAAATGCGCATGGGCGAGGACGACCGTCTTTACATGAATGATTTATACGCCAGCCAAATCGCCGCCTTTGACCCACTTTTAAATGGGGCTTCCATTGTCTTCACTCAAAATAATTGGGCGAACAATCCGTTTGCTGGAATTATCTCCAGTTTTCTCAATCCCACTCCCGGCCAATATGGGTGGTTTGGCATGGACATTACCGGGGCGGCATCGACCAATGGAATCATCTGGCTGGGCGACGCCGATACCAATGGCGCGGGCATTTGGTACTGGCATTTGACCAACGGCATGGCCGACCCGAACGACATGACCGGCACGCAGGCCATCGCGGTGGGAGGCTCTCTCGGAGTTGCCGCCTCGGGCGGCTTGATGGTGGACGGCAACCTGGACATTTTTGTCGCGCAGGATCTGACGGACCTTGGGGATACCAATGCCGTCTGCATGGAGTTTACTAATTGGGCCGGCGGCAACCCGCCCGTCACCAATGGCACGGCGTGGATGGCCGGCGGGACCAACAACTCTTTCCTCGATGTCTATGACACGACGATCGACTCGCGGCAGAATCCCAAGTATGTGGCTTGCGCCCTTTCCGGCCCGACCGCCAGCGGCATTCGCATTCTCAATGCCAGCAACGGCGCAGTCCTCACCACCTTGGACACGACCAACCAATATTTCGTGACGACGTGGGACAATGTAGGGAACCTTTACGCGGCCTCCGGCCCGACCAATCGCTGGCGGGTCTTCGCGCCGCCCAATGGGCCAAACCAGTCAACCACCGCCATACAGAAAGTAATCAGCATTGTTAAGACTCCCACCATTCTCAGCATCGCCCTTCAAGGAACCAATAGCGTGATCAATTTTACCGGCACTTCCACCAACCCGCCCAGCGCCTTTCATATTCTCAGCTCTCCTATGGTCCAAGGGCCTTACATAACCAACACCGTTGGGCTGATAACGACCAACATTAATCCCGGATTCTTCAAAGCCACCATTCCTCAAAGCGGCAGCACTGGGTTCTACCAGATCACTCGCTAAAATGGCACATGTAGAGTTGAGCCTGCCGGTCGAGGCGCAGCCTCGACGCTACATCAGGAGCCTTACTCGGACGCGGGAAATTGCCCATTGAAAATTCAGGCGCGCGCCCGATGTTCAGTAATCGGTGGCTGGCTAGAGTGAGCGGGTTCAGAGGAGCAATGGGGAACAGAAAGTAGGGATGGGAAAAGAGGAACATGGGCGCCGGCAGAAATGACGGCAGGGAAAAAAGGCGAGCCATTGGGGTATGGCTCGCCTTCTTGTTTCGAATGATTTAGCGGCTCAGGCTTTGGGCGCCATCTCGCGCTCGCGATCTTCCATGGCTGCTTTGCGCGAAAGACGCACCCGGCCTTTTTCGTCCACCCCGAGGCATTTGACCCAGATTTCGTCGCCCATCTTGACGATGTCTTCCGTCTGCTTGACGCGGAAATTGGCCAGCTCGCTGATATGCACCAGACCGTCCTTGCCGGGCAGGAATTCCACAAAGGCGCCAAAGTCTTTAATCGTCACCACTTTGCCGCGGTAAAGCTTGCCGATCTCCGCTTCCGCCGTCATGCCTTCGATGGCGCCGCGGGCGATCTTCATGCCCTCTTCCGAGATGGAATATATATTGACTGTGCCATCGTCCTCGATGTTGATTTCGCAGCCGGATTCTTCAACCAGGCGCTTGATGTTTTTGCCGCCAGGCCCAATGAGCGCGCCAATCTTTTCGGGGTTGATCTTGACCTGCACAATACGCGGGGCGTACTTGCTCATTTCCTTGCGCGGTTCGGACAGCGTCTTGGCCATGACGCCCAGGATGCCGAGGCGGGCAATGCGCGCCTTCTCCAGGGTTTCGACCATGATGCGGTGGGGCAAGCCGCGCAATTTGAGGTCCAGTTGAAATCCGGTGATGCCTTTTTCGGTGCCGGCGATCTTGCAGTCCATGTCGCAGAAGGCGTCTTCCCAGCCGATGATATCGGTCAGCAATTTGTAGCTGCTGATTTTGTCCATGTCGTCATGCTCGGTGCATATCCCGATGCTGATGCCCGCGACCGGCCGGATCATCGGGACGCCCGCGTCGAGCAAGGCCAAAGTGCCGCCGCAAACGCTGGCCATCGAGGTCGAGCCGTTGGACTCCATGATCTCGCAAGTGACACGAATGGCATAGGGATAGGTGTCCAAAGGCAGGAGCGGTTCGATGGAACGTTCCGCCAAGGCCCCATGGCCGATCTCGCGCCGTCCCGGACCGCTGATGCGCCCTGTTTCTCCCACCGAGTAATTCGGGAAGTTATAATGGAGAATGAATTTCTTCTGCGTCTCGCCGCCGGTGTAGGAATCAAATTCCTGGGCGTCTTCCGTCGTGCCCAAAGTAACCAGCGTGACCGCCTGCGTCTCACCCCGGCTGAACAACGCCGAGCCATGCGCGCGCGGCAGCAAGCCCGCTTCGCAGATAATGGGCCGCACTTCATCGAAACCGCGTCCATCAAGCCGCTTGTTTTCCTCCATGATCAGTTTGCGGACGGCCTCCTTTTGGATGTAATAAAACGCCTCGCGCAGGACGGATTCTGTGACCTTCTCTTTGCCGAACTTCTCGACCAGCTTGGCGGCGATCTCATCGGTCAAAGTCTTGACCGCCATTTCGCGATCCAGCTTCTTGTGGGTGAGCAAAGCCGGCACCATGCGTTCGCCCGCCAGGTCATTCGCTTCCTTCAAAATATCTTCCGGCACGACGCTGGTGGTGATCTGGCGTTTTTTCCTTCCACCGCGCGCGGCTAATTCCTTTTGGGCCTGGATGAGAGGCTGGCAGCAATCGTGGCCGAATTTCAAGGCCTCGACAAATTCCGCCTCGGTAATTTCCTTGGCCGCGCCTTCGAACATGACGACGTCGGACGCATTGCCCACGTAAATCAAATCCAAATCGCTTTCCGCCATTTCGGCATGGGTCGGGTTGGCCAGAAACTTTCCCTGCACGCGGCCAATCCGCAACGCCCCCAGCGGGCCGTCCCACGGAATGTCGCTGACCGCCAAAGACGCCGAAGCGCCAATGATGCTCAGAATGTCCGAATCATTTTCGCCGTCCGCGCTGAGCAGGATGCTCTGCACCTGGACTTCGTTAAACCAGCCCTTGGGAAAAAGCGGGCGAATGGGGCGATCGGTCAACCGGCTGGTCAGAATTTCCTTTTCGGTCGGCCGTCCTTCGCGCTTGAAATAACCCCCGGGGAATTTCCCGGCGGCGGCGGCTTTCTCGCGGTAATCCACCGTCAGCGGAAAGAATTCCTGTCCTGCTTTGGCCTTGCTGGCCGCGACGGCGGCGACCATGACAATCGTTTCGCCGAGTTGGACGGTGACTGCGCCGTCGGCTTGTTTAGCGAGCTTGCCTGTCTCGATGTGAATCTGCGTGGCGCCAACTTGCGCCGTGACACGTTCTGCCATATATAATTTCCTTCAAAACCCGCCGGCCTAGAGGAACTTCAATCAAACTCGAAAAAGGGACCCTGGCGAGCCTGATTGAAATTACCCAAGCCGGCGAAACATAGTGCCGCGAATTAAACGTTCGCACTGAACCGGTCGCGTGTTCCAGCTCAATGGATTTGATCGGGCCATCCCGGCCGCGACAATAGAACTTCCCCCAAAGAAGACCGCGCTCAATGCCGAAGCTTCAACTTCTTGGTCACCGTCTCATACCGCGTCAAGTCCGTCTGGTGGAGATAATCCAACAAGCGGCGGCGCTGGCCGACCATTTGCAGCAAGCCGCGCCTGGAACTGTGGTCCTTGAGATTCTTTTGCAAATGCTCGGTGAGATGATTAATGCGCTCGGTCAAAAGGGCGACTTGGACATCGGCGGAGCCTGTGTCGCGTTCATGCAATTGAAAACCGGTTATCGTCTTGCCTTTTTCCATAATTCTATTCGATCAATTTTCTGATAAAGGAACAACATAAGTTTGCCCTGCGGGTCTGTAAAGTCCCTTTTTGCGCTTTTTTGGGGGCGGGAGGAATTCACTTTCTTGGGCTTTGCGCGTGTTTCGGGCTCGGGACGATTGAAAAATGGTCATTGAAAATTTGTGATCTGTCATTTAAAGACCCAGGCCCGGCCGCCGAAAACGACTTCCGATGACCAATAAAAGATTTTCAATAACCTTTTTTCAATTGAGAAGTCCAAAATCTTACCCCATTACACGAGGCCTCCAAGAGAAACACCAACCCCTATACCTTCCCCATCCGCAGCGCTCCCTCCAACTGCCGTAGGTCTTTAGGCATTTCGGCTCTCCAAGTCATCTTCCGCCCCGGTTGGGAGGGATGTTCGAGGGTCAGGACCTCCGCGTGCAAGGCTTGGCGGTCAAAATCAATGGAATTGCCGGCCGATTGGGGGGTGCGATAAGCCGGGTTATACATGCGATCGCCGATTAACGGGTGCCCGGCATGGGCCGCTTGGGCGCGGATTTGATGCTTGCGGCCCGTTTCCAGCCGAAAGCGCGCCTTGGTCACGAATTCTTTGCCGCCCAAAACCGGATATTCCGCGATAACTTCGTAATGGGTGATGGCTTCGCGCGCCTCGGGGCCGGCCGTTTTGACCTGGAGTTCCGTGAGGATTTGTTGGCGCAATTCGTTTACACCCGGTTGCAGCCATTGCCGCCATGTGCCTTCCGAATCGCGGAAATGGCCCTCCACAAAGGCCACATACTCCCGCTTCATGGCATGAACTTTTAGCTGCTCGATCAAGTGATGCCGCGCTTGCGGGTTCATGGCAATGCTGAAGACGCCGCTGGTATATTGGTCAAGGCGGTGGACGGGCAACGGTTCAAGCCGCCGATAGGAAGGAGGAAGCGTCTTGCCCGCAGGACCACGGTCTTGCGCTTTCAATTTGCCGATCAGGAAATCGGCCAGGATGCTCAACGCGGAAAGGTCCTCCTGCGAAGCCGGAACCGAAAGCAGACCCGGCCCTTTGTTGACAATGGCCAGCGCGGAATCCAGGTAAAGCAAAGTCACCCGCGGATGGATCTGCCATCCCGAACCGCAATCCAGGGTGGTGGCGTGGCGATCGCCCAGCGCCAGGGTTTCTCCGGGATCCACGCAACGGTGATGCGGCTTGCGGATAATGGCCCCATTGAGGCTGACCCGGCCAGCCAGGATCCATTGCTTGGCGCGGGTTTTCGGCGTATCGGGATATTGGCGCAGCAACCATTCCAGCAGTGGCCGCTCCAACGGCCCAGGCGGCTGAACGAGCATGGCGGCAGCATAAGCCAAAAGTTTCGGACAAGCGAGCGAGATTTATTTGAAAGCAAACGATTCACCGTCTTAATGACACTTCACCGTTGCACTCCCTCATTCTGTGCAACGCCGAAACAATTTTGCCGCGCCCTTTCCGCCAAGTAGTAATTCCACCCACTGTCTTCCGCGAACTTCAGCAACCAAACACGCCGCAGCCTGTGCGCCAATGAGCTGTCTCGATGCCACCGTGGATTACCGTGCAAACGCCAAAAACGGTGAATCTCGAACAGGATGTGGACCCTGGAGAACTGGAAGCTATATGTCTCGCGCAAGAAATTCATGCAGATGGTTCTAGTCGTGACATCCTGCATCCATCCACGCAGAATGCGCGGCCTTAACGAATGTGCATGAATGCTTTTGGATTACCCACAGTTTCGGCGGACACTACCTGCCGAATTAGTGGCTGGTTTCAGGGCGGTTCACCCGGCCGATCCGGGCAAAAAAAGAGGGCAACCCTTTCGGATCACCCAATCGCAATTGCGAGAAGTTGCGATAAGTATCGGCACTTCGGCCTCGATAATCAAGCCCTACTTTAATGATTTTTGCCTCCTTTAATTGACCTATGTCTGAATCCAACCCGCCGCTGCAACCCAAAAAGCGCTGCACCATTTACAGCGGTCAATCTACTGGAAGACGCCGTTCGAGGGCTGACCGACTCGATGGTGATTGTGTCCGGCGATTCCGACCTTGAACCCGCCGTCGAATGGGTGCGCCGGGATTATCCGCACGTAAAAATCACCGTTTATATTCCGGTTTTAGAGGACGAACGCCAACAGCGCCGCAACGACAATTATCACCGCATGGGAGTGACCTGCAAACCGCTGCCGCTGACAGACATTCCACGTCACGTATTCCCGGCCACAATTCGGGTGAACGAAAACGAAACGATCACTCGTCCTCCTGAATGGATTTGAAAACATTACCAAACGGGTCGCAGGTCGCGCCGGGGCAGGTGTTTATCGGTCCTCATTATTGACACAACATCAGGATGGTTCTTTTGCATGCAAGCGGTTGCAGACGTGGATTCAACCGTTTCTGTGCTGCCTTCGCGCCATACATTTTAAGCTTCATGAGGCGTTTAGGGAGACTGCGCATTTTGGCCAAAGAAAAAAATGCCGTTTCATTGAAGATCTCCCAACGCAAAAAGTCGTTGCCTCAACCACGAAATAGAGCAGATGAGTTGTACGTTTGAGCCCTTTGACGGGCATCAAGGCTTGTTGCCAAATTTCTTTTGCAGCCAGCTCAAAACTGCGACTTGATCGTCAATTGTGGCACGGCGAACCTGTGATAAAAGAAAGACTCGGTCCGGTTTGGGCAAGGCAGTGTTTTGCAATCCCTCATTACAATTCGTGCAAACTGCGCGAAGATTGTTAGGCGAGTCATCTCCGCCCTTTGATTTATCCTGGATATGGCCCATGGTGAGACGGACAGTCCGGGATGGATGAAATGGATCCGGATCACCTGCCGCCAAACCACACAGTTGACAAGTGTGGCCGTTTCTCTCAAGAACAAAAGCTCTGGTTTCTTTCGAAATTCCCCGTTCAAAAGCAGGAAGGCGTTTGCCGGTTGCAATATAGTACTGTCCGGGCTTTAAATCGGCGCGATCTTTGTGCGACAAAATTTGGTAGCCCTGCTCGTCACGAAGTTCTCTGACGCGGCGGCCCCATTCCGCCTTCCAGCCGGATGCCTCTTGAAGTTCGGCGCTTTCAATAACGCGTCCTTTATTCGAAAGCAAGAACTCCAAAATTAATTGCCTCGAACCTTTTTTGTTTGGCATGTGATTGTCCTGGGCTGATATTTTTCAAACAATCTCAATTCCGAAAGATGCGCTGAGCCGTTCAAAGGCAACCGCTGCCGGTTGAACGCGCGACGGATAGCTAAGCCAACGGCACGCGCTACCAAAGGGGGAAAGGCATTGCCAATCTGCCGATATGCAGAGGTCTTGCTTCCCATGAATTCCCACTCATCGGGAAAACTTTGAATGCGCTTCACCATGCTGATAGTCAAGCGCGGCAAGCCATTTTCAGGAAAGGTTTCATCGGGCGCCTCGTCGGCGATTCCCATGCCATCAACGCCAAGCTCGCGCCATTGACTTTTGGCCCGGGTGGGCCCGAGGTCCGGCCCCCCGTGTTTCTTCGAGCCGCCAACGAGCGTGGGGGCGATTCCTACCGCGCGGTTGGCCCACGATTCGGCCCCTGCCCATCCGTTTGCGCCCATTAAGTCAACAAGCGTTTCGCCAACCCCGCGGCCCGGAGCCGAAGGTTCTGGCCACTCGAAAAATTCCGCATCCCTCGGCTGTAGCGCCACAAGAACGAAGCGTGAACGGAGTTGAGGAACGCCGTAATTTGCGGCCTGGAGAACCTTCCATTCTGGCTGATAGCCAAGTTTGGTGAGCTTCTTCAATAGCTCCTGGCGGTAAAGAGCAAACTTCGCGGCCGCAAGCCCTGGCACATTCTCGAGAAGAACCGCCCGCGGTTTCATGCGTTGAACAAGCGATAAGGCGGCTGGAAACATATCGCGATCGTCGTCCGAACCCAGTTGCTTGCCGGCGATGCTAAATGGCGGGCATGGGACTCCGCCTGCAAGCAGATCGATTCCGATAAAATTTTCGCCTGCGAATGCCCTGATGTCCTCTTGAAAAGTGTTCCAATACGGGCGGTTCCGGCGCAAGGTTGTACAAAAATGCGGTTCGTATTCGACGAGTGCTTCGTGGTGGAAGCCAGCCATTTCAAGACCCAGGGCCTGGCCTCCTCCCCCGGCACAAAGTTCGATTGCAGAAAAGCTCATCTAATTATTGGTGTTTTAACATTTCCTCGCGGTGGAGGCCAGCGGCGATTTTTGTCGAGAGCGCGGCGGATGCGAGCAAGGGCGGCGACGGGCGTCAAAAGATGATGTTCCCAAAGGCGGATTACTGTCCACCCCCTTTTCCGTAGCGTTCGTGATACTAATGTGTCGCGGGCCTTATTCTTCGCAAACTTCTTCTTCCAATACTCGGCGTTGCCGACAGGCTGCCTTCCATGTTTCGGGCATCCATGCCAGAAGCAGCCATCCACGAATATTGCCACCCGCGCGGATTCGAAAACGAAATCCGGCCGGCCGGGCAGATGCCGATGGCGGCGCCATCCCGTAATGTCGGCCGCACGAAGAAGCGCCGCCAGCTTAATCTCGGTATCCCTATTGCCCTGCGACCGAATCCTTGCCATTACTTCGGAGCGCTTCTTCTTCGTAAAGACGTCTGCCATGCGCCGAATTGTATCATCGCGAACGCAGAATCGCCACTGCCGATGAGGAGGGATTCGGCATTCCGCCGGTGGAGGCATTCTGGCGCGATGTAAAAATAGCGCGCACCGTGCGCGGTCTTACTTGACAGCCCTCCTCGGCAACGGTTGAAAAATCGCGCGCACGGTGAGCGGCAGAGAATTCTGATTTTGTGGCAGGATGGACGCTATGATAGAATTTCAACATACTTGGCCCGAGTTGGAAAGAGGCGTCGCTGCCAGCTTGATTGCCTGTGACTGTGTAAAAGCATGTAAGGCTCTCCTCGGCGATTTGACCAAATTAAAGCAAATTAAAGTGAACCCCGCGCGTTATAACACGAGCGTTCTTGACCGGGAGATGCCTCCGGGCAATGCCTAATTTTCACGGTATAGTGCGGAAAAAGGGATGTTTATCGGCAGCCAAATCCCGTATGCTCGCTATTAAGACTGGCATGAATCATTTTTTACCTCTGGGGAAATACTCCTTTGGGATGGGCGACCGGTTTGCCCGGCAAGGAGCGGCGCAGTTGCAAGCTTGCATGCGCGCGGCGGACGAAGGGGTTGACATCGTCCCGGTTTGGAATAAGTCCAATCGCGAGCATGTCACGATTGGTTCCGAACCCGCCCAAACCCGCGCCGCGGTGGAGGCTGCGGTTAAGGGGTTGCGCTGGAACAAGCCTTACTTTTTGGATGCCGACCATATCCGCTTGGAAACGGTGGACCGGTTCCTGCCGCACTGCAATTTTTTCACCATCGACGTGGCCGATTGGATTGGACAACCGGCGGCGCCGGAAGCAGTCCGGCGCTTGCTGGATCGCCATCCGGAATGGTCGAAGGGGCCCGCCGCCGAAAAAATCGCCGGCAAATATTTATTGGCAGCGCAGGAGGCGGGCAAAATTTATCGCCGCGTCGCGCAGGCCAAAGGGCCGGATGGTTTCGTGACCGAAGTCTCGATGGACGAAACGGACGCTCCGCAGACCCCGGCGGAATTGCGGGTGATCCTGGCGGCGTTGAGCGACGAAGGCATTCCCCTGCAAACCATCGCGCCCAAATTCACCGGCCGCTTCAACAAAGGGGTGGATTACGAAGGGGACGTTGCCCAGTTCGAAAAGGAGTTCAACGAAGACCTGGCGGTGATTGCTTACGCGATCAAAGAATATGGCTTTCCGGCCAGCCTGAAATTGAGTGTTCATTCCGGCAGTGACAAATTTTCCATTTACGAACCCATGCGCCGCGCACTGGAAAAATTTGGCGCGGGCGTGCACATCAAGACCGCCGGCACGACGTGGCTGGAAGAACTCATCGGCCTCGCGGAAGCCGGCGGCGACGGTTTGGAAATCGCCAAGGAGATTTACGCCTGCGCGATTGAACACGTTGACGAATTTTGCGCGCCTTACGCGAGCGTCATAGACATTGATAAAAATAAATTGCCCAGCGCAGCGACCGTGAACGGCTGGAGTTCAAATCAATTTGTCTCCGCATTGCGCCACGACCAGAAAAATCCGGCCTACAATCCGAGTTTCCGCCAGTTGCTGCACGTCAGCTTCAAGGTTGCCGCGAAAAAAGGCGACCGTTATTTGAACGCGCTCAAGAAGCACGAGACGATTGTTGCC
>DASRLE010000673.1:0-12855 GCA_035648615.1 Saccharimonadales bacterium (SeqCode) | reverse complement strand
CGGCATCCTCAATGCCACGCCGCGTCCGCGCTACGGCGTCTTTGCCCCCATCTTCACCCCCAACGGCGTCGCTGCTTTTGGCCGCGATTTCGAGTCAGCCCGCCAGGTCTGGAGCAAGCAACAGGGCTACCCGGGCGATCCGCGCTATCGCGATTTTTATCGGGACATCGGCTTCGACCTGGATTTCGATTACGTCAAGCAATATTTTCCCGCCCCCGGCATCCGCGGCTTCACCGGCATCAAATATCACCGCATCACCGGTTCCGAGGCGGACAAACAAATCTACGACCGCGCCGCCGCGCTCCATGCCGCCGATGAACATGCCGCCCATTTTCTGGCCGCGCGCGTTTCTCAAATTGGCCGCCTCGCCGCCATCTTTGACCGCCCGCCGCTGATTCTTTCGCCCTACGACGCGGAGCTTTTCGGCCACTGGTGGTACGAAGGCCCCGAGTTCCTGGACCTTTTCATGCGCAAAGCCTATTACGACCAGCAGGCTTTCACCTTGACAACGCCGAGTGAATATCTGGCCCGTTATCCGACCCAGCAGATCGCCACTCCAGCCGCTTCGAGCTGGGGCGAAGAGGGTTATTGGCGGGTCTGGCTCAACGATTCCAACGAGTGGATTTATCCGCACTTGCGCATCGCCCAGCCGCGCATGACCGAGTTGGCCAATCGCTTCACGCAGCCAACTCCCCAGCAAGAACGCGCCTTGAAACAAGCGGGGCGCGAACTCCTTCTTGCCCAAGCCAGCGACTGGCCCTTTATTCTGCGGACCGGAACCAGTCCCGACTATGCCACCCAGCGGGTCAAAGACCATCTATTGCGTTTCCTCACCCTTTACGATCAGTTGATCGCCAAGAAAATCGACCCCGCCTGGCTTGCGAAAATTGAAGAGATGGATAACATTTTTCCCGAGCTGGACTATCGCCTGTGGGCCGCTTTGAAGCCTCCTTCACCATGAACACAAAAAACTTCAACGTGGCCCTGACCGCTGATTTCTGCGATGCCGCCGGACAGCTCAAATTCCGGGACATCGGCCTGTCTCTGCTCTCCGCGCAACCACAAATCAAACAGCATTTCTTTGAGACGCATCGCCCCGAAATCGGCGCGGACCAGATCGGCGGCGTCCAAGCCGTTCTCGTCTTGACTCCGAGTGTCACGGCCGCCTCGGTCTCGAAGGCGGAACATCTTTTGGTCATGGCCCGCTTCGGCGTGGGCTACGATTCGGTGGATGTCAAAGCCTGCACCGCCGCCGACGTTCTGGTCACCATTACCAAAGGCGCGGTGGATCACTCGGTGGCCGAGGCTGCCATTGGCTGGATGCTTGCGCTGGGCCATCACCTGCGCGCCAAAGACAACCTCGTCCGCACCGGTCAGTGGAACGAGCGTTCCAAATTCATGGGCCAGGAACTGCGCGACCACACCCTCGGAGTCATTGGCCTGGGCGGCATTGCGCGCAAAACGATTTCGCTCCTCGGCGCGTTCGGCATGAAACAACCGCTCGCCTACGATCCCGGTTTGAATGAGACGGCCGCCGCCCAAGCGGGCGCGCGGCTGGTTTCCCTCGACACGTTGCTGGCCGAATCCGATTTTGTCTCCCTTCATTGTCCGCTCACCCCACAAACGCGCGGCTTGATCGGGGCGCGCGAACTCGCTTTGATGAAACCGATGGCCTTCCTTCTCAACACGGCCCGCGGCGGCATCGTGGATGAAGACGCCTTGTTTGCCGCCCTGCAGGAGCGGCGCATCGCCGGTGCGGCGCTCGACTGTTTTGCCGAGGAACCGGTTCTCACGCCGCATCGCTTCGGCCAGTTGGACAATGTTTTGCTCGCGCCGCATTCCATCGCCTGGACGGATGAAGAGTTTCGCGAAATCGGCCGCAGCGCCTGCCAGGCGATTGTCGATGTCTCGCTGGGCAAGCCGCCGTGGGCGATGGTCAACCCGGAAGTTCTGGACCGCCCCGGCTTCAAGGCGAAATGGAACCGATATGCCACTCGCGCGTAAACTGGTTTTTCGCAGCCTCCGTTTTTATGCCTCCGCCAATCTCGGCACGTTGCTGGGGATGATCGTGGCGGCGGCAGTGCTGGTCGGCGCTTTGGCGGTGGGCGATTGCGTGCGGATCAGCCTGCAAGACATGGCGGCGGCGCGCATCGGCCATGCCAGTTTCGCGCTCGCTTCGACCGATCATTTTTTTCGCTCCGCGCTGGCGGATGACCTGCGTTCAGGAATTCCCGAGGTCAGCACGGCCGCCATCCTGCAATTGCCCGGCACCGCCGCGACGCCCGACGAATCGGCCCGCGCCAATCAAGTCCAAGTCCTGGGCGTGAACGAACATTTTTGGGCGATGGCGCAAGCTCCGCCCTACTTTATCGTGTCGTCATCACCTTGGGTCATCCTCAATCAACCGCTCGCCCAACAACTCCATCTCCACGCTGGCGAGACGGTTGTTCTGCATGTGCAAAAGCCATCTTTGCTCTCGCAGGAGGCGCCTCTCTCGCCGCAGGAAGATGTCTCGACTGGCCTTCGCCTGACGGTGGCGGCGGTGGTTTCGGACGCGCAATTTGGCCGCTTCAGTTTGCAGGCGAATCAGATCCCGCCCTTGAATGCTTTTGTGCCGCTGCAATTTCTGCAAGACAAAGTCGCTCTGGATGGCAAGGCAAATCTTTTATTGACTGGAGCGGGGGCCACGCCTGAACTGTTGCGGCAGCGGTGGAAATTGGCCGACGCCGGGTTGGAATTGCGCTCAGTTCCGGGCGGCTTGGAATTGCGCACCGATCGAATCTTCATTGATCCCGTCCTGGCCCGCGCGGTGCAAACCGTCATCCCGCCGCCGGGGGCGAAACCGATTTTAACCTACTTCGTCAACGAACTGCGCGACGGTTCCAACGCCACCCCGTACTCGATGGTCACGGCCGCTCCTGCGGAAATGGCCGACAACCAAATCGTCATCAATCAATGGCTGGCCGACGATCTGCACGCCAAGCCCGGCGACCCGGTGCGCCTGACCTACTTCGTGCTCGGCGACACCCATCGGCTGGAAGAAAAGCAGGACACCTTTCGCGTCCATTCGATCATTGCGATGGAAGGCCTTGACCGCACTTTGATGCCCGACTTCCCGGGCATTGCCAAGGCGGAGAAAACCGAAAATTGGGACGCCGGTTTTGCCATTGATCTGCGCAAAATTCGCCCCAAAGACGAACAATACTGGAAACAATATCGCGGGACACCCAAGGCTTTCGTCACCCTCGCCGCCGGCCAGCGCATGTGGGGTAACCGTTTCGGCAATCTGACCGCGCTGCGCTTTGCCACTAACGGCGTCTCGGAGCAATCCCTTTTGGGCGCGCTCGACCCGGCGGCGATTGGCCTGGTCTTTCAGCCGATTCGGGAACGCGCCTTCGCCGCCAGCAGTCAATCCGAAGATTTCGGCGGCCTATTTCTCGGCTTTAGTTTTTTCCTCATTGTGGCGGCCCTGATTTTGATGACGCTCCTCTTTCAATTTGGCTTGGAAAAACGCGCCACGGAAATCGGCGCTTTGCTCGCGCTGGGCTGGCCGCCGCGCGAAGTGCGCCGCGTGTTTCTCCTCGAAGGCATCGTCCTGGCGGTGCTGGGCGGATTGCTTGGCGCGGCGGGCGGCGTTCTTTATGCGAAGGCGATTTTGTATGGTCTTGTTACTTTATGGCGGGACGCGGTGGCCGATTCGCCGCTGCGCTTTCACGTCACCTTCGAGACTTTGGCCACTGGAGTTGCCGCCAGTATTTCGGTCAGCAGCATTGTGCTTTGGCTGGCCCTGCGCAAACAAACCAAACGGCCCGCCCGCGAATTGCTGGACCGCGGACACGAGTTGGAAACGCCACCGCGCCGCCGCCGGTGGGCCGGTTGGGTCGCGATGTTGAGCGGCTTGGGCGCGCTGGCCATGGTCGGCGCCGCCAAAGGCAATGCGGACGTCGAATCTTTCTTCGGCGGCGGCGCACTGCTTCTCATCGCGGGAATTTCGGCGGCCGCTTTTGCTTTTCGCCGCCTGGCCGAACGCCGATCTTCCCGTCCACTGACCTTGAGCGGTCTCGGCTGGCGTGGCTGCACGCGGCGGCGTAATCGCAGTGTCGCTACGATTGCCCTGCTGGCCAGCGGCACCTTTCTGATCGTGGCCGTCGCCGCCAACAAGCTGGACGCCAACCTCAACAGCCGCCAACGCGCCTCGGGCACCGGCGGCTTCGCTTTGCTCGGCCAATCCGCGCTGCCGATTGTGCAAGACCTCAACACCAAAGCGGGCCGCGACTTTTTTGGATTGGACGGGCAAATCTCGACCAACGTGCAGATCGTTCCCTTTCGGGTGCATGACGGCGACGACGCCAGTTGCCTCAACCTGAACCGCGCCCAGACGCCGCGCCTCCTTGGCGTGGACGCGGAGCAATTGCAAAGCCGGGGCTCCTTCACCTTCTCCCAAATCATCGACCCGGCATACGCGAACAAGCCCTGGCAGTTGCTCAAAGCCGGCGCGGACGAAATCCCCGCCGTTGGCGATGAAGCCTCGATCCAATGGGCCTTACACAAAAAAGTCGGGGACACCGTCGATTACATGGACGAACACGGACGGACTTTCAAAGTCCGCCTCGTCGGCGCGCTGGCCAACTCCGTTTTGCAAGGAAGCCTGATCATTGACCGCGCCGCTTTCCTTCAGCGTTTTCCCGGCGAGACGGGTTATCGTCTTTTTCTGATTGACGCCCCGCCGGACCAAACCTCCCAAGTCTCCGCCAGCCTGACGCGCGCCCTGCAAGATCGCGGATTGGAACTCATTCCCACCGCGCAACGTCTCAACGCCTTCAACGCCGTGCAAAACACTTACCTCGACACCTTCCAGGTCCTCGGCGGACTCGGGCTTCTCCTCGGCAGCGCGGGGTTGGGGGTTGTCGTCCTGCGCAATGTTCTGGAACGCCGCGGCGAACTGGCGGTGATGGCTGCGGTCGGATTTCCGGCAAGCGCCTTGCGCTGGATGGTGTTGAGCGAGCATCTCGCCTTGGAATTTCTGGGGCTCCTCATTGGCATTGTCGCTGCTTTATTCGCCGTCCTGCCCGCCTTGCTTTCATCCGCCGCGCCCGTATCTTATTTTTCGCTGGCCGCCACGCTCGCGCTGGTGGGCCTCAGCGGAATTGTATGGGCCTGGGCCGCGGCGCGGCTGGCTTTGCGCGGCACATTATGGCAGGCGTTAAGGAACGAATAATGAAAAAATATCTGGCACTCTTCTTCTTACTGGCGGCATCCGCGCTCTTCGCCACAGCGCAACCGAACACAATCCTCTACCAAAACGATTTCGAAAACGCGAAGCTGGATCAGGTCCCGGCCGGCTTCCTGGTGCTCGACGGAGAATTTTCTGTCAAACAAAACGACGGCAACAAGTTCCTCGAATTACCCGGCGCGCCGCTCGATACTTTTGGCGTTCTCTTTGGTTCCACCACCAACCAGGGCGTCTGCGTGGGCGCGCGCATCTACGGAACAAACAAAGGCCGCCGTTCGCCCAGCTTCGGGGTTGGCCTCAACGGCGCCGGTGGCTACAAATTGAAAGTAACCCCGGCCAAGAACGTATTGGAAATTTACAAAGGCGACGAGTCCGTGGCCAACGTTCCGTTCCAGTGGAAGTCTGGTTCGTGGACCGTCTTCCGTCTGCGCGTCGTGCCAGCCGGGCCGGGCGCCTGGAAAATCGAAGGAAAAGCCTGGCCGCAACCCGAGCCCGAGCCCAAAGACTGGCTCATCTCCCTCGACGAAAAAACTCCGCCGCACGACGGTCGCGCCTCCATCTGGGGCAGCCCCTACTCCGGCACCCCCCTCCGCTTCGACGACCTCATAATCACCGCCGAATAAGTGTCCGCACATCGACGGCTTCCATGCCGGCGGAGCGAATGGCTTCCAGGCCGAGGTCGGTGTCCTCGAAGGCGCGGCAAAATTGCGGGGCCACGCCGAGGCGTCGCGCGGCTTCGAGGAAAATATCCGGGGCGGGCTTTTGGCGCTTTACTTGTTCGCTGGTGACGATGGCTTGGAATAAATGCCGAATTCCTAAATGCTCCAGCACTTGGACGATGTGCGGTTGAATGCCGCCGGACGCCACCGCCAGGGGAAGAACGCCAAAGTTTTCGCGCGCAATTTTTACCACCGCCTCGACCGGCTGGACTTGCGACAAAAATGGGAGGTAGGCCGCCTCTTTTTCGTGCGAGGCGGCGATGGGATCAAGTTCGCGCCCTTGTTCGGCGCTCAACATTTTAAGGATATCTCGAGACGGCACTCCGCCCAACTCGTAAAAACGTTTCTCAGGGAAAGTGAGCTGGTAGCGCGCGGTGACGACCTGCCATGCGCGCCAGTGCAGCGGCATGGTGTCGGCCAGCGTGCCGTCGCAATCGAAAATCAAGGCCTTGGGAACGAGGGCGGAGTTCATAATTTGAGGGCCGAGAGGCGCTCTTCCAGATCATGCGCGATTAACGGCTCGATCATGCAGTCAATCTTGCCTTCGATAAAGGTGGGCAGATTGTAGAGCGTCAGTTCGATGCGGTGGTCGGTCACGCGGTTTTGCGGGAAATTGTAAGTGCGAATGCGCTCGTTGCGTTCGCCGGTGCCGACCTGCTCTTTGCGATGGGCGGCGTAGCGGGCGTTTTCCGCGGCGATTTTGGCTTCGAGCAGCCGCGAGCGCAGAACGGTCATGGCCTGCGCCTTGTTTTTCTGCTGGGACCGTTCGTCGGCGCAGCGGACAATCATGCCCGTTGGCTTGTAAATAATTTGCACCGCGGAATCCGTCGTGTTGACCCCTTGCCCGCCTTTGCCGGACGCGCGGCAGACGTTGATTTCCAAATCATCGGGATTGATCACCAGATCGACTTCCTCGGCCTCGGGCAGGACGGCGACCGTCGCCGTGCTGGTATGAATGCGCCCCTGCGCTTCCGTGGCCGGCACCCGTTGCACACGATGAACGCCGCTCTCATATTTTAGCCGCTTGAAGACATCGACGCCCTTGACCCCAAAAATCACTTCCTTAAACCCACCCAAGTCAGAGGGGCTGCTGTCCATGCTCTCGACCTTCCAGCCGATTTCCTCGGCGTAGCGCATATACATGCGATAAAGGTCCGCCGCAAACAAAGCGGATTCCGACCCGCCGGCGCCCGCGCGAATTTCAATAATCGTGTTGCGCGAATCCGCTGGATCGGCTGGCACCAGGCCCAACTGCAACTGTTTGCCCAGCCGTTGCTCCTCAATTTCCAGGGCGGTAATTTCATCCTTGGCCAACTGCGCCATCTCGCTCCCCGCCGGCTCGGTTTTCACCAGTTGCTGGTGTTCCGCAAGGTCGTCCAGGATTTTGAGATAACGCGCGCCAGTGACGTTCAACTCTTTCAAGCGCGAATACTCGCGCGACAATTCCTGCAGCTTTGCGCCGTGGCCAAAGCCCTTGGGATCACTTAGAGCGGCTTCGACCTCGCTCAAGCGTCGCGCAAATTTTTCAATAAAAGGGCGCAGGTTCATGGTGGCAAATGGGGCGGCGGGAGATGCCGCAAAAAGCAACCCGCCCGTGGAATATAAAATTCCACGGGCGGGCCAAAGTGAAAGCGGGCTACTTCTTTTTCTTTTTGCTGGCGGCGGCGGCGGCCTGGGCGGCCTGGGTCTTGACCATGCGCTGCTGGAACTTATCAACCCGCCCGGCGGTATCGACAAATTTCTGGGTGCCGGTATAAAAAGGGTGGCAGGCATTACAAATGCCAATGACCACGGACGCTTTGGTGGAGCGGGTTTTGATGACATTGCCGCAAGCGCAACGAATCTCCGACTCCACGTATTTAGGATGAATAGTCTCTCTCATAAAACCAAGGCCGGACAACCTAACAGCGCCCCGCGTTTTGACAAGCGTTAATTTAGCGGCGCCGCAATCCACGTTCATTTCCTGCGTTTGAAGAATTCTGTTTCCCGGTTTTCCTTATTGACAAAACCGCAATGGAGTGATCTAATGGGATGCTGGAATTAAAAGCGGAATCTCAAAGGATTTAGCGATGAAACCTATGTTCTTCTCACTGCGGCGGATCGGCTTGGGCCTCACCCTGCTTTGCATGATTTGGGCCAGCGCCGGTCACGCTCAATCCAGCCCTTCGTTTTCCGTCAGCATCACGCAACCGACCAATGGCGCGACTCTTTTCGGGCCGAATGTCCAAATCAACGCCCTTACCTCTGACTCGGCGGATGATGTCGCGTATGTTTCGTTTGTGGCGGGCCCGGCGGGGGGCCCCGGGGCGCGCCCGCAATACCTGATCTACCTGGGGGCCGTTTCCAATAGCGTTCCTCTTGCCCAGCCGGAGGCTGGCCGCGCACTTTATATCTTCACCTGGACAAATAGCGTCTCGGGGAATTGGCTGCTGACCGCGACCGCCTTTCGCAGCAATGGAGTGGAAGTGAGCTCGGCGCCGGTTCAGTTTACGATCACGAATAACTGGCAGTTGGCCGTGAGCCTTACCACGCCGACCAACGGCTCGACTTTCCCTACGCCGACGAATATTGAATTGATCGCCGAGGTGGGTTCGGTCAACGATTCCGCCGCGTTTGTGCAATTTTTCGATGGCTCACAAAGCCTGGGCGTCTCCTCAAATTGGGCGGTGGTTGATCCCATCGGCCCGGGACCGCCGCCTTATTCTCGAGCGTATTTCTTCAATTGGACCAATCAGTCTCTTGGCAGTCATGTTTTGAGCGCCGCCGTCACCGATACGAACGGCTATTCCGTCTTCTCCGCTCCGGTGACGATCACCGTTGGAAGCAATCAACCGCCGACGGTGCGAATCACCAGCCCGGCCAACAATGCTTTATTCCGCGCGCCGGTGAATGTGGCGCTCTTGGCTTACGCGCATGACGCCGATGGTTATGTGGCCAGCGTGCAATTTCTGGCTGGAGCGAAGAATCTCGGTTTTGGACAGCCGGTGGAGATGCCGATCAGCATCCCATTCCTGCCGCCCGGGCCACCCATTCCGGCGCCGCAAAGCAACATCTTTGAACTTATCTGGAGCAACGCGCCGCCCGGCAGTTATGCCATCACGGCGCTGGCCACGGCGAACAACGGCGCCGCCGCCACCTCCAGTCCTGTCAATCTCACCATTCAGGCGGCTGTGCCGCCGCCCACGAATTTGCCGGCCTTGGTCGGAATTATCGCCACCGACCCCATCGCCATCGAAGGCACTAATTGCTGGCCTTGGCTGGGCGGCCCGGTGACTTGGAGCAATTGGGCCTCTCCTGTGGCCGTTTGGCACTGGTCCACCAACTGCGGGCCCAAGGACGCCACCTTTACCGTTCGCCGTCTCTGCGGCGACACCAACCGCAATCTAACCGTTAATTATGCCATCGGCGGAACGGCATCTAATGGCATCGATTACCTGAGCCTTCCCGGGAATCTCACTATTCCCGCCGGCCAGGAAGCAGCATCCATCCCCCTCGTGCCCGTGGACAACAGCGCCTCGAACTTCAGCAGCACCGTCATATTAACTTTGACGCCCTCGACCAATGTGGTCGCGGATTACATCACTGGCTTTCCCGGCCGGGCCGAGGCCTTGATTATTGACAGCAACGGGATCCGTTCGGGCCCGCCGGGGACTTTCCTGGCGGATCGTTCCTTCCACTTTAGCATCACAGGGCCCGACGGGGCATGGTTTCATATCGATTACACGACAAACTTGATCAACTGGACACCTCTTTGCACCAACCAGGTGATTAACGGTTCGATTGACTTTGCCGATCCCGACGCGGCCACCTCGGCCACGCGCGTTTATCGGACAATTCCTTTAGCTAATGCTCCCTCGAACTAAATTCGAGTTTTGCATGTCGGGGGCAAAGCGACTTATTCTTGAACCATGAGCACACAGGAACTATTGCTGCAAGAAATCAAGCATCAGCCCGAGTCGGTATTGCTCCAACTTCAGCACTACCTTGATTTTCTGAAAAGGCAACGCGCGCCGACGCTCCCGATGGATGAAGTCGTGGCCAACACATGGGAAAGCCTCGGGCCCGCTCCAGACCTTGACTATGACCAACTTTAATCGCGGCGACGTAGTGCTCGTGGATTTAGGTTTATAACTTCACCCGTCCCAAGCCACTCGCCGTTTCATTCGTGCGGATTTAATTGCGGCAATGACGGTTTTTTTGTCTGTTTTTGTCGAACGCCGGGTCTTTATAGGGGAAGACGATGACGGACAGCCAAACATTTCTCGCCGATTACGTTCGCAGCGGTTCGGAAGCGGCCTTTCGGGAACTGGTCACGCGCTACCTCGGCCTGGTCTATGCCACTGCGGTTCGGTTGGCTGGCGGCGACACGCATTTGGCGGAGGACGTGGCCCAAACGGTGTTTGTGGACTTGGCTCGCCTCGCGAAAAATCTTTCCAAGGATGTCAAGTTGGGTGGATGGCTCCATCGGCATACTTGCTTCGTGGCCGCCAAGATTTTGCGCGCGGAGCGCCGCCGTCAATTCCGTGAAAGACAAGCCGTGGCCATGAATAGCCTTTCAGATTCCTCGGAAGCGCACTTTGCAGAGATTGCGCCACTGCTCGACGATGCGATCAACCGGCTGGGCGCGGCGGATCGCGCGGCGGTGGTGCTGCGCTTCTATGAGCGGCTGGATTTTCGCGCAGTGGGCCGCTCGCTCGGAACCAGCGAAGCCGCCGCCCAGAAACGAGTGACGCGCGCCCTGGAAAAGCTGCACGCCCTCCTTAAACATCGTGGCGTTACTTGTTCGGCCGCCGCTCTGGCGATGGCGCTGGCCGCCGAACATCTCACCGCCGCGCCCGCTGGGTTGGCCGCCAGTATTTCATCAACCGCCGTCGCGAGCGCGTCTGTCGGAACGGGTTCCATTTTCACCCTTTTAAAATCTATGGCCGTCACAAAACTAGAAACTGGCATCGTCACCGCCATCCTCATTGCCAGTGTGATGACGCCTTTGCTGCTTCAACATCGAGCGCAGGCCAGCCTGCGCGAGCAGGACGAAGCCGCACGCCAACAATCCAGTCAAATTGCTTCGTTGGGCGAGGACAATAAACATCTGGCCGCCCAATGGGATCAGCCGACAGCCTCCCGGTCCGCCGCAGACGCTCAACTTCGCGAATTGCTGAGACTTCGCAGCGAGGTGGGCCGCCTGAAGCATACTGTCCAGGATTTAACACATTCGAAGCCGCCCGCTCCTCTTTCGCCTGAAGATCAACTGGCGTCCCTAACCAAATTATACGCGGCGCAAGTCGATCGGCTTAAACAATGGCTTGACGCCAACCCGTCCGAAAAAATCCCTGAACTCCAACACATCTCCAACTCCGCTTGGCTTGACGCCGTCGCCAATCTCGGCCGCAATGAGGATGACCTCGCGGCCGCAGCCAGCACTCTGCGCGACAATGCGCAATTGCAGGTCTTTGACGTTCTGTGGGGAGCATTGCGGCAGTACGCCAAAGCGAATGATGGCCAGTTCCCCGCCTCAATGTCGCAACTCACACCGTTTTTCCGTTCACCTATCGACGACGCCATCCTGCAACGTTATGACATCGTTGCCAAACGGAACATGGTTCTCTCAGGCAGTAATCGCTTTGATATTATTTACCAAGGCTCACTCGATAAACTGGACGGCATTCCGCTGGGAACAGTAGCCGTCATCCGCGATCAGCAGACTTGGCCCAGCCCGAGCGGCAAAATGCTGCGAGCCTATGGCATGGCCGATGGCCATGGACAAATTGTCAGCGCCGACGACAACTTCCAATCCTGGGAATCCCAGCATGTCATTTTGCCTCCCCGCCCCGGCCAGTAGGCGGCGTCACTTCTCAGACACCGCGTCCACACCCTCATCCTGCACCATCGTCCATTCGCTGTCTGGATTGTATTCCTTCATGTGGGTGGCAAGGTGGGAAGTTTTTTCACCCAGATTTCGCTGATACACTTTGCCGTCCTGGTTGACGATGAACGTCATGATGCCGGATTGGTCCCAATGTTCGGGATAAGCAATCAGCGCAAAACCTCGGGTCAAATCTCCGTGACTGAGATAATTCATTTTTCCTCCAGGGGCGGCGTCGCCCTGGCGGGTTAGAATTCGGAAATAATAACCGTGGAATGGATGCGGGCCGGCCCCGTGGCTGTTTCCATACCCCTCGGCGTGAGCTTCCGCCACCAAGGGTCCGAATGGGCTGGGGGATTCATTGTCGGCGGCGGTCCAATAGAGGCCGTCTTTTTTGCCGGACGTGCTCTTGAATTTCCTGGCATACTTTGTTCCCCCGGCGCCGTCGGTGTTCGCGCCGGCGTATTGCTGTTGCGCTTTCACATAAGCCCGGCAAACGCCGATGGCGTTAAGTTCGTCCTTGCCGATGTGCCGGTTGATGATCTCATCCTTGCCCGCTGCCGTGTCGAAATGCCATTGCCCGCTGACTTGCACCAGCGGAATCGGCATCGGCCAGTTATTCGTCCCAATCTCAAAAGTGATTTTGTCCTCGCCGTCCTTGATGGGCGTATTCCCTTCAGCCAGGGCGGCGGCGAATTTTTGCACATTGTTCGCATCCTGCACCTTATCGCCGGTTAAAAGAGCCTTGAAATCCGGTCCGAAAATTTCTCCCAGAGCCGCCGTATCCTTGGCTTCGGCGGCGGCCTGCAGGGCCTTGATCGCCTCATCTGGAGACGCAAACATTTTTTGCGCTATCTCTGGAGTGTGTTTGCCTTCCTGCTCATCGGCCGCATGCAGGTTCGTCGAAAAAATTCCCGCCGAGGCTGCGAACAACGCGATTGTTAAAATGCTGGTAAAACGGATCAATTGATTTGAAATTTTCATACGTTTATCAAGTCGGTTTTCTTCAAAGATTGCGGAGTTCAATGCCTTCCCCCGCG
>DASRLE010000672.1:0-6225 GCA_035648615.1 Saccharimonadales bacterium (SeqCode) | reverse complement strand
CAAAGCGCCCACCAGATAATATCCCTCATCATCATCGGCAACGTTCGGCACAATATATTTTCCAAGCAGTTCGGGATGAACACGCATGGCGAAGACGGCGTCCCACTACCTGGCGGTTTTAGTGACGTCTACCAATGATGCTTTTAAAGAACGCCGTCGGCATTCTGGGCGCTCGAAGATTCGATTTTGGGGCATAAACTCGGGAATCGTGGTTGAGAGGTACAGTTGAAGGTTGGTGGGTTTCTCCCAACCTCGTTTTTGTTCTGCGGGCCAGATTGGCCAGCGGAACAAGTCACCGCACAAATCCGGCCGTGTGTGTCAGATTTGGCGTTCCAGGTGAGGGGTAAACGAGTTCGGCTCGCATAAATAGGCGTACAGCCTGTGGTTCAGGCGTTGAAAACGGCGGCTTGCCGTCGGCTTCCCCGCCGGCAGCAGGCGTCGCGTGTTCTCGCTCGGCGCCGTCGTTGGACTTCGACGGATTCTGCGGCCGCGGTTCTGGGACAACAAACTGCACGGAATCGCAAACCAGAATGAGTTGCGAGCGTGATGTGCCCTCATTATTCCAGGTCTCGGTGCGCAGGCGGCCCTCCACCATGACCATGTCTCCTTTCTGGTGACGCGCCAGCGCGTCGGTCCAGCCTCCAAAACACTTGCACGTGACAAACGCAGTTTCTTCTTGGGCGACAACCGCTTTGTCGCGGTAGCGACGATTGCTCGCGATGCAAAAGAATCCCATCTGGGAGCCGTTGTTTCGAATAATGGGGTCGCGAACAAGGCACCCCATCAGTACAGTGACGTTCAGATTCGACATGCTTTTTCTTTCTGGTTGATTGTTTAATTTTACCGCCCGGCCCTTACTCGGGTCGGCTTCAAAATCTGTGTTCGGCGGCGATTTCGAGAGGATGAGGAGTCGCCAATCGAAGAAGAGTCACCGAACTCGCATTTTCCGTCCGAAGAATTGCCATCCTGTTCAGCAGTAGATAGGTAGAAGGACATAATGGTTATGAAACCGGGCGAAGAGATATAACAAATTCTTTGGTTAGGCCGGTTTTTACGGTTGCGGCGGTGCAAGTTGCCGCGTTAAAAGTGCCTGGATTCTTCAGGGAACGGGAGACGAATGGGATTGGGCCAAACCCAACCGCCTCGAAGCCAATGGCTCTCCTCTGGCTTTCCGCTCACGGGGAACGTCTGGAGCCGCCAGCCTACTTCATGCTGTGAGGCCGGCATTCTCGCTGATTAAACCATTCCATGACGGAGCGTGGTCGATAGAAAACGAGGCGCCCGCGGCGAATAAAGGGCAACATTCTTCGTTTGGTCTCTTTTCGGATCCACTGGAGACTGGGACGGCTCTGTTCGTCCCAAAGGATTTCCAGAAGCCGCTCTGCCGATACCCATTGGTCCAGTTCGGAGACGGGTAAAACCGCAGGCACGTTGGTCTCCAATGGCGTCTCCATATGCGCGCGGCCAAGCTGGGGCAATTTTGCCCTATCTGGGTCACAGGTTGCAATAGCTGCATCGACTGTTTTTTCATCTTTGGATTGCATAACTCGCTTACCGTTTTGGCTTTTGAGTTTGCCGGATTATCGCCCCGAGATTTTGACTGGAGGATGTCTGGCATTATTTAGCCAGATAGCGGCTTCCCGGCTCCTGGTCGCCCCAAATCCACCGGGGGGATCCCGACGTGTCAGCGGCGGTGCCGCAGAGAATAAGGGTAAACTCGGTTCCCTGTCGCCCCGGTTATCGCCCCTGCAAAAGCCCCAAATGCCTGATCGCTGGCCTTGCGGGCGACGTTGCTGATTGCTTTTCAACCGGGTTTCCGAAGGATTTGACTGCTTGGGGAGGGGGTTGGCCCAGAATCGGGTCGTGCAGGCCACCCCTCGGCATCGGAATTCCCGCTACGCTCAACGTAGCGGATTGGGGTTGGCCTCGGATAATTAGATATAAGTCGTTGTCGCTCTATATTGTTCGCCCGGCGTTCAGGATGTTTCAGCAGCGTTCCGTATGTTGATTTCCAACGGTTTGCGAAAGCCGATACTCATGGGCGAGGAGCATTAAGAACCTTTGCTTATTTACCAGAGGTGCCTGTGTGTGCTTAAAGACTGATTATCAAGGGGTTTGGCCTGGGACAGTTCCTTTTCCTGGCGCTGTACTTTTGCAGTTTTTGCGCGGGCGTAGCGGAATGCCGAAGCCGTCCCTGGCGGCAGCAAAAAGCCCGCGAATTGCTCGCGGGCTTTTCGTGGCGGGGGCGCCAGTTTACGGCGCTTCAGCCTGGGATCCTTGGGGTGGTTGCGCCGCCAGCTTTTTTGCCTTGCGCTTCAGGCAGGCCTTCTTGTTATAGGCGGCCTGGCGGGCCTTGACTTCCCCGGGTTTGGCGGCGGCGGCTTTGGTCTTTGCCTCGGCGATTTTCGCGGTGACCAGGCTCATGGCCTGACAACCGGCGGAAACCGCGGTGGATACTTCGCTGGTCATGGCCGAATCCAGCTGGTGATTGGCGGGCAGGCTGATTTTGATGTCGCTCCCGGCTTTGAGACACGATGGCAGCATTAGCCAGAACTTCCGGGCCTCTGGCTTCTTGACCAGGCGTTTGTAGAAGGGTTTGAACACTTCCTTCGAATTGCCGGCCCATTCCACCGTCAGAGCCACGCTCCCAAACAACTTGTAGTGCATAGACAGCGATGTGCGCCGCAACGCGTTCTTGGGGAAGGGAATTCCCCAATTGTGTTGCGGCAGAACAACGCCCAAGGCCGCCAGTCGTTTCCGTTCCCGGTTGGCGCGGATGTGTGCTTGCTTCGAGTTGCTCGTGAAACCCGCCATGATGTGGATCACGGCACGCTCATTGCAATTCGGACGCAACGCCTCGTCGGTATAGAGGCCGGCCGAGCGCAATGCCTCCACCATGACGATGAGGTTTTTGGAGAGAGTGCTTTCGCGCGCTTCGTCTTTCTTGGCGGCTTCGGCAGACATCGACTGCACCCCATCATCAGGATCGAATGCCTTAACTCCCATTCGCTTGGTTTCTTTGACCCGGCTGCCGCCGAAGATCCCATGCACATAAAACGCGGCGTGACCGCCGTCGAAAGCAATGTGGCTCACATCCAGCAGGGCCTGAACCTGCGGGATCGTCAGGGCGGGATGCTTCCTGCATTGGGCGTCCATGACCTCGTCCGATTCTTCGTCATCACCGGTCTTTCCCGGCACCACCCTCGGGGGATCGGGAATCATTATTTCAGGCGGCGGACACCAATTTCGCTTTTCTTGCGTGACCGGATCCTTTGACGCATGCATCCATTCCTTGAACATCCGGGCGCATTGGAGGAAACGAACTTTCATATAATGCGACCAAGGGCGCACCGACCTCGATTTGATTGGCGTGTCCCAAAGCCGCTTCTCCGCCTCCTCTGCGGTCTGCTTCTTTTTCCAGCTGGTTTTCCAAAACGCGAGCGGCTCTTTGCCATGCGCCATGAGCAGCACCATCGCATCGGTCATTTCGAACGGTTTGAGCGTCCCAAACGCCGGCAGGAGGTAGGACAGCGTGTTGCGATAATTCATCCTGCTTTCAGGTTCAAGTCCGCGCACATGCTCGGCCCAGAATATCTTCGTCGCCTCAATAATGTTGGGTATATCAGCCTGCTCCACCCTAAAACCGGTCTTCTGACAATGCTGCACCATCTTGACGGGGTGGTCGATCCAGTCTGGATGCAGGGGCTCGAGCAGTTCCCAGAACATCTTCTTGGCGAGGGCTTCTTCGCGCTTGCTCAACTGCCGTGCCAGTTCCTTGTCGAAAAGCTTGTTGTTGATCTCGACGCACAGGTTGTTGGCCAGGGTCTGGGTTTGCCGCTCGAATTTCCGGCGGCCGCTGCGCATCTTGCCTTCCAGCTCGCGAGGCGCGACGAGGTTGACGAGCACGCCCCACTTGCCGATCTTTTTGAAATGGTGGACCGTGGCTGGCTTTTGCACCTCATTCTTTCCTCTGCCGTTTCGGAGGTATAATTCTAGGGGGAACGCGTCTTCGATCAACAGCTTGTTCAACCGGACCAGCGGCGGGCCCTGCGTACACTTCCGGAGCAGCTTGCGCGTGGAGCTGCGGAGCTTTATGCCCGCGAAGCGGACGTCGTCGTGGATCAATTCGCCGCCGATGATGCGGTTCAAATCCTCGGCAAAAACGGATTTCAGGGCGGCCCGGTCGGCTTTCGGATCTGCGGCCTTGGCCACCGCCTCCCGGCCGGAACCGGAGAATTTGCCGGCCAAATATTTGGCAAGGGGACTTGCTTCGGCGCGCAGCTTGTTGGCCAGGCCCACAATGTCTTTGATGTCGTCGGAGTTAAAGCCGCCATTGGCGGCGCCATTCTTCAGGGTTTCTTTTTCTATGTTCATAACTTGTTTGTGTGATGGTGTTCTTGTTTGTGTGATGGTGTTTGGCTACTGGCGGTGGCTGGCGAGGAAGTCGTCCAGATCGGACTGGCGGACCCGGACAAATCCACCGATCTTGACCCACCGAAGGCCGCGCTCGGTCCTCCAGCGATGAATCGTGGTGCGGCTCCCTCCAGTCTGTTGTTGTACTTCAGACAGCG
The DNA here is from genome assembly GCA_035648615.1 of Saccharimonadales bacterium (SeqCode). GTDB lineage: Bacteria > Verrucomicrobiota > Verrucomicrobiia > Limisphaerales > Palsa-1400 > DASRLE01. The sequence goes on along the minus strand of DASRLE010000672.1, from coordinate 1,654 downwards.
TGAGCCACTTGTCCCCGGGCGGTTTGTCAATGTACCCGTTCATAAATGTCGGCTTCTGTTTTTTTTGTTCCGTTGCGGACGACGTTTACCGCCGTCCCCTTCGTGGACGCGGCTTCCGCCCATGTTATAGTTTACTAGGTTTACTACCAGGCCAGCGCCACTCTGGAAAAATCGGAAATTTATGTTGAATTTTTTTGAAATGGACTGGGTGGAGGAGGTCTGAGAAATTGCGCAACATGACGCGACCGACCGGCACAAAAAGGGGATAATATTACCTTTCTCCAACACTTCGCATTTTATGCGCAAAAACTTAATGCCAAGCATCTTATGAGTTTTTATTCCAATGAAAGCAATGTTGGTGGATGAAAAACAGATAACAAATTCCGAACGGTTCATCCGGTTTCGGCGGTTCGGGCGGTCCATAGAGCCGAAACGCGGACCAACGAAAGCGGCGACCCGAGGCGGTTTGGCATGGGTGATCGGGACCTTAGCAGTGCGGAGGGCGGTGCCATGCGGCGCTGAACCTGCCATTGATGTCACCGGCGGCGAGATCGCCACTTCGTTCGGACTTGGTCCGACGGTGGCCTCCGATGCTACGGATTTGGCCGCCTTCTGGAGGTCCAGCTTTACAGCAGCCGTTCCCCTTAACTCAAGGGTAATTCGGGCAGTTTTGTGGTGCGCATTTGAAGCTTTCCCTACAATTTCCCTCACGGAGCACTGAATCAGCCGACATGGTCCGCTACCGTTGCAGGAGTCCTTTCCGGACGTCTCCCTTGGGGAAAGCCGGGTTAGGTTGATCTCGCGCCCCGTGTTTGGATTGGCCCCAAGACTAGAAGCGAAGATAGGAGAAGCCGCGTAGGTCTCTACCCAATCGCGGGAACGGCCAAGATAAGCGCCATCGTCTTTTCCTCCAAGCCACGTTGTAATCGCAAAATCGAACATGCCTCATTATATGCGCTTTCATTAAGTCAACCTGGAAACCGCCACTTTTTTTCGGATACTGGAAGGCGGTACGGGTAGGCGACGGCGCGCGTTGACGAGGAGGTCGAGGATGAGCGCGCGACTGGGCTGATCAGAGCCGGCGTCGAGGATGGCTTGGAGATGTGTCTGGAGTCTGACCGTGGCGACCAGAATGACATGAGCCCGGCTGCAACCGAGGGCGGCTTCGAGGTTGTGTGTGTGTTTACCCAAGTCGCGAAGTTTGTTCAGGGCCTTCTCATGCTGGAAACGATCCTAGCTGGCGAGGGCTTCGGCGAGGTTCGCCACGGCGCTGAGTTCGGCTTTATGGGCGGGATCAGTGACCCGACGGAGAGCCTGCTACAAGGTGGTGTGGGCGGCAGCGAAGGCGTGAGTGCGAAGAAGTTCAATCGAGGTGTCGAGTGCGACGAGGCCCAATGCATCAGCGGGGTTCTGGGCATGGAGGATTTGCTCCTTGCCAGAAACGACAATGCCCACGCCGTACTTGGTACGCTCGTTGCCGCCGACGTAGGAGATGCGGCAGGGCCAGCAGCGATGGCGAGCGCGGCACTCATGGCCTTGGTGCCGCCGGTGAGGTCGGCAATGACTTCGGCCCCGGAGTGATCGCGCTGCCAGGCGGCGACACGGTCGTCAAGGGGGCGGAGTTGGTTGACGATGCCGGAATAGTCTTGGTGGT
>DASRLE010000671.1:0-2409 GCA_035648615.1 Saccharimonadales bacterium (SeqCode) | reverse complement strand
CTGGCCGCCAGCGAGATCATGAACCTGGACGAATCTTTGACCAAATGACACCTCTAAATCCTGACGCCCATTCCTTCATCCCCGAAATGAATGCCATGCTGACCCGCCGGCAGTTCTTCCGCAAGAACGCCGCCGGCCTCGGCGTTGCCGCCCTGTCATCGCTGCTCGGGCCGCGAGCTTTTGGCCTTTCTGAAACGGGGGCGGCCGTCCCCGACAGGCTGTGGAAAATTGCGCCGAAGGCCAAGCGGGCCATTTACATTTCCCTCATTGGCGCGCCTTCGCAGGTGGATTTGTTCGATTACAAGCCGGGCCTGCAAAGCCGTTTCAAGGAAGACCTCAAGGATTGGCTCGCCCAACAAGGCCAGCGTCTCACGGGCATGACCGCCAATCAGCAAACCTTCCCGCTCGCGCCGTCCATTTTCAAATTCGCGCAACATGGCCAATCGGGCGCGTGGATCAGCGAACTCCTTCCCTGGCACGCCAAAATGGCGGACGACCTTTGCGTCATTCGTTCGATGCACACCGACGCCATCAACCACGAACCGGCCAATCAGCTTTCTTACACCGGCTCGATGATCACCGGCAAAGCGTCCATCGGTTCCTGGGTCGCTTACGGATTGGGGGCGATGAACAAAGATCTGCCGACGTTCGTCGTTCTGCACGCCAGCCATTCCAGTCCTTATGCCAACGTCCAGGCCATTTCAGCGCGGCTTTGGGGCGCGGGATTTCTTCCCGGCAAATACGCCGGGGTCGCCTTGCGCGCCAAGGGGGACGCGGTTCTTTTCCTCAAGGATGCGCCCGGCATCTCGCGGCAAATGCGCCAGCAAATGATCGAAGGCTTGAGCGCGCTCAACCAGCGTTCCTACGAAGCCATCGGCGACCCGGAAATTCAGACCCGCACCCAACAATACGAGATGGCTTTTCGCATGCAGGCCAGCGTCCCGGAACTGGTCGATTTCTCGGGCGAAACCGAGAAGACCTACGACCTCTACGGTGCCGATTGCAAAGAGCGCGGCACCTTCGCCAACTCAGCATTGATGGCCCGGCGGTTGGTCGAACGCGGCGTGCGCTTCGTCCAGATTTTCCATCGCGGCTGGGACCAGCACGGAGACCTCCCGCGCGATCTCGCGTCACAATGCAAAGACGTTGACCAGGGCTGCTACGCCCTCATCCAGGACCTCAAACAACGCGGCCTGCTGGAAGACACGCTCGTGATCTGGGGTGGCGAATTTGGCCGGACCATTTATTGCCAGGGCAAGCTGACCGAAAAAGACTATGGCCGCGATCACCATCCGCGCTGTTTTTCCATGTGGATGGCTGGCGGCGGAATCAAGCCGGGCGTCTATGGCAAAACGGACGAAATGTCCTACAACATTATCGATAACCCCGTTCACATCCACGACCTGCACGCCACCATCCTGCACCAACTCGGCATGAACCACGAAAAGCTCGCCTTCAAATACCAGGGACTGGACCAGCGCCTCACCGGCGTCGAACCCGCCAAGGTGATAACGGACGTTTTACTTTAGCCGGCCATTTACCGGGCGGGATTGCAATTCGCGCGCCAGCCCTCTAGCGTTTTGCGAAATGGTCCGCCTGGTTTTATTTGATATTGATGGGACGCTCATCCACTCGGGTGGAGCAGGGGTCAAGGCTTTTGCCCGCGCTTTCCAAAGTGAGTTCGGCATCCACGACGGCACCGAACGGCTCAAGTTCGCCGGGCGAACGGACGTTTCGCTGGTGCGCGAATTTTTTTCGCATCATCACATCGACGCCTCGGCCAAAAATTTCGCGCGCTTTTTTGAAGCCTATCTCGGGTGGCTGGAGAAAATTATTGGTCAATGCGAGGGCGGCGCTTGCGCGGGCGTGATGGAATTTTACGAGGCGCTGAACGCCGCGCCGGCCCCTCCGTTGATTGGATTATTGACAGGAAATATTCGGCGGGGCGCCCAAATCAAGCTGCAACATTACCAGCTCTGGGACAAGTTTCCCTTCGGCGCTTTTGCCGATGATGATGAGGAGCGCGACCGCATTGCGGCGGTGGCGCGGCAACGGGGCAGTGAACGGCTCGGGCGGCCCTTGCTGGGGGAGGAGGTGGTAGTGATCGGCGATACGCCGCTGGATATTCGTTGCGCGCGAGCCATTGGCGCGAAGGCGCTGGCAGTCGCCACGGGATCGTTTTCGGCGCCGGAGCTTTTGGAGCACTCGCCGGATTGGGCGGTGGCGGATTTGTCGAAGATTAACGTCGCTGAAATACTGGGCGCGATCTGATCAATGCGAATGCGGCCGGCCCGTCCCGCACATGCCGCAAGAACGGGGCACGCCGCTGCAAGAAGCCGCCTCGGGGGCGCCGCCGCCGCTGGCGCTGGAGGCAAAAACGGACATTTTCTTGGTCAAGCGAGTCGAGCC
>DASRLE010000670.1:0-3125 GCA_035648615.1 Saccharimonadales bacterium (SeqCode) | reverse complement strand
CGCCCGGCCCGAACCCAACCAATTTTATTGGAATCGACGCCAGCGCGAATCGTCACCCAATCAGCCCGCTGATTTATGGCACCGCCTTTGCCGCCTCGAATCAACTGGCGGACTTGAATTTTACCCTGAACCGCTCGGGCGGAAATGAAGAATCGACCTATAATTGGGAGATCAACGCCCACGGCAAAGGGTCCGATTATTATTTTGAGAGCTACGCCGATAGCTCCGCCACGCCAGGCGAGTCGGCCGACTCAGTCGTGGCCGATAGCCGGGCGGGCGGCGCCCAGGCATTGATCACGATTCCGATGATGAGTTGGGGGCCGAAATTGGGGGCAAACCGGGCCACTCTTCCCAGCTATTCGATTGCCAAATACGGCCCGCAAACGGGCGACGACCCTTACTTCACCGACGCCGGGAATGGCGTCAGCGTCACCAACAACACCTTGATCACCTGGAACAATCCCAATGACTCCTACGTGCCGGTGGATACCAATTTTCAAAAGGGCTACGTGCAGCATTTGACTAACGCCTGGGGGTTGTCCACCAATGGCGGCGTCAATTACTACATTATGGATAACGAGCATAGCCTCTGGTCTTCGACCCATCAGGATATTCATCCGGTTGGCCCCACCATGCAGGAGGTCTTTGGAAAAATAATAGCTTATGCCTCCATGGTTAAGAGCGTCGATCCCCACGCGCTGGTTCTGGGACCGGAAGAATGGGGCTGGCCAGGTTATCTATACAGCGGCTTCGACCAGCAATGGTCCGCCCAAAACAACGACTACAATGCAGCCGACTTTCCCAATCGCCAGACCGTTGGCGGATGGGATTACATGCCATGGCTCCTGAACCAGCTTCATTTTCACGATACCAACAGCGGTCAGCGCCTCTTGGATTATTTCACGCTCCACTGCTACCCGCAAGAGGGCAGCGTCGGCGGGGATGATGTTTCCACCGCAACAGAGTTATTGCGCAACCAGTCCACCCGCCAATTCTGGGATACGAACTACGTTGACCCAAGCTGGATCAACAGCGTGATTATGCTGATTCCCCGCATGAAAAGCTGGGCGGCCACTTACTATCCCGGCACCAAAATCGGAGTGACCGAATACAATTGGGGCGCCGAGAGTTCCATCAGCGGCGCCACGGCGGAGGCGGACATCCTGGGCATTTTTGGCCAGCAAGGATTAGACCTGGCCACTCGCTGGGAGACTCCTGCCACCGGAACGCCCACCTATCTGGCGATGAAGCTCTATCGCAACTACGACAACAACAGGTCTTCCTTCGGCGACACCGGAGTGCTGGCCAGAGGACCCAACCCCGACAACGTCGCGGTCTTCGCCGCGCAGCGTTCCTCCGACGAAGCGCTGACGATCATGGTGGTGAGCAAATATTTGACAGGAACCACTCCTCTTATCATTAACGTGACGAACTATACCGGCAGCGGAGCGGCTCAAGTTTGGCAGCTTAACGCCAGCAATGTCATCTCTCGACTGGCCAATTTGAACTACAGCAATGGCGCATTGCAAACGACGGTGCCCAGCCAGAGCATTACCCTGCTGGTTCTTCCGCCGAGTACCGCGCTGAACCTCACCTCGGGAGCGTCCCGAACCGATGGGCAATTCGAGTTTTGGCTCAGCGGCGAAATCGGCCGGAACTTTATTCTGCAATCATCGCCGGACCTTTTGCATTGGACGCCGGTCAACACCAATACCTTTGCGAGCGCCAGCGCCCATTTTCTCCTTCCGGCCGGTCCCCGCGTTCAATTCTACCGCGCCGCGCTGACGCATTGAAAATTTTTCCCCGTGATCCAGTCATTCGTGCTGAGGGGTCGGTTCCTAGTGTGTCAACATTTGGCGTGTCTATCTTTATAGAGCAGCCGGTTAACGGATTTCCATGCTCCCATCTTCAATTCCTGGCAGATCCACTTGAGGGGCATCGTCGTTTCCCGCCGCAAGCGTTGCGCCAACGCGATCTTTACCGGGTCGCTTTTGCGCCGCTGGACTAAATCGGATGGCTTCCAACCCGCCTCTTGCAATCCCGCCGCCACAATGCGCGTCGCTTTGTCCGCCGCGCTTTCGGCCCGCTCCTCTCCATAGTGATGCTCTCCCATTTGCCGGCTCGCCTGCAGCAGGAGTTCCCGCCGAAAGGCCTCTTCTCCGTAACACCAGCCGCTACGGATCTTTTGATATTCTTCGCCCAGTTCCATCGCCCGGCTGGCTTCCATGCGCCGGGCAAATTCCCTGCGCCCGGCCCAGGTGTCGGCGCCAATGTTCATCTCGCCTAACAACCGATCCACCCGCAACCAAGGCGCTCGTTGAGCGGGTCGGCGCAAATACTCGCCATAACTGCTCCAGGTAAAAGCTTCGAGGGGTTGCCCTGTCTTCAGCAGCCGGGCCCGCACCGGGTTCAAATGCACATAGTCACAGACCGTCTTGAGGTAACCGTTGCCGCTGTTGGCGACCAGCAGGGATTTGTAGCGTCCGCTGAAAAGATGCCCGGAAAGCCGATGCCGGCGATTAAATCGCGCCGTATAGGTTCCCAAAACCCATTTCATTCCATCGGCCAGGTTGGCTTTGGGGGTTTCAATAACGAGGTGGAAATGATTGTGCATCAGGCAGTAGGCGTGAACCTGCCAATCGGTCTTCTCGCAGGCTTGGGCCAAGGTGGAGAGGAACAATCGGCGGTCCATTTCGTCCTTAAAGATTGGTTCCTTCCGGTCACCCCGACTCAACAGATGATAGACAGCCCAGGATACTGGAGGCGAAGTTTGCGTGCCATGTCAGGACTTTGGCGATGGCGGTATATCTTGTCAACCAAAAGTGCGAAACACTAGTGTAGTGTCCCGGAAATGACTAGACATATAAAAATCGTGGATTACGAGGGAAATGGCCCGAACCAACGAAGCCGTCCTCTGATAATATGTCTAGTTAATTGCGAGACACTACACTAGGAACCGACCCCTAAGCTGCGAAACAGGTCAAGTTTCAGTGCGAGGGGCGACCTGAAACCCCTTTGGTCACACCCGCGCGTGACATTTGGGGGTTGGGGTTGTCTAATTGGGGGTGGAGAGTCTCATGAATGAGGTTGGCGCACTGCCCCAGGACCCGGGTTCAGCGGAACGC
>DASRLE010000669.1:0-4717 GCA_035648615.1 Saccharimonadales bacterium (SeqCode) | reverse complement strand
GCGCGACAATGAATTGCAGGACAATGTTCACGACGGGGAACGGGATCTGTCCTATCGTGGTACCCGCATCCAGACCTTGGCGGACCTGCTGGTGTACGCTCAAGTCGACACGCGCATTTGGGAGGTTGAAAGGCATGTCATTAACAAATACGAAGTGGCCGCCAAGACCCCGGAGGGAATGACGACCAGCATGTTATTCCAGATCAAAGCGTGGTTGCGGCGCAAAATTACCGAGGAAAAACTCCAGAACCTCATGCAGGGGATACTGGAGCAATTCCGTCAGGCCGCGCCGATCCAGCCACCGATCCTTCATCGCGCAGGCCCCAAAGGGTTGCTCGAAATTTCCATCATGGACCACCACCTCGGAAAATACTGTTCCCAGTTGGAAACCGGCCGGGCCTACGGCCCCGAGATTTCCGAGCGCATGTTCATCATTGCGTTGGAGGATCTGCTGGCCAAATCGGCGTCGCTGCCGGCGGAGAAAATCTTGTTCGTGTGCGGGAATGATTTTCTGAACACCGATCACCTCGGCCGCACGACCACAGCGGGGACGCCGCAGGACGAGGCGATCCGTTACCAGGAATCATTCCTGCGCGGCCGGCAATTGCTGGTGCGCGCGATCGACCGTCTGCGCCAGATCGCTCCGGTGCAGGTGGTCATGGTCACGGGCAATCACGATACGCAACGCCTCTACTATTTGGGCGATGTGCTGGAGGCGTGGTTCCGCAACACGAAAGATGTGGCAGTAGATAACAGCCTGCGGCAGCGAAAGTATTTTCGGTATCATGGAAATCTCATCGGGTTTACTCACGGCCACAACGAAAAACATTTTGACTTGCCGCTGCTGCTGGCCACGGAACAACCGGAGGGGTGGGCTGCCAGCCGCCACAGAGAATTCCACTTGGGCCATTTTCACAGCCGCAAACACAAAATGTTCGTGCCTTCCTTCGATCGGGCCGGTGTGTTGGTTCGAATTCTGCCCTCACTTTGCCCGCCAGATGCCTGGCACTCGGCGATGGGGTACAACGCGCGTTTGGCTGCGGAGGCTCTGTTCTTTGACCCGGAGCAAGGTTGCGTCGCGAATTTCACCCATAGCCCGAATTAAAAATCACATGCTGCACGACACCACCGATTCACTCATTGTTACGTGGCCCTGTTACGAGCCGGCCGGCCATCGGATCGAATTGACGGAAGCCGACTTGGTCCAGCATGTCCTGCTCCTTGGTTCGACCGGCAGCGGCAAATCCACACTGCTGACGGCGGCCACCAGCCAGCTCATTCGGCACCGTGCCGAGAGGCCAGAAGACAAAATCGGCCTTCTTTTGCTTGATGCAAAAGCGGACGATCTGGTTCCGCGTGTGCGAGAAGCCGCGCAACGGGCCGGACGCCGTGGTGATGTTTTTGTGTTCGGTCCGGGCGGAGATCACAGTTTCGATCTGTTTGGCACTTTGCGTTCCTTGGATGATGTGGAGCAGACGACACGGCGCGTACTGATGGCCACCGATCCGATCGGTGGGGACAATGCTTATTGGCAAACCACCACCACCAACATGTTCAGTGCGGCGTTCACCCTGTGGGTGGCCTCAAGGCAGCCGGTCTTTTTCGGGCCGGTCGTTGATTTTCTGCGCCGCTGGTTTGTGTCACCCACCACGCCGCAGGATGTGCAGGAGCTCGCAGAACAATTGAGCAAGCATGGCCGCAAGGGCCATCCGATCATTTCCGGGGCGCTGGACCAGGTGAATCTCTGGCAGGCCCTCGATTCCCGGACTCGAACCAACGTACAGAGTTGTTTACTGAACGTCCTCCGGCCGTTGCTGAGTCCGGCGGCCGTTCGTTGCTTTGCGCCGCGCTCGCGGCCTGCTGGCAGTCCGGCCCAGGCTGCAAGCGAGGGCAAAATCTGCGTTGTCTCCGTCAACTCTCTGGCAGAGCCGGAACTGGCAAAGTTTTTCTTCCGGCTGGCCAAACAATCATTCTTCGAGACGGTGCAGCAGCGCTCCGGGAATCAACATCGCCTCAGCGGGTTGGTCGCTGATGAGTTTCCTCTGGTTGTCACCCGTGAGGATGTCGAGCAACTGGCCACGGTGCGCAGCAAAAGATGCTTTGTCATGGCGGCTGCCCAGGGGCTGCATTCCCTTGGCGAACGGATCGGAGTCGGGCCGACTCGTGCGCTGGTGAACAATTGCAACACCCTGGTTTTTCTGCGGTCGCGGGAAGCGGAGACGGCCGTTCATGCCCACCTTGCGCTCGGCACGCGCAAGGAACAGCCGCGAAAGAAGCCCCCGGAGGAAGGAGGCTTTTTGGGCTTGTTGCCCCCACCTTCGAGCGAGCAGGCCGCCACCGAAGTCCCGGTGTGTCCTATGGGGGCACTGGGGCAATTGGACGTTCATCAGGCCTTTGTCGTGTTCGCCAATGGAAAGCGCGCCGAATTTCCCGTCTGGTTTGCGCCCTGGTTCGAACTCCCTGAATTCGAATCCGGAGGCCAGGAAACGGCGATTTCTGCAACTTTCAGCTCCGCGCATGTGCAGCAATTGATGACCCAGGTGGGATTCAGACCGATTTTTTGTCCCCATGTCGTGACGGTCGCCGCAAAGATTTGCAGGCCGCGCCGAGGCGACGCGCTTGTACGAGCCATCGAATTTTTCCACTCAAAAGCCTGCCAGGTTCCGGACGGGCTAAATCAATTGCCGGAGTGCTGGCTCGCGGCGCTGCCTGGAATTTTGTGGGGGTTACGCAAACCGGATTGGACGCACTTGCCGTTTTCCATTGATCGCGTGGCCATTCAAGACGGAGTGCTGCTCATAAGTTTTGCCCAGAAACAGCCCAATCCCGAGCAGCGGCAGACCACTTGGGACAAAATTTGCGTTGCTGTGAACGCCGGCCTTTATCCGTCCCGGTGGCGGCATTTATCCCGCCGACACGTTTTAAAGGTGTGCCGTGAGTGGCCAGATCTGCGCCCAACCCTGAATGCTGACAGACCTGAACTGACCTGACGGAATGTGAGGGTTTCATACGCCCGCTGTGCCCATGGTAGCTTGGTGCGCGCCTGGGCATCATCTCTGATGCGCTCGGCGAGAATGTCGCGGGGCGCCCGCCAGCGCGGCAGCCACATTAGCCGCGCCTTTTTCCGCGTTGAAATAAGCCTGAGCCTTCGTGTTCGGGTCGCTTCCAGTTTTGCCCTATCGCCAGCAAGAGGAGGTCAAAGTCCTCCATCAACAACTGGGCCAAAAGCCTGGGGTCAACGGCAACCAGAGCAGAAGGCTACTCCTCACCTGGAGCGCGAAATCTGACATGCATGGCCGGATTTGCGCGGTGACTTGTTCCGCTTGCCAATCTGGCCAGCAGTACGAAAGCGAGTTTTGGAGAAACCTACCAGCCTTCAACTGTACTTCTCAACAACGATTCCCGAGTTTATGCCCAAAAATCGAATCTTCGAGCGCCCGGAATGCAGATAACGTTCTTTAAAATTACCATTGACAGACGTCACTAAAACCGCCCGGCTGTGGGACGCAGTCTTCGCCATGCGTGTTCATCCGGAACAAAGGCCGCCGCCGCGAGTTTGCTGGCAAACCAAAAGGCATGAACAAGCAAACTCGGAAAACAAAACTTCCCGATGACGGATTTATGACCGCTCCGGGCTATCCGTTTTCGGCCCGCGACATCTTCGACGATTTGCGCTCCAGGCTTTGCGTGGAGCACCGGCGCCCGATGAGCTTCGAACGATTGGCCAAGATGCTGGGGCGGTCCAAGAGCACCACTTACAACTGGTTCGACATCTTTCACCACCCGCATGTGCTCGGCTTTTTATGCCTGTTGGAGCGATTGCCGCCGGCAGAACGCCATTCTTTCATCGAGGCCTACTGTCGGGCTTACCCGACTTTGGATGACCCACGCCTGGCCCATGCCCCTGGAAAAACAGGCAAATTGCTGGAGTTGCTGGACCAGAAGGCGGGTCTGACTATCATTACCGGCGGCACGGATTTCTCACGCACCTTCGTGTTTACAGCCCTGGCCCATGCCACCAGCCGAATGGACGGAAAGCTGCTCGCGGCGGCGGGAATCGATCTCCATCGCTCCAATCTTTTTGTTCCGGCGGAATCGCTGATTTACATCGACGGAGATCTGGGCCTGGATCATGCCCGCCGACTCACTCATAGAATATGGCCGAGGGTGCTGACTTCGGGGGCGCCGCGTTTGTTTTTTAACCGCGTCTGGTCCACAATGCCAGAGGTTCGCGATGATCTGTTGCGCTGCGCCAGGTTCAAGCACGTCGTCATCGCCGAAGAGGGGGCGTTGGACGTGGGGGACCTGAAGACCAGGGTCTCCACCCCGATTCATGTATTGACGCTTTCAACCGCCAAATCCGTTCCGGAGAGGATTCTGGTGAATTGCCGACGCGTGAAGGGCGCAAAACGCCCCGGAAATTGAGGTTTTGGAAAGAAAGGCCGTCCAATGGATTGGACATTTCTGGCTTTGACGTCAAGAACCAAGCACAGTGACGGCGCGATGTGCCAGATTTAGAGGCCCAGCTTGATGAATAATTTGGTCCGCACGTAAACCATGCACCACAACCAAATCCTAGCCGTCCTTCTGAAACATGGTTTTGCCGAGGGACGCTTGATCGCGAATTCAAAAAGCGGCTATTGCAAGCGGCACCGCAGCCACTTTGTTGTGTTCAACGCGCAGGTTTGCAACATCCACGGTCGGCTGCTCAAGCAGG
>DASRLE010000668.1:0-7648 GCA_035648615.1 Saccharimonadales bacterium (SeqCode) | reverse complement strand
TTGGAGGAGCGCCTGCAAGCCAGCGCCGGCCAGTTGCAGCGCATCGAGCCCCGTTTTCAAATCACGCCCTCGGGTGAACAATGGTTCGACTTGACTGTAAATTACGATGCGCCGGGCGGTGAACGCTTTTCTCCCGCCGATATTCAACGCCTGCTTCTTTCCGGCCAAAACTACACCCGCCTGAAAAATGGAAAATTCGCGTTGCTCGACACCGGCGCCGTCGAGGAGCTGCAGCAAGTGTTGCTCGATGCCGCGCCCCAGCAGCATTCCGACCGCTTTCGTTTGTCCAACGCGCAGGCCGGTTTTCTGGATTCCACCCTTCGCCAGCAAGCCCATTGGCCGGTGCAGGCCCCCGCGAGCTGGCTCCAGCACGCCGCCCAGCAACGCGGCGAAGTGAAACTCGCAACGCCGCCACTGGGAAATCTCGAGGCCATCTTGCGGCCCTACCAAAAAGACGGCGTGGCATGGCTGCATTTTCTGCGGGCCAACGGTTTTGGCGGAATTTTGGCCGACGAAATGGGGCTGGGTAAAACATTGCAAGTGCTGGCCCATCTGCATGTCCTGCAAAATCCATCTCCTTCCCTGATCATCTGCCCGACGTCGCTCGTTTACAACTGGCAGGCTGAGGCAAAAAAATTTACGCCCGATTTGCGCGTCCTGCCTTTGCACGGCCCACAGCGCCACGAATGGTTCGCTCAAATTCCGCAGCACGATTTGATCATTACCAGCTACGCCCTCCTGCGGCGCGATGCCGAACTCTATCGCGGCTTGGAATTCGACACCGTTGTTCTCGACGAAGCGCAACACATCAAAAACCGGCAAACCCAAAATGCCCAAGCCGTCAAAGCCATCCGGGCGCGTCATCGGCTGGTTTTGACCGGCACTCCGCTGGAAAACTCGGTGCTCGATCTGTGGTCCATTTTCGATTTTCTCATGCCCGGCTATCTGGGGTTGGGGGCGGATTTCCGTGAACGCTACGAAACCGCCATTGTGCGCGACAAAAACGCCGCGGCCCAAGCCCGGCTGGCCCGGCGCTTGCGGCCTTTTATGCTACGGCGCTTAAAACAAGACGTCGTCGCCGATCTCCCCGAAAAAATCGAACAAGTAACTTATTGCGAACTGAGCGACGACCAACGCGCCCTCTATCAACAAGTGCTCGAAGCCAGCCGCCGCGAGATCCTCAACGCCTCCCCAACCGGCGGCGGCCTGGCCAAAAGCCGAATGGTAGTCTTGACAGCGCTTTTGCGCCTGCGCCAGATTTGCTGCGACCCCCGTCTTCTGAAGCTGGAGGATGCGCCCGCCGCGCCTTCGGGCAAAACCGATCTTTTCCTGGAATTGCTCGAAGAAGTGCTCGACGGCGGCCATCGCGTCCTCGTTTTCAGCCAATTCACGACCATGCTCGCTTTATTGCGCGAGGCGCTCACCGCCCAGGAAATTCCCTACTGCTACCTCGACGGCTCAACCACCGACCGTGGCCAGGTGGTCGAGCGGTTTCAAACTGACTCCGCCATCCCGGTATTTCTCATCAGCCTCAAGGCAGGCGGCGTCGGTCTCAACCTAACTGGCGCGGACACCGTGATCCACTTCGATCCGTGGTGGAACCCGGCCGTCGAAGCGCAAGCCACCGACCGGGCGCACCGCATCGGCCAAAAAAGGGTCGTTACCAGCTACAAACTCATCACCCGTGGCACCGTTGAAGAAAAAATCCTGCGCCTGCAAACCCGCAAACGCGCCCTGACCAACGCCCTTCTAGGCGACGAAGAACAACTGGCCGAATCGCTCAGTTGGGAAGAAATCCAGGAATTGCTCTCATCGTAGGGACACTCGCTTGTGGCTTGAAGCCGCGGCGAAATCAGAATGAACCGCCGCCGGTCGAACGCGCCTTGGAAGCGACGACGGCTTGATTCCACGAAGAATGGCAAAATAGCGTTCTGCTTGCGGGAATTGGCTTAAAGACGCATGATTATTTCATGCTGGAGGATGAACAACCCGGTTCAGAGCAAATAAAAATCCTTCGCGCCATGTCTGGCCAGGAACGTCTTCGGGTCGCGCAGAAGCTCTATTGGTCGGCCCGCAAAGTGAAAGCTGCCGGACTGCGCGCGCACCATCCCGATTGGCCAGAGACTCAGTTGAGGCCGAAGTAGTGCGGCTTTTCTCGAATGCCCGAAGTTGACTTAATCCTAACTCGTCCCGCCCCCGCCCGCCTTGCTTTGTCCAGCATGGCAGCTTAATTTGGCAACGCGTGAAACAACCGATTGTCAACGTAGAGGAAAAAATTGACCGCTTCGTCGGCCGGCGCACCCTTGAGCCGGATAGTTTGCGGGCCGGAATGCAATTGCAGGAAACCTCCGCGCAACTTCACCAGTCTTTCAAGCATCGTTGGATGCCCAAGGGGGTTTATCGTTTCAAAACGCATGAGGAGGCGGATGAATGGATGATCCAAATGCTGGCTCGCAGCGGCCTGCCGAAAACCTGATCAGCCGGCCGCCCACTCAGGCCGATTTGGTGCATCTCTGCGATGCATTAAACAAACGGGGCGCGAAGTATATTGTGATCGGCGGGTTCGCCATTATCGCCGCCGGACTTGCGCGAACGACGGCGGACGTTGACTTATTGGTGGCGGTCGATTTGGAAAATGAAGCCAAAGTATTCTCGGCGCTTTCGACCTTGCCCGACAATGCGGTGCGCGAACTCCGGCCGGGCGAACTTCAGCAATACAACGTTATCCGGGTTGGCGACGAAATTTTAGTGGACTTGATGCGCTCGGCCGGCGGAATTGATTACGCCGAAGCCGCCCGCGACTTGGTCATGCATGAATTGGGCGGGGTCCTCATTCCCTTTGCCTCGCCGCGTTTGCTCTGGCGGATGAAAGCCATTACCCATCGGGCAAAAGACGCGGGCGATCTGGTTTTTCTTCGACAGTTGTTCCACGAAAAAAGGGAGGAGCCTCCGGCCGTCTGAACGTCAGGCCAGCGAAGTCCGTCCTATTTTTTTTCGCGGAGGATGTGTTCGGGGAAACGGGCCCGGCTGATGGCTGTGTCGTAGGAGATCAGGCATTTGCAGTAAAGGTCGTAGAGGCAATTATCCATCAGCACCATGCCATCCTTGCGTCCCGTTTGAATCATGTTCTCCAATTGGTGAAATTGGTGTTCCCGAATCGTGCTTCGCACACCGCCGTTGGCGACGAGTTGCTCATAGGCCAGCACGCGGCGGCTGCGGTCGGTCGCGGGCAAAAGGTCCTGGGCGATGATCGCTTGCAACGAATTGGAGAGCTGAAGAATGATCTGAAGCTGGGCGTTGCCTTCAAAGACGCCCACGATGCGCTCCATGGCGTGCGAGACGTTGGGCGAATGCATCGTGGCCAGCACAAGGTGGCCGGTCTCGGCGGCCGTGAGCGCGGTCGCGATGGTTTCGTGGTCGCGCATTTCGCCCACGACAATGACATCGGGATCCTGGCGCAGCACATGGATGAGAGCGCGGTTGAACGAGCGCACGTCCGTCAAAACTTCCTGTTGGACGACGATGGCGCGCTTGTTTTCATGCACGAATTCAATAGGGTCTTCGATCGTGACGATTTTGCACCGCCGCTCGGTGTTGATCAAATCCACCAAATAATTCAGGGTGGTGGTTTTGCCCGCGCCCGTCGGGCCGGTGATAAGAACGAGGCCGTTTGGCTTGCGCGCAAAGTCGTCGATTCTCTCGGGCAGGCCCAGTTCTTCGCGCGAGGCGATTCGATGACCGCAGAAGCGCAGGCTCATCTCGGGATGGCCGTTGCGCCGGTAAATGGTCACGCGGAGCCGCCCGGCCGCGCGGTGGTGCATCGAGATGCAAAGTTCCCAATCCTGCTCCAGCTTTTGCTTTTGCTGCTCGTTGAGCAGGCCGTCCACCATCTCGGTCACGTCTTCGGCCGTCAGGGCGTCCTCCTGGGCTAGAATGATTTCGCCGTTGACGCGAAAGGCGGGGGGCACACCGGCCACGAGGTGAAGATCCGAGGCGGCGAACTCCGATACCGCCGATAACAGACGGTCCATGCTGTTCATGGTTATTTCGTCGGTGGTCATTTTTTGAGCCGGCGGCACCACCCGAGCAAGCGCTCGCCCACGCCCCCCGCTTTCACGCGCATCAGGGCATCGCCCGCTTCGTCAGATTGGGGGTTAAGCTGTCTGGCTTGGGCAAAAGAGCTTGCGGCAGGTCCCAGAAAACCAAGGGCCTCCTGGCATCGGCCCAAGTCCATCCACAGGATGTAACTTCCGGCATTGGATGCGATGGCCTTTTGCAGAAGGTTAAGGGCCAGGACAAATTGCTTGTAAAATGAGCGGATGCGGGCGGCCAGCCAGGCGACGAACCAGTTGCCGCGCGCCAGCATCATCGCTTTGTCAAAACAATAATCCGCCAGTGATTCTTTGCGCGCCAGCAGGACGTCGGCCCGTGCCAGCCAGACGTAAGGCGTATCGCCGCGCTCCTCGATGGAGGCGTCGGAAAAAGCCAGGGCGGCATCAAGATCGCCACTCCGGCCCAGGGCAACGGCTTTGGCGGCGAGCAGGTCAGGCTCATCGGGGAAACGTTCCAGCGCTTTGTCGGCCCAGATCTTGGCTTCGCGATATTCGGCCAGTTCAATGAGCATTCGCACCTGGGCCGACCAGGCGGCGGCGTTTTGCGGGTTGAACTCCAGAACCTTGGCGAAGTAACGAAGGCCCTTTTCAAAGTCGGCATTCTCATACGCGTTCTGCGCCTCTCGCATGTAATGATGTTCGTCCAGGACGATGCTCTCTGGCGCCCCCAGGGACTTCTCCTCGGACGCGCCGTCAAATTCTAAATTGACGAATCTGCTCATGCGAACAATTGCCGCCGCCCAAACCAATGTTTGAATGCTTTGCCCAGAAACTGATCCCAATGCACCGTGGCAATCTCCATCGCCGCGGAAGTGAGATTGCCTTCCGGGATAATTCCGTGCTGGTTTATAGCGACTTCCGGCCAGATGAACCAGCACTTTTCCGGCACCGTCCATTCGCCCGAGGCGGGCATATTCGGGCGGCGCGGTTGCGCAAGGCCATTGACGGAAAAGGATTTGGCGGTGAATTCAACATGATCGCCCGGGATGCCCAGCACCGGAGACAGATTAATCCCATCGACGACAATGACGTTGCCGTGGCCGGCGCCGTTATTGAAATGATTCTGTTCGCTAAGGACGCGAAAGGCCACCCATTCGCCGCGCTCGATGGCGCCGGGAGAGTGGAGGCGATGCACCACCACCACATGCCCGTGCAACCGCAAAGGAACGAGCCAGCGCTGCTCCAGCAAATTGGGCAGCGGCACGTAAATAAGGGCGATCGTCACCACACAAAGCAAGAGACTGATGACGAGACGAGAGATCCACTGAGCGCCGGCAAGAAGCGGTTTGCAATAGGCGATTACACCGACGACATGGATCGACAAGAGGATCGTAAAGGCAGCGTTCGCAAATGGGAATCCGATGAACGCCACGAAGGCCAGAAACAACCCCGCACATACCGCCAGCGCCGCCTTGCCAGAACGACCAGGATCGCGCAGGTAAATCGCCAGGCCCGGCACCAAAAGACTGCCGATGAGGCCCACGGTCGTGACCTCATCCGGCACTTGCGCGACCAAATCCCGCAACCTCTGCGCGAACCCGCCGGCCCGGTCTAAAATCGGGCTGAAGAGGGTGGCGCGCCGCGGATAGTATGAGCTGTCACGATGCGTCATGATCCCTGGCTTTGATCCAAATGACGCCGCACCTGCTCCTCGGGTTCGTAGAACTCGCTGGTGTGGCGTTCGGATTCCGTTTCACCGACGATTTGCTCGAATAATTTCGCCGCCTCCAGGCAGGCCCGGCCCTTGTACCCTTTGATATGCAGTTCAACCGTGCCGTCCTTGTTAATGGTGATGTCAAATTCGCGCTGGGGCATGGTTAGTTCTCCCAGTGGCGGACCTTTAACCGGATGGAACGGTCTTCGTTGGTTTCCTGGTCCACGACGAGGAACCCGCGATTGCTCATTTCGCTCATCAGTTTTTGATAGACATATTGTTGCACGACCGTCTGGCTCAACTCCTCGCCCAAGGCCTTTAATTCTTGTTTACTGTGGCCTTCGCCGGTGACGCAAAGGGCGGCCTTCCCGCGCGCATCGCGGGAGAAAGTGACCGTGACCCCGCCGCGCGCCACGCTGATCCGCTGGTCGCGGCCCAATTGTCCGGTGACGACTTCGCTGCGGGCGATCTCGAGTTGAACGGTGGTCGTCTGAAGGCTGGCCGTCGCCACAATTTCCTCATTGACGCCGGACACCACCGCATACCCGAGTGAACTGGCGGCCGCGACCACCGCCGCGCTGAAGGCCGGCCAGGCCGCAATCACCAAAGGGGTTAAGATGCAAACTGCGCTCATAATTTCCTCGATTGTTGATTTCCTAATAACTTAGACCGGGCTCGCCGCATTTCCTCACGCGACAATGGCTGGATCGAATATCCGCTCCGGTCCCGCCGCGCCCGGCAGATAGCTCGGCCGAGGCAGGAAACGATGATGAAGGCGGCCGCCCCAATGGTCAGTGGAAAATATTTTTCGGAAATTTCGTAAATGACGGCAATTCCAATCAGCAGGCCCAGCCCAAGGCCCACCGTGAGAAAGAACACGGTGCCACCGTTGCGGCCATAGCCGCCGACATCCACCGAAAAATGCTTCCAAAAAGGTCCCATTTTTTCTTGGGGTTGTTTACAATTCCATTCGCCGGCCCACGTTGGCCTTCTGGGTGTCGCGCGCCACGCTGGCATTGCGGGCGCGGCCTTCGGCCCAATTACGCAGACGGCCGATCTGTTCATCCATCGTTTTCGCCAGAGGCACGGTCTCGGACAAAGCGTGCAAAATGTGGCTGGTCGTCACTTCTCCCTGCGCGTAAAAAGCATCGTAAAGGGCGCTATTGATCGCTTCCTCGATTTCCGCACCGCTGAATTCCTGGCTGGCTTTGGACAGGGCGGCGCAGTCGAACGTCGCGGCGTCACGTCCGCGCTTGGTGATGTGGATGCGAAAAATTTCCTCACGCTCATCGCTGCCGGGAAGGTCAACAAAAAAGATTTCGTCCAGCCGGCCTTTGCGCAGCAATTCAGGTGGCAATTGTGAAATGTCATTGGCGGTGGCGACGACGAAGACCGGCGCGGTTTTTTCGGAAAGCCAGGTGAGAAACGTCCCAAAGACCCGCGCGGTGGTTCCCCCGTCGGTCGCGCCCGAGCCTTGCGACCCGGCAAACGCCTTGTCAATCTCGTCCACCCACAATATCGCAGGCGCAACCGATTCCGCCACCGCGATGGCCCGCCGCACATTTTCTTCCGAAGAGCCGACGAGGCTGCCGAACATGCGGCCCATGTCAAAACGCAGCAGCGGCAGTTGCCATTGAGTGGAGACCGCTTTGGCGCACAAGCTTTTGCCGCAACCCTGCACGCCCAGCATGAGAATGCCCTTGGGGGCAGGAAGACCAAAGGCGCGGGCCTCATCGGTGAACGCGGCGGCGCGCTTGTTCAACCATTCCTTCAACATGGCCAATCCGCCCACGTTCGAGAAACCCTCCGTCGTCGCGCAATATTCGAGCAAGCCGCTCTTGCGGATGATCTGCTGCTTCTCCGCGAAAACTTCGTTGACCTG
>DASRLE010000667.1:0-4739 GCA_035648615.1 Saccharimonadales bacterium (SeqCode) | reverse complement strand
GGCGGGGGGCCGCCAATCAGGACAATGTCGCCGACATAAAAAGTCGGGATGGTGAAATTGTTGTTGTTCCAAAGCCAAAAGCCGTCGAAGTCAACTCGATCAGCCACGCCGAGGGCGGCCAGCGAGACCGTAAATTGCTGCCAGGTCTTCGCGGCCAAAGCTGGCAGCGCATAAAGGGTTTGGTTGTTGCCGTTGAGAGTTGCCGTGAGGGTGAGGACTTGGCCGCCGGAAGCGCCGCCATTGAGCCAGAAGGTCAGATTGGTGAAGAGCGTCGAATCAAAGAGGGTGTGATGGAGCGAGAGCGCCGTGTAGTTGGTGCAAGAGACGCTGATTGAGTCCGAGAAGCCCGGAAGCACGAAAGTGGTGCTGGCTAAATTATTGCTCGCCCACGACCAATTATCCCATTGATTTTGCAGACTGTTGGAATAAATGGTTTGGTTGGTTTGCGCCCGCGCTTCGGAAACGTCTCGACTCGCCAGACCCAACGCAGCCAGCATGAAAAGAAAGCGAACATGGTTTCTCATGGATAGTTTTTCCACACGTTACCCCTCCTTCCTGGAAACGCAATCCCTTGCCCTTGGGGAAAAAATGACACTATAATTGTCCTCATCACGAATGGCCGTTCGTCGTATCAATGAGCAAACAAAACTCAATCAAATAAATATATGAACAAAGAAATACAAAATGGATACATGCTGCTGTTCCGCGGCACCGACTGGCATAAAGGCCTGTCGGCGGAAGAAATGCAAAAAGTCGCCGGCCAATGGATGGATTGGTTCAAGAAACTGAGCGAGCAGGGAAAAGTCTCGGCAGGCCATCCCTTGGAAGCCGAGGGAAAAATTGTTTCCGGCAAAGGCGGGCGGATGGTGGCCGATGGCCCGTTTGCCGAATCCAAGGAAGCCATCGGAGGCTATTTTCTCCTCCAGGTGGACCGGCTCGACGAAGCGCTGGCCATCGCCAAAGAATGTCCCGGCCTGGCCTACGGCGCAACTGTGGAGGTGAGGCCCGTTCGCGCCGAATGTCCGATGATGCGAGAGGCCCAGTCTGAGCCGCAGCTTGCCAGCGCGACGGCGTAATCCTGCCGCCGAACCTCGCCACTTTGTCACGTACTATGACAACACAAAACATCCACGTTGGGGATAAAACAGAGGGACAAGTGGCGAGGTCATTCTGGCGGCATGTGCCCGCCATTGCGCGAGTCCT
Organism: Saccharimonadales bacterium (SeqCode); assembly: GCA_035648615.1. GTDB lineage: Bacteria > Verrucomicrobiota > Verrucomicrobiia > Limisphaerales > Palsa-1400 > DASRLE01. The sequence goes on along the minus strand of DASRLE010000667.1, from coordinate 3,536 downwards.
GATGGGCCTCATGTACTTGGTCTTTGGTCTCAACGGGTTTCTAAACTTCATCCCGCCGCCCAAAACGCCCATGCCTGAAAATGCCATGGCGTTGGTGGGGGCGATGATGAAGACAAGGTATATGTTTCGGCTGGTGGCGGGGACACAGGTGATTGTCGGCGTTCTCCTGCTGACGAACCGCTTTGTTCCGCTGGCCCTGGCCCTTATCGCGCCCGTCGTGGTTAATATCGTCGTCTTCCACCTCTTCCTCGCCACCTCCGGAATTGGCATGGCTGCCTTTGTTCTAATCATGGAAATTTACCTGGCTTGGTCCTATCGCCACGCCTACTGCTCGATGCTCGCGATGCGGACAACGCCCGCGAGTGAATCAAACATTCAACTTTAAAAAACTATGCTCCAGCTCATTCTTATTATTCTTGCCGTCATCATTGTTTTATTCGTCGTGGTCGTCGCGTCGCGGCCGTCCACGTTCCAGGTGTCGCGGTCAATCCGCATCACCGCGCCGCCATCGGCGGTCTTTTCGCAAGTGAACGATCTCCACAACTTCCAGACATGGTCTCCATGGACGAAGCTCGATCCGGGGTGCAAGACTGCCTTTAGCGGACCGGTTGCGGGCGCAGGCGCTGTCTTTGCCTGGTCGGGCAACAATAAGGTCGGCGAAGGCCGTATGACTCTCACTGAAAGTCATCCCACGGATCTCATCCGGTTCAAACTGGAATTCCTGCGACCTTTCAAAGGAACCAACCTAACAGAGTTCACTTTCAAACCCGAAGGCGCTCAGACGGCAGTCACTTGGACGATGTCCGGGCAATACAACTTCATCACCAAAGCCGTCGGCCTGTTTATGAATTGCGATAAAATGATGGGCGGCCAGTTTGACAGGGGCCTGGCCCAAATGAAGTCTTTGACCGAAGCGGCGGTCCCGCAAGCAGTCTAGGAAAGGCGGCGAGTGAGTCCCTCCGCGATCAACCCGCAGGCGCCACCGGGCGATGTGTCCCAAGTGGTGGAACATCTTTTCCGGCATGAAGCGGGAAAAATGGTCGCCACCTTGACCGGGATTTTTGGTCTCGAACATCTCACTCTTGCCGAAGACGTGGTCCAGGAAGCGCTCGCCCGGGCGTTGCAGACCTGGCCCTTTTACGGCGTGCCGAACAACCCGGCGGCCTGGATCATGCGGGCCTCGCGCAACCTGGCGCTGGATGTGGTGCGGCGGGAGCAAGTTTTTCGCCACAAGGAAATCGAGATCATTTCGTCGATGGAACGAGACAGTCTCGCGCCCGATGCCGCGGCCTTCCGCGACCAAGAGATTGCGGACGACCGTTTGCGAATGATGTTTGTTTGCTGCCATCCGCTCATCCCAGCCGACGCTCATGTTGCGCTGACCTTGAAAACCCTTTGCGGATTTAGCGTGGCGGAAATTGCCCGCGCCTTTCTGACCTCCGAGGCGGCGATGGCCAAGCGTTTGACTCGAGCGAGGCAAAAAATCCGGGAGACGCAAATCCCTTTTGAAATTCCCGAGGGCGCAGAACTGACGCGGCGGCTCAACGGCGTCTTGCAGTCGCTTTACCTGCTTTTCAACGAAGGTTATAAAGCGTCCAGCGGCGAAAAATTGGTGCGCAAAGAAATCTGCGACGAGGCCATCCGCCTGACGACTCTCTTGTTGGGACATGGGTGCGGCAATCACCCCAAAACCCACGCGCTGCTGGCGTTGATGCTGTTAAATGGCGCGCGCCTCCCAGCCCGGATGGATACTGAGGGCAACCTGCTTCGCCTCCAGGAACAGGACCGCGCGCAATGGGATCAGGCGATGATTGCGCGCGGCATGTTTCACCTCGCCCAATCCGCTGCCGGCGAAGAAATCACCGAATACCATCTCCAGGCGGGCATCGCGGGAATTCACTGCGCCGCCAAAGATTACGCCTTGACGGATTGGCCGCAAATTCTCGAACTGTATGACCGTCTGATCGAATACGATGACTCCCCGGTCGTGGCCTTAAACCGGGCTGTCGCTGAAGCCGAAGTTCATGGGTCCCAGGCCGGCATCGCAGCCGTGCGCGCCATCCAAAACTTGCCATCCCTTGAATCCTACTACCTGCTTTACGCCGTGCTCGGCGAATTCGAGTCGCGCCTGAACAATCCGCTCGCCGCCGCTGCGCACTTCCGCAAAGCCCTGCAACTCGCCGAAATCAAGTCCGAGCAACTTTTTCTGTCAAAGCGCGTCCAAGCCTGCGAAGGTCAGGTCCAGGCTTCGCCGAAAGTTTCTTCCACAGTCGAGAGCGTCTGACTGGCGCGATGAAAAGAGCAAAAAAGGCAAAAAAATAGAGGCAAAAAAATCCCTTGTTTTTATATTATTGCCCCCATCTTTTTGCCTCTTCCCTTGAAATCGGGCTGGAACAATCCGGGCTTCCGCGTACTGTTTGGCCACGACCTACCATGAGGAACGGAAACTTCAATCGCCGGGGATTCTTGGCCGCTGCGGTGAAGACAGTGCCTGGAATGAGTCTGATGGAGTGGGATTGGACCGCTCGAGCTACAACGAGCACGGGACCCCTTACGGTCATCGACGCCCATGCGCATTTTTACGATCCGACTCGGCCGCAAGGCGTGTCTTGGCCGCCTCGGGACGATAAGTTCCTTTACCGTTCCAGACTACCCTCTGATTACCGCGCACTGCCTGTGCCACGGCCGGTGACAGGGGTAATTGTCGTGGAAGCCAGCTCTTGGCTGGAGGATAACCAATGGGTGCTCGACCTCGCGGAGAAGTCTCCGTTTATTCTCGGATTCGTGGGGAATTTGCCGATTGGGGCCAAGGCGTTTGCGGCGCAGTTGAAACGATTTGCCGCCAACAAAATCTTTCGGGGCATTCGGCTGCGTGATCGCAAACTCGAAGGGATGCTGGAGAATCCCGCTTTCGTCACCGATCTGAACTTGCTGGCAGACTACGGCTTGTCGCTCGACTTGGCAGGTGGGATGGAAATTCTACCGTTCGCAGACCGGCTGGCCGAGAAATTGCCCAGTTTGCGGATCGTGATTGACCATTTGGCCGGCGTTGTGGTGGACGGCAAAAGCCCGCCGCCTGACTGGTCGCGGCAGATGCAATCTTTGGCGCGGAGCCGGAACATTTATTGTAAACTTTCAGGGCTGGTCGAGGGCACGGGGAGGGCCGATGGCTTGGCGCCGCGCGACGCGGATTTCTATCGGCCCGTCCTCGATGCGATGCGGACGATTTTTGGTCCCGACCGGCTGATCTACGCAAGCAACTGGCCAGTCAGCGCACGGTTCGCCACGCTCGCCACTGTGCAGCGCATCGTTGGGGAGTATTTCCATAATTACGGCCACGCGATTGAGGCCGCTGTATTTTCCCAGAGCGCCAAGAGAGCCTATTGGGGGGAAGATTAAAGGCTGAAGGCTAAAGGCTGAAGCGGGCTGAAGCGGGCCCTTGATGTATAAAGTCACGTTGCTAGTGTAGTGTCTCGCAATTAACTAGACATATTATCAGAGGACGGCTTCGTTGGTTCGGGCCATTTCTCTCGTAA
>DASRLE010000666.1:0-12038 GCA_035648615.1 Saccharimonadales bacterium (SeqCode) | reverse complement strand
AATTGAGACAATTGACGAGCCTCGTAGTCGCGCCGCTGCCGACGGCAATCTGGAATTATTCGAGAAAGAAAAAAAACGCTGCGACGATTTCCGCAACCGGCTCATCTGGGGCGACAACAAGTTGGTGATGGCCAGCCTGCTGTCTGAGTTCAAGGGCAAGATTGACCTGATCTATATTGACCCGCCATTCGACGTGGGCGCGGACTTCACGATGGACGTGCCTATTGGCGACGAGAAGGAAACCATCGAGAAAGATCAGTCAACCCTCGAAATGGTTGCCTACCGCGATATGTGGGGCAAGGGGACGGACTCATATCTTCAAATGATGTTCGAGCGGCTCTCGCTGATGAATGAACTGCTCTCGGAAAAGGGCGCAATTTATGTTCACATCGGACCAAACATCAATCATCTGGTGAGAATGGTTTTAGACGATATATTCGGTCGGGAAAACCATCGGAACGAAATCTCGTGGCGACGAACATTTTCTCATAGCGATGCTCAAAGATTTGGAACAGTCCATGATTTAATTCTCTTTTATTCCAAAACGGATTCTTTCCTTTTCAACAAGCAGTTTCGTCCCCACAGCGAGAGTTACATTAAATCGCATTACGGCCAAGCGGACCTCGACGGACGAAAATTCAGGCTTGTGACGTTGAGCGCAGCCGGGTCAGGTCCGGGTCGGCGATTTGGCAACCGGACGATTGAGCCTCCTCCAGGCCGCCATTGGGCATGGAGTCAAACACGCATTGATGAGGCTTTACGAACTGGTCGTCTAGTCTATGCGAAAACCGGCCAACCGAACATTAAGCAGTATCTTGACGAAACCGAGGGAACGGTTATCCAGACGATGTGGGATGATGTTCCACCGGTTAATCCTGTTTCTTCCGAGTTACTTGGGTATGCCACCCAAAAACCCGAAGCTCTTCTTGAACGTATCATCCAAGCCAGTAGCAACGAAGGCGATCTCGTTGCCGATTTTTTCTGCGGCAGTGGCACGACTGGCGCCGTGGCGGAGAAGTTGGGTCGGCGCTGGATGATGTCCGACCTGGGTCGATTCTCAATTCACACCAGCCGCAAACGGTTGATTGAGTTGCAACGCACGCTGCACGACGAGGACAAATCCTATCGCGCGTTTGACGTTCACAATCTCGGTCGTTACGAGCGGCAATGGTGGCAGAAGGAACGACTTAAAGGCGCAGACGAGGAACATCGCAAAGTCGTGCTCGGCTTTTATAAGGCGGAGGTTTTGCCTAACCCAAGCGCTTACCTACATGGTCGCAAAGGCCGGGCGCTTGTTTACGTGGACGGCATTGACAGCATCCTCACGCGCAACGAGGTGCGCGCCGTCGCCAAGGCTGCGCGTGAAGCGGGCGCGAAAGAGGTCCACTGTCTCGCCTGGGAATTCGAGATGGATTTGCGGCTGGTCTGCCACGAGTTGGAGGCGAGCCAGGGCGTACTGATCAAACTCATTCCCATCCCCCGCGAAATCATGGAGAAAAACCGCACCAGTCCGCCGCCGTTTTTGGAAGTGGCGGTGTTGGAAGCCGAACCAATTTATCGGAAGGGCAAAGACGGCATGCGGGTTGACATCAAGCTGATCAAATTTCTTCCATCGCTCGCCGAAGTGCCAAGCAAAGAATTGGAGGCGCTGAAGGAACGCGCGGTGAAGAGCGGGTTCGACTTCATAGATTTTTGGGCGGTGGATTTCAATTGGCACGACGGCAAGCCGTTTGAACACCATTGGCAGGATTATCGCACGCGCAAAGACCGTTCTTTGAAAATCGTGAGCGATGCCGGTTTCAACAAATACGCCAAGCCCGGGAAGTACATGGCGTGCGTGAAGGTGGTGGACGTGTTCGGGTGCGACACGAGCATCACGGTAGAGGTAAAAGTATGAGCGAACCTCTGATCAATTTGGCGGCGCTTGAACCGCTCTTTGCGCCTCACGAAGAGCCGAATCGCCATCGGGCACGGGCGCAGGGTGATAGACCCTCACAGATTCAAAATGGACGCCGGCCTTCCAAGATAGCCATCGCGCAGACGTTGCGTTCGCAAGTCAAGGCCTGGCGCGAGACAGATTACCCGGGCGCATCAGACACGACGCGTGAGTTGTTGCTCCATTGGTTTGCGAGGGATCATTTGATTGAATCGCGCAGCGGCGAGCGTGCGCCGTTCCGTTATTACTTCTGCCAGCGAGAGGCGATTGAAACGCTAATCTACCTCTACGAAGTACGAGGCATCCGTTCGCTGACACCGCTGATGGCCGAGTTCGGCGGACCGAGCGCAGAGACGGCGGCGCTGGGCGTGAATCCAGACGATGACCGCTGGGCCAAATATGCTTTCAAGCTCGCCACGGGCGCAGGCAAAACGAAGGTGATGAGCCTCGCTATCGTGTGGAGCTATTTCCACGCGTTGCGCGAGAGCAATTCACCGATGGCCAAGCATTTTGTCGTCACTGCGCCTAACCTGACGGTGTTCGAGCGGTTGAAGACGGATTTCAAACCAGCGGAAGGCGGCCAGGATATTTTTGATAAAGACCCACTGATTCCAGTTGCTTGGCGCGGCGACTGGAACATGTCCGTGGTGCTGCAAGACGAAGCCAGCGGCGCAGCCACCGGCGGGACCCTTTATCTGACCAACATTCACCGGCTTTATGAAAACGAACGCCGGAAGCCGGAAGGGGAAACTTACGCGTGGGTTGGGCCGACCGTTTCGCGAGCAAAGGCGCTCGACACCGGCGCTGAGTTGCGCAGACGCATCACGGGCCACGCGCGGGTGATGGTGTTAAATGACGAGGCGCATCATCTGTGGGACCCGGGATCAGCGGCAAATGAGGCCATTGCGTATTTGCACGAAACCATTGCGAGCCGAACTGAAGCTGGCCTTGTAGCGCAACTGGATTTCTCGGCGACGCCCAAGGACAATCGCGGGCAAATTTTCCAGCATGTCGTTTGCGATACCCCGCTTGGCGAAGCGGTGGACGCCGGGATCGTCAAGACCCCGATCATCGGCAAAGGAAAGCGTTGGATAGAACGCACCAGCACAGATGCGTCTGAAAGATACGAGGAACAATTGCGCGTCGGATACGCGCGCTGGCTCAAGTCCAAAGAAGAATGGGAAAAAAGCGGCAAGAAGCCGCTGCTTTTCGTCATGACCCAGGACACGAATGACGCCAACCAAGTGGCTCACCGCCTGAACACAGATCCAGTATTCCAGGAACTGAACGGCAAAACAACCAACCTGCATACGAACCTCAAAGGCAAAGTCCGGTGGATCGGCGGGAGGAAAAACGGCTACCCGGTTTTTGACGAAAGCGAAAAGGAAATCAGTGACGACGATTTGAAGGCGTTGCGCGAGTTGTCCCGGCAAATTGATTCCGACCAGAATCCTTATTCCTGCATCGTTTCCGTTCTGATGCTGCGGGAAGGATGGGACGTGCGGAACGTGACCACGATTGTTCCTCTGCGGCCTTATACCTCGAAGGCCAACATTTTACCGGAACAAACGCTTGGCCGCGGCTTGCGGCGGATGACACCGCCGGGTGAAGCGGTTGAAGTTGTCACAGTTATTGAGCACCCAATGTTCGTCTCGTTGTTTCAACAAGAATTAGAACCGGAAGGTCTGTTTGTTGAGGCGATGGACGTTGAGCACGTCCCTAAAACAACAGTGACCATCTTTCCTGACAAGGAGCACAAGGACCTTGTCGCGCTCGACCTGCTACTGCCAGAAGTGACCAGCGGGTTCAGTCGAACGGCTTCGATTGAGGGCTTGACCATCGAAGAAGTCCGCAAACAATTTGCGCGTTATCGACCGCTTCCCGTCGGCGAGGTCCGGGCAGAGGAAATTCCTTATGAAGGACGCCATCTCATCACTAACGAACTGGTGGAACAAATGAAAATCCGGCTTCCGCTGCTGGAAAGCGGGATTGGAGCGGTCTCTTTTTATCGGGATGAACTGGAGCGCATTTGCGGACTGCGCGGCACGCATTCAGTCCTTGCGCCCTTGCTCGAAACATTCTTGACAGAAATTCTTTTTGAGGAAAATGTGACGTTATTCGACGCGCGCTTGTTGAGCCGGATTAGCGACTCGGACGTGCGCGAGAATGTCCGCGCCACTTTTGTTCCGCTGATTCTAAAGCGCACCACCACAAAAGAAGAACGCAAAGCGCCGGGGGGCGGCAAGTCCGTTTCACTATGGAAACCATTTCAGGTCACGCATTCGGCGCATCGCCCAGCCGTTGAGGCCGCGCGCACATTGTTCAATCTCGCTCCCTGCAATCGCGATTTGGAAGTCGCAATGAGCCAGTTTCTTGACCGCGCGCCGGACGTGGCGGCGTTTTGTAAAAATGCCGGCCCGCAATCGTTGCGGGTGGACTATCTGAGCGGGAACGGACAACTGGCCTTTTATACGCCCGATTTTTTGGTGCGATTGAATGACACCAGCTACGTTCTTGCCGAGACAAAAGGCCGGGTGGATAAAGACGTGCCTTTGAAGGCCCGTGCCGCGACGGCGTGGTGCGAAGCAGCCTCGAAAGGCAAGACCAAATGGGTTTATCTCTATATTCCCCAACAAACCTTCGAGGCATTTGGCGATAATCGACTGGACGTGCTGGCGCGCTCGTGCGAACCGGCGTTGCGCGACCTGCTTGATGAGGCGGAAGAGCCCCAACTGACGCTGGCTTTTGGGGAAGTTCGCTCCGATGAAACGGAAGCATTCATTAGCAAGGCCGACTTCGCCGCATTACCAATGGCGCATCAAAAAATGGTGCAGCAGGCAATCGGCCTGTTCCAGTTTCTCGAAAAGAAAGCTGGCCAGTCCTTCGCGCCGGTGTTCACGCCATTGCTGGGACCCTTGGATGAAGCGGCACGGGCGGTCATGCTTAAGGCGCTCGTCGCGGATATTCCAACGGAGCGTCAAGCGCAACGAGCCTTCTTTGAGCCGGATGTAACTCATCTTTCGGAGAAAGACGCGGAAATGTTTCGGCGGCGAGGCCGCGACCTGAAACGAACGCTGATAGATCACAATGGCATGAGCCCAATCGGTCTGCTTCGCTGGTGCTTGCAATGCTCGCGCAAGCCAAATCCTGAGGCCGCTGCGATTTTTGACGCAGTGAACCGCCGATTTTCCGGCGTGTCCGAACAAATCTATAAACTGGTCAGCAGCATTAACACCTTCCGAAACGATTACATTGCCCACCAGGAAAAGGAACTTACCGATTGCGAACTGGCACGACGGTCATTGGTAGAATGGGCAGGCGGTTTGCAGCGTGTCTGGGAATTGCACCACTAAAATCTCTTCCGTTCTGGCGAAGATTGTGCTTAAATCCCCGCCAATGAACGTCCGCCAGAGTATTTGGGACAAGTTGAGCCGCCTGGTTTTGGCGCTGCTGGTGCTGGCCGCGGTGCTGGGCATTAGTTTGTGGTATCAGCCGGTCGTGCAGGAAAATCAGCGGATGCGCGAGGATAAGCTGGCCCTGGATACCAAGATCGAAAAGGAAATCGAGATCGCCAAAAAGCTGGAAGCGCAATTGCACGCGTTGCAAAATCCGGCCACTGTCGAACGCCTGGCGCGGGAGCGGCTGAGTTACGCCAAGCCAGGCGAAAATGTGATTCACTTCGACCCTCCGCCCAATAATCACGCCGAGTGAATGGCCGGCGCCAATCGTCAAACCGTCATGATTTCTTTTTCTTTGTGGGCCAGATGGGCGTCTATCTTGGCGATGTATTGGTCGGTTAGTTTCTGAATTTCTTTCTCGGCGACTTCCACCTGGTCTTCCGCCACACCGCCGCCTTTGGATTCCTTCTTGACTGCTTCGATGGCGTCGCGGCGCACATGGCGGATGGCCACCCGCCCGTCTTCGCACATTTTGCGGGCAATTTTGACCATGTCGTGGCGGCGTTCGGTGCTCAACTCGGGCAGGACAATTCGAATGACCTTCCCTTGCACGGAGGGATTCACGCCCAGATTGCTTTTCATGATCGCCTTCTCGATCGGATGCACCGTGGTCGCGTCCCACGGCTGGATGAGCAGCACGCGTGGCTCGGGCGTGGTGATGCCCGCCAGTTCGCGGATGCGCATGTTCGAGCCATAGACTTCGACCAGGATGTTTTCGACCAGCACCGGCGAAGCCTTGCCCGTGCGAATGCCGGAGAATTCGTGTTGCACGACCTCGTCGGTCTTGGTCATTTTCTCTTCCGCTTCCAATAGAATATCGTCCAGAGCCATGGGTGCAGTTTAAGGGTGAAAGTTTAAATAGCAATTCCCCGCGCAAGTTCAGCCGGTGACCAGCGTCCCGACTCGTTCGCCGAGCACGACGCGCTTGAGGTTATGCTCTTTGAAGAAATCAAAAACAATGATGGGCATTTTGTTGTCCATGCAAAGTGAGAAGGCCGTCGAATCCATCACCTTGAGCCTTTTGCCCAGCGCTTCCAAATAGGTGATCTGATCGTAGCGTTTGGCCTTGGGATTGGTGTTGGGATCGCTGTCATATATACCGTCCACCTTGGTCGCCTTCAAAATGACTTCGGCGCCGATTTCGTTGGCGCGCAGGGCGGCGGCGGTGTCCGTGGAAAAATAAGGATTGCCCGTGCCGCCCCCAAAAATCACCACGCGCCCCTTTTCCAAATGGCGGACAGCGCGGCGGCGAATAAAAGATTCGGCAACCTGCGCCATGGCGATGGCGCTTTGCACTCGAGTGGCGACGTTCAGTTTTTCGAGCGCGTCCTGCAAGGCGAGCGCATTGATGATCGTGGCCAGCATGCCCATGTAATCGCCGGTCGCCCGCTCGATGCCCTGGCCCTGGCCCGAGATGCCCCGGAAAATATTCCCTCCGCCGGCCACGACGACCACTTGCACGCCCATCTGGCGGACTTCGGCGATTTGCCGCGCCATTTCGCGCAGGGAATCCGGGCAAATGCCCACGCCGTCAGGGCCGCCCAGGGCTTCGCCGCTGAGCTTGAGCAGGATGCGCCGGTATTTAGGTTTCTGGACTTTTTTCATTCAGGTCCGCTCTTTGTAACAACCTCCAGGCGAACCGTCAATGCAGGGCGCGCCGGGATCACGCGGCCGGGCTGTCGCCCACTTGGAAACGCACGAAGCGCCGAATGGCGATCTCGTCGCCCAACTGTTTGGCGATCCCGCCGATATGTTCCTTGAGGGACACTTCGGAGTTCCTCTTGACAAAGCCTTGTTCGAGCAAACAGCAGCCTTGAAAAAACTTGTCCAGCTTGCCCTCGACAATTTTCGCGATGGCCTGGGGAGGTTTATTCTTGACTTGCTCGGCCGCAATTTCCTTTTCCTTGGCCACGATCTCGGCGGGCACCTGCTCGCGGGAAATGGACGCCGGATGGCCGGCGGCGATTTGCAGAGTGATGTCGCGCACCAGTTGCTTGAAGTCTTCGTGGGCGACGGTGCTTTCCTTGTTCGCGCCCACTTCCACCAGAACGCCCATCTTGGCGCCCGTGTGAATATAGGCCGCGATCATCCCGTTGCCCTGGACTTCATAACGGCAAAAGCGCGGGATTTGAATATTCTCGCCAATTTTGGACACCGCCGCGATGCGCTCGGCATCGAGCGATTCGACGGTGGCGTTGCCGGCCAGCTTGCGCGCGATTTCGTCGGAAAAAGCGCGGAAGGTTTCGTTGCGCGCCACGAAATCGGTCTCGCAAGTGATTTCCACCAGCACGCCAACTTTGGCTCCGCTTTGGATATATTGGACGATGGCGCCTTCCTTGGTTTCGCGCGACGCTTTTTTGGCGGCGGAAACAGTGCCTTTCTTGCGCAGAATATCGACGGCGGCGCTGATGTCGCCCTTCGCTTCTGTCAACGCTTTTTTACAATCCATCAAGCCCGCGCCGGTTAATTCGCGCAGCTTGCCCACGTCTCCGGCAGTAAATTCAGCCATAGCAATAAAATAGTTAAAAGGTTAAGCCGGAACAGCGGCCTCCGCAGCCACAGGGGCGGCGGGCGCGGGTGCGGCCGGGGCCGTTTCGGCGGGAGTTGCCGCGGCTTCGGTCGCGGCCGATTGCTCGGCTTTGCGCCGGCCGTAGTTGGCTTCGTACTCCGCGCGCGCCTGGGTGATGACTTGCACGACGGTTTGCAGCACCAATCGCACGGAACGAATGGCGTCGTCGTTGCCCGCGATGGGATAATCCACCAGGCTCGGATCGCAATTCGTATCGACAATGGCCACAATGGGGATCTTCAGCCGGCGCCCTTCGGCGATGGCGTTGTGCTCGCGCTTGATGTCAACAACAAACATCGCCGCGGGATATTTGTCCATCGTGCGGATGCCGTCCAGGTTCTTGAAGAGGCGGGCGGCTTCGCGGCGGTACATGGATTGTTCCTGTTTGCCGTAATTGCTCATGCTGCCGTCGGTGTCCCATTTCTCGATTTGTTTAAGGCGGGCGATGGAGCGTTTGATGGTGTTGAAATTGGTCAGCGTGCCGCCCAGCCAGCGTTCGGTGACATAAAGCTGGTTGCAGGCCTTGGCCGATTCCTTGACCGCTTCCTGGGCCTGTTTTTTGGTGCCGACAAACAGCACATTGCCGCCTTTGCTCACCGTGCGTTGCAGAAAATCGCAGGCGGCCTCGAGTTGGCCGAGAGTTTTGCTCAGATCAATGATGTGGATGCCATTGCGGGCGTCGAAGATGAAAGGCTTCATCTTGGGATTCCAGCGTTTGGTTTGATGTCCAAAGTGGACGCCCGAGTCTAATAATTCCTTAATGCCGATACTGATCACGTTTTTCCTTTTGTTAACGATCCGCGCCGACTGGCGAAGACCATCCCGCGGAAGACGGGATTAAGTTGAGTGTTATTGTGGCCGCCCGTCCCCACACGAGGACAGATTTGAAGCCGTTTTCCCCTGGGCGCTACCACCCAAAGAGTTCTCAACATACCAGACCCCGCGCTTTCCGCAAATTGATTTTTGCAGGTCGCGTTAGGGGAAAGCCTGATGCCAAGGCGAAATTCCGCGCGCATTGGTTTGACTGACTTTGACTGGCTTTGACTACGACGAAGGTTCAGCGGCTTGCGGCCCGAAACGCGAAGCGCGACCGCGGTGGGTTTTGGTTTAATTTGCTTTAATTCACTCAAATCGCCTCCACAGCGCTTACCATCTTTCACCATTTTTTGGGTGAGCCATTTTTGGTAGGGATTATCGCGCTGCGGTGTCCGGGTCGCCGAACCTGCCATGTCGCTTAATTTCCTTATAATTTCCATCACAACCCCACCATCCTACCACAAAACCGGCCCCGGCTGCCGCTCACCGTGCGGGCTATTTTTCAAAGATTTACGAGGAAGGCTGTCAAGAAGAGACGCTCACCGTGCGCACTATTTTTTGACGTATTCCTAAAACCTGCAACTCTCGAAGCCTTGGCAGGCCTGGCGTCCCGTCGGTGTCCTCACTATTGACACTTTTGGTGGACGGGTTGGGCTTTTTTGATGGCTCGTAGATTACGCGTCGAGTATCCCGAAGCGGTTACCACCTCCTTAATCGTGGAGATCGGACGCGAGGATATTTTCAAGGACGATTTGGATCACCAGCACCAGCCACTACAGCGCGGAGCGCCAGTAAACCGCGGAGAAGGCCGAACGTTTGGTGCGCGTGGAACTCTAGCGGCGAGGCTGGAATGGAAAGAAGAAAAACTTGCCGCTTCTGTTCAAAGGGGATAAAAGCAAAGTGGCGCTGGCGCGCCGATTGCGACAAGAAACGACCATGAGCCTAAATGGATGGCGGAAAGACTGCACATGGGGAGTTGGACCTACGTTTCCAACCTATTGGGTGAAAAATAATCCACTGATTTTGTGTAAATAGTGAGGACTGACACCGGCATGACACCGGCACGGCACCACTCTGAAAGGTCCGTTTTGACGATCCGATAAGGCGTGTGAAATCAGCTATGCGCATCTTCTTTCTTGCGGCTCTTTTCGAGGCTATCATCACAGGGTGGGCACAGTGGGAGTTTTCTTCCGAACTTCGGTGGAATCCGCTTGACGGAAAGCCCCTTCCGACGCAGGCCGCAACTGCGACCTACGTTTTTCGAAGCGCTTCGGGTCCATTTGCGATCGAAGTCTCTTTGCCGATGATTAAGGCGGGGGAAACCTCTTCTGAAGTCGCGCCTGACATCCGTGTGCGATGCCTGCTGGAAATTCGAATATTCAGAGAAAAGTCGTTGCTTACTACGTTCACGACGACGAATTTGGAAGAGGCTGGCCAGGAATGGTCTCGTCACATGGATTCCTTCCAAGCCGGGACAATCAGACTTCCGAAGTTTGGCCAGTATCGGTTAGTCGTCCGGAATCTTGGAAGTGACTCTCGGATCGCAAAAGGTAAAATATCTTTGATCCGCAATGAGAATACGGAGGATGCGGCGGTTGTCTCGGGGGTCCTAGGACTGCTAAAATGGCTCTTTCTGATAGCGGCTATTTTTTCTGGAGGGCGACTCGCATCTGCGTGGTGGAAGCAGAAACGGCAACCTTCGAACACACGAGCGCAACCAGGTCTGCCATAAGGGGTCACGCTATTAGGGCGTTGTGTCAACAGATAAAACGCTGCTGGCCTCAATTTTCTTTATTGAGTCTTCCTGGGCTGCCAAAGTCTTCTTTAAAGGCCGCATCCGATCCCTTCATTTCGTTCGCGTGATTCCGGTCCGCTTCCCGTTGAGGCGGTCCGTTCAGTCACCCATCAGGTTCTAGCGCAAGAGTGGCAGCTTCTTCACTTTTCTCTAAAAGCCGTCTTTTCTTTCCCTCGTTGCCCCGCGCCCAACTCGGTTTCCCCGAGTCCAGAAAACGTTCAGTGCCGGGCCGTGTTCATTCAGTATTCAAGAACCATGGTTCCTGGGCCGCACGAGCCGGACCAGTCCAACACCTTGTTGACTCACGGCGCGGTCGAATCGCCTCTAAATTCATCTTCACAGCCTTTTTCGTTGCCGTGGGAATTGGGGTCGTATTTAAACATAAAACATTTCAGGTCAACAATCCGGCTAAACATCCGGCTTGCAACCGGCTCGCTCATTGTTATCTTGCCCCTTCTTTATGAAAGTCGTCATCCTCTGCGGAGGCAAGGGCACCCGCCTGCGGGAAGAAACCGAGTATCGCCCCAAACCGATGTTGCCCATCGGCAGCCGCCCCATTTTGTGGCATATCATGAAGATTTATGCCTCGTTCGGTTTTAATGAATTTGTCCTGTGCCTCGGGTATAAGGGGGACATGATTAAGGACTTCTTCCGCAATTATAACTGGCTGACCAGCCATGTCACTTTGCGGCTCGGGCGGGAACAGGATGTCCAATTCCACAATCATCATGCCGAAGAAGACTGGAAGGTCACGCTGGCCGATACCGGCGAGGAAACGATGACGGCTGGACGGATTCGCCGCATCCAGCCGTTTCTGGGCAACGATCCTGAATTCCTCCTCACTTACGGCGATGGGGTGGGTAATCTCGATATTCCCGCTTCGGTCGCTTTTCATCGGCGGCATGGGAAGAAATTGACGGTCTCGGCGGTCCGGCCGCCGGGGCGCTTTGGGGAATTGGGCCTCGCGCCGGATGGCCGCGTGCTGGAGTTCAATGAAAAACCCCAAGCGGCCGAAGGGCGCATCAATGGCGGATTTTTCGTCGCTTCTCGCGCGATCTTCGATTGCCTGGGCGACGACGCCGACCAAATCATGTTCGAGCAAAGGCCTTTGCAAACCCTGGCCCGCGAAGGGCAGTTGATGGCCTTTCCGCACGATGGTTTCTGGCAGCCGATGGACACCTTTTCCGAATACACGCTGCTCAACCGTTTATGGGCCGAGGGCAAAGCCCCCTGGAAGACGTGGAACTCATGACCCCTTTCGGTTCCGCTTTCGCTGATCGGCGCGTGCTTGTTACCGGCCATACTGGTTTCAAAGGCGCGTGGTTGTGCCAATGGCTGATCGAACTGGGCGCTGATGTGACGGGGCTAAGTCTGCCGCCGGAAAAGCCCGCGTTGTTCACTCAATTGGCTCTGGCCAAACGTCTGCGCCATCTGACCGGCGATATTCAAAACCCTGCCGTCCTC
>DASRLE010000665.1:0-18216 GCA_035648615.1 Saccharimonadales bacterium (SeqCode) | reverse complement strand
CTCGTGCTCATCCGCCATATCGCAGCAACCCCGCTCGACATGCTCGGACTTGTGCTCGGCAATGTTCGCCGGCTTGAGGATTTGGACTCCGCTGCGTTGACCTACGCCGAAGTGAAGGCCATCGCATCAGGCAATCCGCTGGTGATTGAAAAGGCCCAAGTGGACGCGGAGTTGATTCGGCTCACGCGATTGCGTTCCGCCCATGCCGAGGAGCAATATCGAATTCGCTCCAATCTCCGCCGCTCGCACGAGGATGCGGAAATCTTTACCACACGCTTTGCCAATCTGCGGCAGGACTTGGGTGTTCGCCAGGACACGTCCGGCGATAAATTTCGCATTGAACTCGACGGACAGGAATCCAACAACCGGGGCATTGCGGGCGAATTGATTATCCGTCGGGCGGAAAAACTAAAGGCCCGGTTTGGCGATGACATCCGCATCGGGCGCTTCGCCGGTTTTGATTTGTTCCTGCGTCCCGGTTTCAACAACACCACCGAAATGGTCTTGCGCGGCAACAACAGTTACAGCGCGCGGGTCACGGACACGGCTCTCGGCACCATCCGCTCGCTGGAGGCGACCGTTCAGGGATTTGAAGAACGCGCGGAAAGATTGGCGTTGGACATCACCGATGCTAACAAGCGCGTTAGAGAGCTTGGTGAAAAAGTTGGCGCGAAGTTCGAGCGCGAAGACCGTTTTCAGGAGTTGACTCGCCGCCAGAGCGAGATTGAGGAAAAGCTTGATCTTACCAAAAACCAGGCCCCCAGCCAGGTTGAGTCTGATTCGACTGATGGAAACGAGCAGAAGAATTCCGATAAACAAACCCAAATCCATTCGCACCGGCCCGACCGCCGGACAGCCATCCATATATGAACTCGACCATCCATTGTCAAATCGGACTGCGCCTGCGCAAGTTTCGCCGCCAGCAACGCCGTTCCCAAAGAGAGCTTTCCGTCTGGCTTTGCGCATTTCATGCCCCGATCACGCGCGACATGATTGCAAGTTGGGAAACCGGCCGGGCAGCGGTGCTCGCTGTTTATATTCCAGTTCTGGCTTACGCGCTCCAGGTCGAAGTGGCGGATATTCTGCCCCGCCTGACGCTAAGGAATTTGAAAGCCGGCCAGATTATGCCCAAGTTCGTCAGCCCCCGGAGTCGCCCGCAAAAAACCTGAGCATCAACCATCACAGCCGTATGAATGTGACTGCCCAACAAACGGAATTTCTCAGTTGGAAGTTCGTTCCCGCCCGCCTTGATGCGACCCAGGCGGCGTGGTTTCTCGGCTTTGAACCGCACGAGATTCCAAGGTTGGTTACTGCGGGTTTGCTCAAACCCCTTGGCCATCCCGCCCGCAACAGCACGAAGTTCTTTGCCACGGAAACACTGGAACAATTCCGCCGCGATGAGAAATGGCTTGCCCGCGCCAGCGATGCCATTGCCAGTTATTGGCGGGAGCGCAATGCCCGCAAAGCAGCTACTACGCGAACGAAGCCGTCCATTATCAAAGGTAACTCAGGAATTGCTGCATAGCTGCCGTGACCAACGCTCGCTCCGGTCGGCGACCGGGCCATCGCTAACATCGCTCTGGCCCTATC
Source organism: Saccharimonadales bacterium (SeqCode) (assembly GCA_035648615.1). Lineage (GTDB taxonomy): Bacteria > Verrucomicrobiota > Verrucomicrobiia > Limisphaerales > Palsa-1400 > DASRLE01. The sequence goes on along the minus strand of DASRLE010000665.1, from coordinate 16,626 downwards.
GCCTCTCTCCGCGTGCGCTCGTCACGGCTTGCAAGGCGCACAAAAGTGCGGGGCTTCCGTCTGGCTGTTGGCTCGCGTCATTCCACTGCGGCTCTGCTCCGCGCCGCCTTCGCTCCACTCCCGCTCCCCAACAGCCAGACCGAAGCACAGATCATCCGCACTTTTCGCCATCCGGCGCTAACGGGCGAGTTCTCTTGTTCACCCGCCTGTCCAAGCTGTGCTCATCGCATGGCCTATGCGGCGGGTCCGCCGTCGCGTCCTCAGCGCGATGAAGTCCGAGGGCGATTGTACGGCGGGTTCGGAAAGTTCAAGGATACTACGGGTCGTGGCTTCCGTTCCTCCTTGAGCTTTCCGAACCCGCCAAGGCCCTCGCCTTTAGGTTTTCATCGCGCACACCTGTCGCTGCGCGACAAAACAGAAACTCAGAACGAAAGGACAAAGATATGTCAGATCAACTCTCAATTCTGTCCGAAGCGCGAACATGGCCCGAAAAGGTCGTGGCGGATTGGCGACGGTTTTCGTCCGGTCTCTGGCGTGTGTCCGAAGGGGACATACAAGCCGCCTACTCCGCTAAAAGTTTTCCCAAGGTCAAGGTGTTCACTTACAATGGCGTTATATTGACCAATGGCGGCGGCTTTTTCTCCGGCCCGGTTGCCGCCGCGGCCAACTGTTATCCGTTGATTCCTGCGGATGAATATCGCGGTCCTGAACCGTGCCGCTACACCTACGAGGGACGCGAAGCCTGTTACCGAGGAGAAGTGTTCAAACTTGGTCCTAAAATCGTGTTCGTTGCCACTGACGCCACCGTTGACGAGTGGCGTGGCTTGCTTCGCTCCATGTATGCAGATGGAGGATGGTTCGCCCGACACGCCGATTATGGTCTGTTCCTCAATGAAGACAGATCCAACTCCATAACCGGCAATGCTCGTGAAGCGTTGCGACTCGAATTGGTTGGCGGCCTTCTCGACCATTCCAAAGCGGACATGAAGAAGCTCCTCGACGGAATGATTCTCTCTTCCAAGAACCTTCAACTGGATTTTTCGTTGTGAACACCGAACAACTTCCAAACAAACTCTTGAAAACCACTGAACGCTGTTACGTCCGCACGTTTTACACGAGACAGCAGGACATTGACCGGCCAAACGGAGCCTTTTGCGACGGCCCGCCATGCCATAATTCGGGTTGCGGAAACGACGTTTGAGTTGCATACTTTATGACAATTGAAATTGGTTTATGAAAGTTGACCCCATGCTCTACGAGAGCAAGTTTTTCCACTTTCTCGATTGGGTGATTTCTCAATACGGGCTGTATCTGTTTATGGCGTTTGTTTACCTTTGCCCTTTCATCATCTGGTGGGTTCATCGGTGGGCCAAAAAACATCCCGAGGCCAACGTCCGACCGAACATCCTCATATATTGGATTTTCCCGCCGCGCAAGTGATGCCATTGCCATCTCTGGCGGGAGGGCAACGCCCTCCAAGCGCAGCCTCTGCGCAAATGAAGACGTCCATTAGAAGACGTCCATTATTAAAGGTAGCTCAGGAATTGCTGCATAAGCTCGAACGCCCGGCGCGCCTGCATTGCCTGTGTCTCGGCGTCAACCGAACCCTGAAATTCCACGACTTGTCCCGGTCCAAAAGCGTCCACGCTGCCAAATTTATCCCGCAGAATTTCGATTGCCCGGGCAACGTCTTTCTCTTTGCGGCGCTTCTTCCAAACGCTGGCCAAGGCGTTCATGCCGTCGGGAAAGTGTTCGAGGCAATAACAGAGATCGTACGCGTCTTTGGGCTTGTCTCGCCCGGCCAAAGCATGCGCTTTCATCACCAGGAAGTCGGGCAGCGAGGCGATGCGCAAATGAACCCTGTTATTGGCCCCACGCACCGTCCGGCCTGAAACCTCCAGTCTTACCGGGGCATGGAACGCCGCGCCACAGCCGTCTGCTTGCAAAACCCGAAAACCTTCCAGAAGTTTGGGCCGGTTCTTTTTCAGTTTCACTTCCCTCGGCGCGAGGAATTCGACTTCCACCTCGACGGGTTTCGCGCCGTCCTTCAAGTCCACTTCGACCACGAGTTGAAACGGCTTCGCGCCCGGCTTGTAGCGACCGCTATCCAGAAGAAGTTTGAGCAAGTCGGCATATCGGCCGTCCGCGAGTTTGTTCGCATCGAGGGCCAGGTCCACGTCAATGCTGCCGACGTGTGGTTCGTCCGCTTGTTCCAACAGGAGATCAGGCACCCAGCCACCGACGACCACAAGACAGTCTTCAAACGCCGCCAACACCTGCCCAAGGTCAACCAGAACGCGACGGGCTGCTCCGACCTGGCGCGGACTGTAGTCGTCCCGCTGGCGCGGTTCGGGATTCACAATAAACCTCGCGCTTTCCAGGCACGCTTGAGATTTTGTTCAAGCAAAGCTTCGGCGGCCTCTTCACCGCGCCCGCCGCAATGAAACAAGTCCACGTAAGTCTGCACCGGGTTGGTGCAAGACAACCGCTGTTCTTCCATAGTGCCGCCATCTCCAAGATAAAAAACACCATCGTCTTCGGGAATCAGCACAACGAGGTTTTCGCCCGAATCCACCAATTTGGCTTCGGCCACTTCACGAAACTTGTCTTCCCAATCGGCGGCAACGTAAAGCCAGGTCTTGGGTTGCCTGACATGCGGCGCTTGAAAATCTGCCGCAGAGAACGCCGCATAAGCCGCGTGTCCGCCCGTCAGGGCTTCAAGCTTTGCCAACGCTTCCTGCAAACGCCGGCCCTGCAACAGCGTGAAATAGCTCCGGCGCTGGTGACGATCAAAACGGTAAGCATCGCGCCACGCCTTCAGCAATTCCACCGGAGCACGCAATTTGAAACCGCCGTCCGGCAGGTTCTCAATGAATGCCTCGTCATGGAGATGGCGGACAACTTTATTTACCAAACCAATGCTGACGTTCGGTCGAGCGTGAAGTTGCAGGTCTCGCTGCGTCCATTTCCGCCCCGCATTGTCGGTTGCGAGCAGGGCGCGGAGAATGCGCACGGCTTCAGGCGTGCTCAGATTGGCACCGGACTTCGGAAGCCGGTGGACCGGCGGTTGTCCAGTGCGTTCAATTTGAAAGGCATCCGGCACGCTCAAATGGCAGTTGCCCGCCAGATCAAACCAACTCCAGCGGAGCTCTTGGCATAATTGCGACATGCGCGATGAAACGAACGGGGCGGCTAAGACCCATACCCGCTTCTGGCGTTTGCTCTGCGGAGAGGGAAAATCCTGTGTTCGATCATACGCGATTTGATGAGGCCGTGGATTGGACTTGCACACGACCCACAACTCCGCCATACCGCCGTTCGGCAGTGGTAGTGTGGCGTTAATGTCGGAACCTCGCCGGTCGTCCATCGGCACGATTTCGATTTGCCAATCCTTCAGCCATGCCACGCCGCCAAGCAGTTCACGCAGCCTTTGCGCCAGCGCCTTCTCCAGGGCCGCGCCTTTCAATTCTCCTGTGTTCACGGAAATAGCTGTTTTCACGATGCCGTGAACATAGCCTATATCGTGAACATGCTCAAGCGCTATTTTCGCCTCTTTTTTGACCTCTGGAAGGTGGAGGATAAGCGGCATCATTCAACCAACCTTCTGGCCACCATGATTGACCTGGTGCATCGCCGGATCAAACTGCGGCATTTGAATGATGTGACCGTTCGCCGCCTGCCGCTCGTAACTCTCCAACGACGGCAGTTTCACTTGTGCCCGGCGCGAGTAGGCTCGATGCACCGCCTTGCTGTTGTGGCCGAGCGCCTCTTGGGCGAACCGTTCCGGGTAGCCGCATTGCTTGGCTCGCTCCGCCCAAGCGTAGCGGTACGAATGAAGGGAAACGCCTGCGATGCCGAGTCCTTTGCAGCGTTGCTTGAATTCCGTGGCGCGATCACCACAGCGGACGGTTTGGAGATAAGGGAACAGTGGGCCTTCAGTCGGAAGACGACGCAGAATCACTTCGATGTCAGAGCCAAAATGAATCATCGCGAGACTGCCGGTTTTCTGCCGGGCGTAGGCGATGGTTTGGTTGCGCCAATCAATATCCTCCGCCTTGAGATGGGCAATGTCGCTCTGCGAACCGCCGAGATGCCAGCATAATTCGTAAAAGCTGCGCCGCTCCGGGTTCTTTTCGCGTTCCATGATGAGTTGATGCTCCGCAAGCGTGATGGCGCGTTTGGGTTGAAATATGACTTCCGGCCAGAGGCGCTTGGGAATGAGCGGCCACGGCAGCCAGTTCATTGAAAGGCAAAAGTTGTGGAGTTTCCGCAGATGGACATTTGTGCTGACGGTTCCAGCCTTGAGGCAGGCGAACAGGTTCTCAGCCTGTGTCTCAATGATGATGCGATGGCGGATGAGGTCCAGGGCGCTCTCTTTTGCGGCGCGCCGCCAGCGGTCCTGGGTGGGGCCGTGTTTGGACTCCACAATGTAGTTGAGCGCATCCTGCCATGTGCGGCTAGAAATGCCTGAATCTGTTCCGGCCAGATATGCCTTGGCGATTTGAAGGTTCAGTTGCGGTTGACGGATGGATTCATTGCGGGCGTTGAGCAGCGACGTGGCCTCGGCGCGATTCCTCGTGCCAGTGCTTTCCTGCTTACGGGTTTCGGTGTCTTCGATGTAAAACATGCCGCCACGCTTGCGGCGGTAGAGGATGTAACGACGTTTCATAAGTTCAGACCTTTTGTCCGAAGCCTATGAGACTGAATGCGGCCTTGGGTGTATCAGCTACACCAAACGGGCTGCGAATCCCGTCGTCGCGAGTGATTGCCGGGTAATACCGGAGTAGTTGTTAAGTCCTAGCCCGGTAATGATTTCACTGGCACTTTCACTGGCACTTGCCTCCTCTGGAGTCTGCAACTCATTGCTTTTCAGCAATTTAGAGTTGGAGGCGGGGGTCGGAATTGAACCACTGGAACGTTCGTTAAATTCAGAGCTAAACGTCCGGTAGCCACCTCATAAACCAACACATCGAAATCTTTGGTGCTTAAAGCTATATGGCTGCCGGAAGCGGAAAAGGTCACGGCGGTGGGCCGTCCGCTCACGGCGATGCGAAGGGCGGGTCTCGGTGCATTCGCTAACGACGCGTTGGCGGGCCAGATGAGGAACTCATCGGACTTCCAAGTGGCAATCCATCTACCTTCCAAACTGGACTGAAACCCTCCCACGGAGTCAGCCAGAGAAGCCACCGGTTGAAAATGACGCCCCTCGGAGGGAGGCTGATCGGCCACATCCCACAGGGTTATTTCCCGCCGGTCGTTCAGGATGGCGATCCGCCCGCTATTTCCGCAAAAGGCGGCGCGCCGAATTCCGTTTGTTGCTCGGAGGACCCCTTCCGATTGCTGACGGGGCGGAATCTTCCAAAAACGCAATGTGCCTTTTCCGGACAAAACAGCGGCGCGATGACCATCCGGGCTGATCGCGATGCAGTCCACTCGACCATCCTCGCAAATTGGCGACGGCAGAAGGCGAAGCGGCGCGCTTTGCCACAGCAAACCGGTCCGTTCACGGGAGCGCGCGGCAAAGAGCTGCCCGTCCCGCGAGTAAGGCGCTTGGGCCAGAGTTCCGCCGGTTGGAAACGGTTTGGCGGAGCGAGGCGTCCGCACATCGGCAATGTTCCAGAATTGCAAGAGACCCTGCGTTCCCATCACCATGAGTTGTGGGGAGGCGGGATTGAAAATCACGGCCTGCACCGCTTCTCCCAGCGCAAGAATCGGCGACAAGGGCTGGCAGCTCTGGCTGTCACAAATCAGCGTCGCGCCGTTTCTCCCGCCGTAGGCGAATCTCGAGCCGTCGGCGGAAAAGGCGGCGGCGCGCACTGGCGTTTGAAAATTGCTTTCCCATTTTTTTGTTCCGTGCAGAACGCTCCACATCCGCGCGAATTTGTCTTCGCCGCCGGTAAGGATGATGGCGCGGTCAGGACTCCAGGCCAAGGCGGTCACGTTGCTGGTGTGGCCGTCCACTTCCCAAACTTGTTTGGGGGGTTGGGTGTCCCAAAGAGAGATTTGCCCCGCCAGGGTGGCGGCGGCGATGCTCAGTCCGTCGGGAGAGAAGTGAGCCACCGAAACATTCGTCAGGAGGCAGTTCGCTTGGGTGGCGCCGGAATTTGTGCGTCCATCCCATAAATATAAACCATCCCCGGCAATGACCAAGAGAGTCTTCCCGTCTGCGGCGAATTCGGCCGCTCGCACCGATGCCGGGAATTGCTTCTGAATGAGCGGCGCGCCGCCCTCTAAAGGCACAAGATTAACCCGGCCCTTCTCATCGGCCGCGAGCACCGTCTCGCCATCCGGGCTGAAGACCAGAAGCTTGGACTTCCCCGGCTTTAGATCTATTGCTTCGGTCAGGGGCAGCGGGATGAAGGCGTTGGCCATGACGCGAATCCAAGAAGTTGCCACCGGATTGTCCGGTTGTTGATGGAGCAAATAAGCGATGTGGGAAATGGCTTGAGGAAAGTTCTCTCGATTAAACGCTTGCTGCGCTCGATCCAAATTGAGGCGAACCAGGGTCTGGCGAAGTTGGCGGTTGGAGTTTTCCGCAGCGAGGGCCAGCTTTCCCGCCCGGTGGGCCAGCCAAAGGGAAACGGATGTCCCAACCAAAAATGTCAAACCTATGGCTGCCACTAATGCGGCGATTAACGGCTTGCGGCGGCGCCAGCGCCCCACCCGCGCGACCGGACCCAGCGGCCGCGCCCGCGTCGGCTCTCCGCGCAGAAAACGCTCCAAGTCATCCGCCAGTTCGCCCGCGCTCGCGTAGCGCCCCGAGGGTTTTTTATCCAGGCATTTGAGGCAGATGTTTTCCAGGTCATGCGCAATGACGGGGTTAAGCCGCCGGGGTGCGATAGGCTCGTCCTGCGCAATCTGCATCAGCACCGCCATGGCTGTTTCGCCTAGAAACGGGGGACGTCCGGTCATCAACTCATAAAGCACGGCGCCCAAACTATAAACATCCGCCGCTGCGGTAAGCTGGCGCGTTCCTCCGCCGGCCTGTTCGGGCGCCATATAGGAGGGAGTGCCAAAAACGGTATGAGTCTGGGTCAATTCACTCGCGCCATCGATCAGCTTGGCCACGCCAAAGTCAGCGACATACGGGCGGCCTCCCGAGTCAATCAAAATGTTGGCCGGCTTCAGATCGCGATGAATCACTCCCCGCTGGTGCGCGTAATGGACGGCTCGCGCGACAGCAGCCAGAAGCTGGGCGATTTGTTCCTGCCTTTCAACCGGCCGAAATTCCCCGCGCGCCAGGCGCTCGGCCAGGCTGCCGCCCTCGACCAGGCGCATGCTGTAAAAGCATTGAGCCGCCTTGCGTCCAAAATCATAAACCGGCAGGATATTGGGATGGTCCAGCGCCGCAATCGTTCTGGCCTCACTTTGAAAACGTTCCAAGTCGCTTTTGGAAAGCAACCGTGCGGGCGTCATCATCTTGAGGGCGACGACTCGGTTGAGCGAAATTTGCCGCGCCTTGTACACAATACCCATTCCGCCCCGGCCCATTTCGGCCAGCAATTCGTAATCGCCGAACCAAATGATGGGCTTGCCGGTGTTTTCGTCCGTTTTGACCTCGACATCCTCCTCCACCCACTCGCGGTCTGTTCCAAAACAAAGGAGCAGGAGGCATTCGGGGCAGAGCCGCCGGGGCGCATCGGAAGGGATGACCTTCGCGCAACGCGGGCAAAGGATGTCTTCCCTCGCTCGCTTCCCGGGATGTTCTGGAACTGACAAACCCATGCTTTAATTGCTACGCCAAAAACTGAAAAAGGTTACGGCCAGCCTCTCAGCCGAAAGGATGCCCTCGGCCTTACCCGGCCAGCACTTTGAGCAGGTGCCGCAACTCTTGCTCAACTTCCCCCGCCTCCGGCACCGTGCTTGCCACCAGTCCAGTCAGGATCTCGCGATAGCGCTGGCGCATTCTGTGAATCGAGACCTTGACGGATCCCTCCGTCACCCCCAGGACCTCCGCAATCGCGCGGTAGCTCGGCGCCGGTTCCTCTTTAATCCGCGCGGGCTGGAGATGGTCAAAAAGCGCTTGATGGCCATCGGACTGATATTCCTTTTCCAGACGGCCCAGCGCCTCGTCCAGCAGGTTCATCACCCAACTGCGCTCAAAAAGCAGGTCCGGGCTGCGGCCATCGCAAGGCTCATTGACGAAGCGTCCTTCGGCATCCGCTTCGTCGAGGGAAAGGAGGGTTGCGCCGCCGCCGCGTTTCAAGGCGCTTTCCCTTTTGCGCTCGGAAAGCAGGTGATACTTGAGAGAAGTGAGGAGAAAGGTGCGGAACCTCCCGGCGGCCGGATCGACCTTGGTCACGAGGGCCGTCTGATGCAAGTGAAGAAAAAACGACTGGGTGGCGTCGGCGGCGGCGTGGGGGTCATAGCCCAGCCGGCGCACGTAGGCGTAAAGGGGATACCAGTAGCGCTCGCAGATATGCTCCAAAGCATGACGCGCCCGGTCCGAATCAGCCTCTCCCGCCTGCAAAATGACGCTCCAATGAGTTGTCGCGAATCCGGCCATATTGGTTTGGCATGACTTTAAGAAAGGCGGGGATTTTTTCAATTCAAATCAATGCGTAAATCGAGGGTGAAATCGGGAAAAAGCTAAAAAGTTTGTAACCTTTGGCGAAAATTTCCTTTGCAAGAAGGGAATGGGCTTTCTCGAGATTAAGTGGAAGTTTCAGGCCAGATTTGGCGGGTGCCGGGGTTTGCGAGCCGGGACGTTTGGCTTGGCCGCTTTATGCTCTGCCCTCCTGCAAGTTTTCACCCCGTCCCATGGGCTGGCGGGCAATGAATATGTGACACCGAGCGAAAATCGCTCCGGCACGAACCTCAACCTCCGCTTCCAGTTGGTTCCCGACAGCAGCAACTATTTTACATTGGATGAAGGCACGAACCTGCCGAACTTCACCACGCGCCTGACGTCTCTTGGGGGCGGCTCCAATGGCTGGCGCTTCATGGTATTGAATCCAGCAGGCGGGATCGATCCCAGCTTGACCGCCCTGGGCGGCGGGACCAATGCGTGGAACTTTGCCGTCTCGCCAAAATTACCCCGGCTGTATTGGCGCGTGCAACGGCTGACCAACTCGCCGGCGGGAACGTATTTCGGCGTTCGCTATTCGCTGTCCGATACCAACATCACCCTTTATTTCGATCTGACGCCGGACACGGCGAATTATTACATTCTCGATGCGGCCACCAACTTGACGGATTTCACGCCGCAAATCATGGCCTACGGAGGAGGCGCCGGCACATGGAGCGCTTCATTATCCACCGTGCAGGTGCCCAAGATGTTATGGCGCGTGCGCCGTTTGCCCACTGCTACCGCGCTTGACACCGATGGCGACGGCTTGGACGACGTGTTTGAATTAAGCCACGGCTTGAATCCGTTGGACCCGTCCGACGCAAACGCAAACTCAGGATTTGTCGATGTCAACAACAACCCTTTGACGTGGCTGGGCGTTTACCACTATTATTTCGTCAATAACATCAAAATCTACGATGCTGTCAGCCGGGAAGTTTCGTCCTTCAACTTCGGCCAGCCAACCGCCAATTACGAAGCCATTTCCCGCGAAGTCTCCGCTTTCAATGTGCCCGGAACGGACACAAACCAGGACGGGATTGACGATAATTATGAGGTCAACCACGGCATCACCAATGCCAGCCAGCTTTCCGGTTTCACCACCGATTTTCCGAACAACACCGGCATGCCGCTGACTTGGCTGCAGATCTATCGCGAAAACTTTGGCGAGAACCGCACCCTCTACGATGCTGTCAGCCGCGAGGTTTCCGCCTTTAACTTCGGCCAACCCACCGCGAACTACGAAGCGGTCTCCCGCGAAACTTCGGTCTTTAACTTTGGCCAGCCTGCGGCCAATTACGAGGCCCTTTCGCGGGAGGTTTCTATTTTCAATTCGCCCCCGGACCAAGACGGTGACGGCATTGATGACACTTACGAGCTGAACCACGGCATTCCGGCGGGCGGAGCCAATCAATTGTCCGGCTTCACGTCCGAGTTCCCGAACAACACCGGCCAGCCACTCACCTGGCTGCAACTCTATCGTGAAAACTTTGGCGCTAACCGGACCCTTTACGATGCGGTCAGCCGCGAGGTTTCCGTCTTTAACTTTGGCCAGCCCACCGCCAACTACGAATCGGTTTCCCGCGAAGTCTCAGTTTTCAATGAACCTTGAACCCTAAAAATCCCATGAAAAAAGAAATCAAACAAATTGCGCTTCTGGTCGTCGGGATCGCGGCGCTGGCGCCAACACTCTTCGCGCAACTCAACGTGCCCAGCGACGGCTCGGATGGCGCGCTCAATATCACGAGCAACACGGTGATCAATCTAAATCTCGCCAGCTATGGCGCTTGGACGAACGATAATTCCGCCAACCCAGGCAACGGCATTTATGATCCCACAAAATGGGCAATCGTGTTCAAATATTCTTCAATTAGCATCGCTGCCAACGCCAGCGTCACGTTTTCCAATCATGCGAGCCATGCTCCCGTCGTGTGGCTCGTCCAGAGCAATGCCTCCATAAACGGAACGGTGAACCTCAGTGGCAATGGTGTGGATTATGCCTCTCCGGCGCAACTCGTGCCCACCGAGCCGGGACCTGGTGGTTTCCGAGGCGGCGCGTTTGGGCCGTCAGGCGCAGCGGCAGGGTACGGACCTGCGGGCGGGCAACCGGGGCAAGGTTCGACCGGAAATGGTTATGGAAATGGTTATGGTAATCCAAAAATACTTCCACTAATGGGCGGTTGCGGGAGTGGTTCATGGAATATAAACGGCAACTTCGCTGGCGCAGGTGGTGGCGGAGCAATTTTAATCATCGCTGGCCAAACCGCAACCATCAACGGATCAATTGTAGCCAACGGGGCATCGGCAAGTACGAGTTGTGGCAATTGTTTTGTAGTTTCGGGCGGAGGTGCAATAAGAGTAGTTGCCAACAGTATTCAGGGTAATGGCTATGTTACGGCGAGTGTCGTCCGAACCGAGGCGAATTCAATCTCCCCTCAATTGGTGCTCACTCCTAACACCATCGCAGTTCCTCCCGGGACCAACCTAGTGTAGTGTCCCGGAAATGACTAGACATATAAAAATCGTGGATTACGAGGGAAATGGCCCGAACCAACGAAGCCGTCCTCTGATAATATGTCTAGTTAATTGCGAGACACTACACTAGTAATATGGCCGCCCGCAAGCGCGCCGGTTGTGACTGTCATGAGTGTCAATGGCGCAACCGCCCCCCCTGATCCGCTAGCGGGTGTCCTAACTTCGTCAGATGTCAATATTTCCACCAACAATCCGGTGAACATCATCCTGCAATCGCAGAATTTTCCGCCTAACGGATCCGTGGTCGTTCGCGTCACTCCGAAATACGCGGGTTATTACAACGTCAACGCCACCTATGTCAGCGGCACCTTCGCCCAATCGACCTGGCAGGCGACGACCACGCTGCCCAACGGTTTCTGCGTTCTCCAAGCCCACGCCACGTCCCCATAGTCCGGCGGCGGCGTGTCCCCGCGAAAGCGGCGCTGGCGCGCACGCACTCCAAAAGCTGCCGCTTCTTCGGCGGCGGCAGTGCGCGCGAAGCGCCATGGAGTGCGGAACGAAGTTCCGCTTTGGCCCGGAAATAGCTCTCACGGCGATTGAAGAATTTTGTCTCGCGCGGCCCGTTTTAATCCGGCAATAAGATTGACACTTCGACCGGGAAAGGTATGCTCAGGGTGCTATGTCCCGTTTTCGCATTACCGCCAAGGGCGCGAGGGTTGTCAGCAGAGGTCTTGCCGGTTTTTCGAGGACATTCTTCGCCGTTTGCTTTGCTCTCGGCTTGACGGCGGCTCGCGCCCAGATGATTGATCTCAATCACAATGGCATGAGCGATGTCTGGGAATGGATGTATAACGCCTCCCGCCTCGTGCCCGGCGCAGATTCGGACGGCGACGGTTATTCCAATTTGCAGGAGGCCATCGCGGGCACGAACCCGTTTGATTCCAATTCCTTTCCTCGCACCCCGACGATCTCGTTCACTCCAACAAATTTTTCCATCTCGATGCCGTGCGCGCTGGGCAAGCAATACCAGTTGCAAAGCATCACAGACCTGGGCGGCACGAACTGGATGGTCGAAACAAATCTGGTGGCGCGGTCGGGCCCGAATGTGAGTTTTGCCATGCCGACAACCTCGGCGATTAAGTTTTATCGCATCGCTGTTTCAGACGTGGATTCCGACGGCGACGGCGTCAATGATTGGGAAGAATATCAACTCGGGCTTGATCCCAGCAATGCCTGGAGCAATGCCCAGCAGGATGGCAACGGCAATGCGCTGGGCGATTACGCTTACGTCACCAACATGCTGGCGTCGCAAAACGTCATCACCATCGCGGCGACCGGAATTACGGCGACGCAGCCCGACCCCGGGCAGAATGCGACTGGGACTGGACAGTTCACGCTCACGCGCGGCGGTTTTCCGCTGAACTCCATCACGGTGACTCTGGGCCTCGGCGGTCCGGGAACAGGCTTTGCGGTGGCGGGCGCGGATTACGTGACGCTGCCCCAATCAGTCATGTTGCCGGCGGGGGTGAATTCGCAGACGATCTTATTGACGCCGATGGCCCATACCAATTTGGCGGCGCCTGTCCTGGCCCAGTTGCAACTGTTGCCTGGCCCGAATTACACCGTCGGCTCCGCCAGCAATGCCAGTGTGGTCATCTATCCATCCCCCACCGCCAGCGGCACAGGCTTGCTCGCCCAGTACTTCACCAATTCGAGCACGACTTATACGAACAGCAAAAATTTCAACCCGGCCAATCTTCTTCTGACTCGCGTTGACCCTGCCGTCGATTTTATCTGGGGAAATGGCATGACGCCGAATTTGAGCAATGGGCTTTACACCGTGCGCTGGACGGGCGAAGTCCAGCCGCAGTTTTCGGAAACGTATGTCTTTGACGTCAAGAGCGACGATGGGTGCCGGCTGTGGGTCAACGACCAACTGCTCATCGATAAATGGCAGTCGCAAGGCGCGACAGATTGGACCAATGGCATCACCTTGCAAGCGGGCGCGCGCTACGATCTCAAGCTGGAGTATCTTCAGACCGGCGGCTCGGCCCAGGCGCATCTCTCTTGGTACAGTCCGAGCCAGTCCAAAGAAGTCATCCCCAGCGCGTCTTTGTATCCAACCAACAGCGCCGGCGGCGCCGGTTCCAATGCGGCCGCAGTGGTGACCAGTTCATTGAGCGCCGTGGCCTTTGTGGGCCAGCCATTTAGTTTCACGGTGACGGGCGCCAACACGCCCCTTGGCTTTACCGCCAGCGGCTTGCCGCCGGGCCTGAGTTTTAACAATACCAACGGCATCATTGCCGGCGTGCCGGCCCGGGCGGGGAATTATCCCGTGGCCCTGACCTCCAGCAATTTGGTGGGCGTGGGCGCGTCAGTCGTGAACATCACGGTGTTAAACACCGGCAGCTCGGTCGTGCAGGAAGTCTGGCTCAACGTCCCCGGCACAAATGTCGCGGACATTCCAACCGGGCTGCCTTCCAGCGTCACGAATGTTCTCGGCACGCTCGAAGGCACGGTCAATTACGGGGACAATTATGGCGAACGCGTGCGCGGCTATTTCACCGCGCCGGTGACAGGAAATTATTATTTTTGGATCGCCGGCAGCGACTCCGCGCAGCTTTGGATTTCTGACGACAGCGAACAGGTCAACCGTGTCCTGCGCTCCTGGGTCACGCCGGCCAACAATCCCACTGCGCCCGGCCAAAATGGCACTTCGTCGCGGCAGTGGAATTTGCAGCCGAGCCAACGATCCGGCTGGCTGGCCCTGACCGCCGGGCAGAAATATTACCTTGAAATCCTGCACAAAGCAGGCGTGAGCATGAATGACAATTGGTCCGTGGGCTGGCTGCAAGACCCGACCGGCACCAACACCACCGCCTCCGGCGTTGTTCCTGGTTATCCTTTGTCACGCTATTATCCGCCGCTGGCTGTCAATACTCCGGGCACGCTTTATTCCGCAAATTTGCTCGCGCTGCCGGGCGTGGCCAGCGAAGGGGTCGGCTCGGCGACCTTGCGCGTCAGCGCGGACGGCACTCAAGCCACGTTGAATTTTTCCATCACGAACCTGGCGGGGCGCCCCACCGGCCAGTCCATCAATTCGGACCCGTATTTGAGCTTTCCGGGTGAGCTGATCTTTGACATTTCCGCCGCGAAAATACAGGCCAGCGGCAGTTATCTCTGGAACATAAAAGGAACCGGCCCCCTGGCCGCCTCGGACATCCAGGAGATCATCAGCGAAGGCAAGGCCGCCATCGTCATCCAGAGCACGGCCTTTGCCAACGGCGAAATTGGGGGAAATTTTACGCTGGCCGACGGCTCGCAATCCTTCACGCCGCCGCCTGCGCCGCCCGCGTGGTCGGATGATTCCGCCAAGGCCAGCGCCGCCGCGCGCTTCCTGACTCAAGCCACTTTCGGCGCGAGTTCCAACGACATCGCCACCGTGCAAGCGCTCGGTTACAGCGGCTGGATTAACAATCAATTAGTTCTCCCGGCCACGCATCATCTGCCCTATGTGCTGGCGAATCCGAATTCGGACCCGACGGACCTGTATCAAAGTTATCTCACCTTTAATTCATGGTGGAAGCAATCCATCACCGCGCCCGATCAATTGCGCCAGCGCGTGGCATTTGCGCTGAGCGAGATTTTTGTCATCTCGGAAAACGGCACGCTCCAAAATCACGCGGACGCGCTCTCGTCCTACTACGACATGTTGCTCGACAATGCGTTCGGCAATTATCGCGCGTTACTCGAAGCGGTCACGCTTCACCCCGCGATGGGTTTATATTTGAACATGCAAGGCAACACTGCGGGCAGCATGATTACGGGCCTGCACGCCGATGAAAATTATGCGCGGGAAATCCAGCAGTTGTTTTCCATCGGCTTGAACCGGTTGTGGCCGGACGGCACCCTGATTCTCAACTCGCAGGATAATCTGGTGCCGACTTATAATCAAAATGGCGTGATGGGTTTTGCCAGCGTGTTCACCGGCTGGAATTTTTACCAAGCCAACGTGAAGGGGCGGCTGCCTTCGAATTGGTATCCGAGCGCGAACTACACCAACTCAATGGTTCTCGTTCCGACCCACCACGAACTGGGAGCAAAAGTAATCCTCGATAATGTCATGTTGCCGGCAGCCTTGGGTAACCAGGCGAATTCGACCTACACAAATTTTGACAATTATTGCGCGCAGGATTTGGAGTCCGCCCTCAATTCGATTTTCAACAACCAGAACGTCGCGCCCTTTATTTGCCGCGAGCTGATTCAGCGGCTGGTCACCAGCAACCCGAGCCGCGACTACGTTTATCGCGTCGCCCAGGTTTTCAACAACGACGGCGCCGGCGTGCGGGGCAATATGCAGGCGGTGATCCAGGCCATTCTGCTCGATTACGAAGCGCGCAGCCCAAACCTGATTTCGCAGCCGACCTATGGCAAACAACGGGAGCCGTTGCTGCGGGTCACCGCGCTCGCTCGCGCGTTTCCCGCCCCGCCCACCGTCGGCGGAACCTACAGCGAAACGACGAACCAACTCGTCACCGTCACCACCGCCAGCCCCCACCGGCTCAATAGCGGAGACACGGCCTTCCTGATTTTCACCGACACTTCGAGCAATGCCGCGCCCACCTCCCAAGGTTACGGCGTGACGGTGACCAGCCCCACTACACTGACCGTCAACGCGCCGCAACTTTCCACCGGGACTTACAGCCAGTCCTTCGGCGTCATCACCGTGAACATCTCGGGCAACGCGCTGGCCGTGGGTAATCCAGTTTATCTGGTGTTCACCACCGGAGGCGCGTCCAACGGATTGTACCAAGTCGCCAGCGTGGTTGACACAGCGCATTTTACTGTCGCCACGACAAATCTAGCGATCCTCTCGGGAAATTGTCTCCTGCCCAAATTGTCCGCCGGCGGCTACACCCAAACCAAGACGAATATTGTGGTCAGCACGGCTGGGCCGCATGGCTTGGCGCCGGGCAGCAGCGTCTATATCAATTTCAGTTTAGGCAGCGCGGTCGATGGAACTTATCAAGTGGTGAGTGTTTCCGATGCGACTCATTTCACCGTGGTCGCAACCAATTCAGCCAACCAGACTGAAAATTCGATCACGGTCTATTCGTTGGACCCGCCGCCCCTCAACCGCTCCGGCACGGTGGTCATTCAGGAAAGCACCTGGAACATGAGCTATACGGACAGCGGCACGGTTTCCAGTTTGTCGCAATCACCGTTGCGTTCGCCGACGGTGTTCAATTTTTATTATCCGAATTATGAATTTCCCGGCGCGCTGGCCTCCGCCGGTTTGACCACGCCGGAATTTCAACTGACCACGGCCAGCGGCGTGGGCGCGCAAATGAATTTTATCGAAGGCGGCATTTTGAACAATACTGGCAATACCAATGGCTTGAGCAGTTTTACGGGCGGCAATGGCGCCATTGTTCTCAGCCTCGGCCCTTGGATGACGACGAACTACACGGCCAGCGCCGGCCTTCCTCTGTTGGTCAGCAATCTCAATTTGGTTCTGGTCGGGGGGCAGCTTTCCCTCAGCGCCCAGACCAACATCATCCACTACGTGACCAACACCGCCAATT
>DASRLE010000664.1:0-28257 GCA_035648615.1 Saccharimonadales bacterium (SeqCode) | reverse complement strand
ATGTTTCCCGAGATAAACATTGTTCCTGCGTTTCATTTCCATTGCCCAGTCAAGCGGCGCAGGTTTCGACGCCTGCGGCCCGCGCGAACTCTTCTTCGAAGGCGCGAACGCCCGCCGCCAGCGAAAGATATGTGTCGTAGTAAGCCTGCCCCGCGCAGCCCATTCGCTCCCGTTCAGACTGTGACATCGCCAGCAACGTATCCACCGCCTCTGCCATCGCGGCGGCATGGACCGGTGCAAAGACGATCCCGGCTTGGGCTGCGCGCACCAAGTCCAGGGCATCGCCGCGTCCGCCGATCAAAATGGGCTTGCCCGCCGCCAGATAGGTTTGAGTTTTGGACGGAATCGTAATCTCGAAAAGCGGCTCATCGCGCAAATGAACCAGTAAGGCGTCCGCCCGTGTGTAAAGCGTCCCCATGGCTTTGGGAGGCCATCGCCCCAGAAAGATGACATTCTCGATTCCTTCACTTTTCACTCTTTGCCGCAGCCGTTCGTCGTCCACCCCGCTGCCGGCCAAAGCAAAGCAGACTGCCGGATATTTAATTCCCACGAGCTTGGCTGCGTCCAAGACAGTGTCCAGACCCTGGGCCGCGCCCATATTGCCGGCAAACAAGATGACGAACTTGCCTTGGACCTGTCGCTCCAAGGTGTTGTTGGACGGTGCTTTCGCCACGGGATGCGACCAATTGTAAATCACCGAAATTTTCCCCTCCGGCACGCCGCGTTCCCGCAGCCGTTTCTTGAACCCGGGGGACAAGACCGCGATCCGATTCGAGGCCCGGTACACTCGCCGACACCACCACCCCAGCAGTTTTAAAACCCTCGAACTGCGGACCATCCCCGTGGCGGTCAGCGTGTCCGGCCATAAATCCTGAATATCATACACAAAGGGAATCCGGCGCAGGTATTTGAGGCAGATGGCGGGCAATCCAATCGTAATGGGAGGATGATAGACATAAGCTACATCCGCCTTCCTCGCCAGCAACGTGCCCAGGATCGAGGCGCTCAAGGCGAAGCTAATATAGTTCATGGCCCTTCCTATCGCGCTTCGGCTGTGACTGGGATACAGGGCCACCCGGAGCACCGGAACGCCTTCCATGACCTCTCTCTGCCATAGACGTATTTTATAACCGGGATAAACCTTGCCGCCGGGATAATTAGGAAAGCCGGTCAAGACCTGCACGGAATGGCCCCGTGCCTGAAGCGCCTTCGCGAACAGCAGGCCCTTGAAATGAGGCTCAGGATCAAACCACTGCGTCAGCAAAAGAATTTTCATACAGAGCCTCGCAACGCGCTTGAACTCTCGCGGCGAAGCTCTAAAGAGCGTCCGATTTGAAGGCCACTTTTGCCCAATCCATATATTCCCGCAGGCCTGGTTCCAAGGCGACGTGTGGCTCGAAGCCAATGGCTGAACGAATCGCGGAGATTTCGGCCAAACTATGGCGCACGTCTCCAGATCGAGGAGCGCCATGGATGATTTGAGTGCTCAGACCAGAGACGCTTTCCATCATCCTTACCAGTTCGTTGATGGTCACGCGGGAACCGCTTCCCAAGTTGAACGCGCCCGAGACCCCTTGGTTCATCCCGGCCAAATAGTTTGCCTTGGCGACATCGTGAACATTGATAAAATCTCGCGTTTGTTCCCCGTCGCCGAAGATCGTAATCGGCTGGCCAAACACCATTTTGTGGGCAAAGATCGGGATGACGTTGCCGTAGGCGTCGTAGCGCTGGTTGACTCCGAAAACATTAAAGTAACGCAGGCAGATGGCTTCCAACTCATAGAGCTTGGCATAGGCGAGGCAGAGTTTTTCGGCGCACAGCTTGGTCGCGCCATAAGGAGAATCCGGCTCAATGCCATGGTCTTCCTGGATGGGCAAGGTCTTTAGCTCGCCAAAAATCCCGGCCGAAGAGGAAAAGACAATTTTGCGGACGCAATTTCGCCGCGCCGCTTCCAGGATATTGAGCGTGCCCAAGACATTGATCTCCGCATCAATCACAGGGTGATCAATGGATCGCACGTTGCCCACCGAAGCGGCCAAATGGAATATAACTTCGGCGCCCTTTACGGCCTGCTCGACGATCGAGGGATCTCGCACGTCGCCGATGAGCAACCGCGCCGCCGGAAATGGTTTTAGATTGATGCGATAGCCCGAACTGAGATTGTCCAGCACGATGACCTCATGGCCCTCCTTCAGCAATAACTGAACGAGATTTGACCCGATAAAACCGGCGCCACCCGTTACCAGAATTTTCATTTGTTGCGTTTGGGCCATAGCTTTATTATTGACGATAACTCACCATTATCTTGGCGATGGTGGCGGCGACGTTCCGCCGCTGATATTCTTCGGGCGCCTGCCAGCCGTCCGAGTTTTTCAGCGCCAGTTTCATGCCGCCTTCCAGCATTTCAGGATTTGAACCCGCCAGGATATTGCTGCCGCACTCCGTCGTCTCCGGCCGTTCGGTCACATCCCGAATGGTCACGTTTGGGATGTTGAAAATACAAGCTTCCTCCTGCACCGTTCCGCTGTCCGTCACCACCCCGAAGGCATGCTTCTCCAAATGAATGAAGTCGAACAAACCAAATGGCTTTTCCAGCCGCAGTTTGCCTTCATCGACCGAGATGCCGGACTTATGGATGCGATCGGCCGTTCGCGGATGCACGCTGACCACGACAGGCTTTTTATATGCTTCTGACAACCGGGTCAAACCGCCGACCAGCGCTCGCAACCGATCCGGGGGATCGACATTTTCTGCCCGGTGCATGGTCGCTAGGAAGTATCCGCTCTTGGCCAGGCTCATCCTGCTGAGTACCTGGCTGGATTGGATTTGTGGATCGAAATGCTCCAACACTTCGAGGATGGGATTTCCAACGACAAAAATCCGCTCGCGCCGGATGCCTTCGGCCACCAGATTTGCGGCGCTGCGGTGAGTGTAGGGAAGCAACACATCACTGCTGTGGTCAATAATCCGCCGATTCACTTCTTCGGGCACTCGATTGTCGTAGCAGCGATTTCCGGCTTCAAGATGATAGACCGGAATTCCCCGGCGCGCGGCCACGACGGCGGCCAGGCCCGAATTGGTGTCTCCCAGGATCAATAAACGGTCGGGCCTGACCTGGTCGAGGATGGCATCCGTTTTGGCGAGGATCTGCCCGGCTTGCTCGCCGAAGGAACTGGATTGAACGCCCAAGTGATGATCCAGCTTCCGGATTTTCAACTCATCCAAAAACATCTGGCTCAAACTGGGATCGTAATTCTGCCCAGTGTGAACCAAAATTTGCTCGCAATGTTCATCCAACAAAGGAATGACACGGCTGAGCCGGATGATCTCGGGCCGTGTGCCAAAAACAGTAAGAATTTTCATGGAGTCTTTGTCTTGTTCGCCAGTTCCCTAATCATCGCGTTCCAGGAAGGCGGTTGGTAGCCCGTTTTCTGACGGAACTTGGAGGAGTTGAGGCTGCGGTCGCACACGAAGGTGTCGTCCGGCACAATCTCGCCTTCCCATTCGAAGGCGGACTTGGCCAATTCCAGCAAGTCGTACTTGTTGATGGGGTCGCTCGACACCTGCCACAATCCTCCAACGCCCGGATGTTTGACTAGCAAACCCTCAATCACTCGCGCCAGTTCATACGTGGTGAAGCCGGTGTAAATAGCCCGCCGAAAACCTTTGATCTTTTTTCCCCGCTGGCTGAGGAACCATTCGATCAGCCCGGAACGTGTTTCCAGTTCCCGTCCAATAATGGACGTCCGCAAGGTGATGCAGTGCGGTTCATGCACCTCGCCCAGAAACTTAGTGCGGCCATACAAGTCCTCGGCATCGCTCAGGTCCTCCTCGGTGTAATTGCCCTTGCGGCCCGAAAACACACAATCCGTGCTGATATGAATCAGGCGGGCGCCGGCGGCGGAACACGCTTGGGCCAATTGATGCGGCAGCATCGAGTTTACCGTGAGGCTTAAAAGCGGAATAGTCGCTTCTTTGAGTTGTTTGATTATTCCCACGCAATTGACGACGGCCTCCGGCCGTGCCGTTCGGAGAGCGCCGTTCAAAGCCTCCGCATTTGTCACGTCAACACCAGAGAGGGTTCGATCTGGCTCGAACAATCCAAAGCTGGAGTAGTGCGACAAAGGCTTGCGCAGTGTCACCCAAACTTCGTGATCGTGATGAAGCCGCCGCCAAAGTTGATGGCCCAGCATTCCGGCGCCGCCGAGAATTAAGATGCGCATAATTGACTTTAAATTCAGGTGAGAGGCGGGACCGCAATTCCTCGGCGGGCCATGGCTGCCCGAACGTCGGCCAGCTTAACCAACAGGTTCATCATTTCTTCGACCGAAAGACGCTTCGTATTATGCGAATGATAGTCCTGAGCTTGATTCATTTCGGGCATTCCTTTGGAAAAGAAAAGATTGTAATTGAGGTCCCTCGCATCTGCCGGAACCCTGAAGTAGCCGGGAATATCCTCCGCTCGCGCCATTTCCTCGCGTGTCAAAAGAGTCTCATAAAGCTTCTCACCATGACGGGTGCCGATGACCTTAAGTGGATTGTCGGCGTTGAGCAGCTTCTTCAACGCCTGCACGAGAACCTCGATGGTCGCCGCCGGAGCTTTTTGCACGAACAAATCCCCGGGCTTGGCGTGTTCGAAGGCATAGACGACCAACTCGACCGCATCCTCCAAAGTCATCATGAAGCGCGTCATGGTCGGATCAGTGACCGTGAGCGGCTGGCCTGATTCAATTTGCTGGGTGAACAAAGGAATGACCGACCCTCGCGAGGACATGACATTGCCATAGCGCGTGCCGCAGAAGACCAGGCCCTTTTCCGCGCCGACCCGCGACCGGGCCACCATAATTTTTTCAGAAAGCCCCTTGGACATACCCATGACATTAATCGGGTAAGCCGCTTTATCGGTGCTCAAAACAACCACCTTGCTCACCTTGTTTTCCAAAGCCGCCTGCAAAACATTGTCCGTTCCCATGGTATTGGTGCGAATCGCTTCCATCGGATAGAATTCGCACGACGGAACCTGCTTCAAAGCGGCCGCCTGAAAAACGCAATCCACCCCGCTGAGCGCATCGCGCAAGGAATCCAGGTTCCGGACATCGCCGATATAGAATCTAATCCGGTTGTCCTTATACTCATGCCGCATATCATCCTGCTTCTTCTCGTCGCGCGAGAAGATGCGGATTTCGCCTATATCAGTTTGCAAGAAACGGCGAAGGACGGCGTTGCCGAAGCTGCCGGTTCCGCCGGTTACCAATAGTGTTTTATCTGTGAACATAGTATTCGATGCTTTCGAATAACGAGTCATGGCCCGACAGGTAAGTCAGTAAATAGCTTCTGGCTGTCACTGAGGACCGGCTCATCGTTCAGGCTTGCCATGCCGGGGGCTTTTGGCTCCCTCACGCCAGGAATGATGCGCCTCCTTGCCCCTAACAACCTGTTGAAATATGCCTGCTTTGAAAAATTTACCCGCAAAATCATTGAGGTTTGCGCATGATTTTTTGTTAAAAACGAATATTTCCCCAGGCTGCTAACCGTTATCCGCAATGATTAATATGCTGGGCGCAAATGCAATATGATGACGAGACGTTGACCATAATAAACCGCCAATATTTTCGCATATCTTTCCAATGCGCCCGCCGCGCCAGCCTATTGAACCAATATGAATAATTCTAAATCCACTTTTTTCTATCATCAGCGAGGCTGATTTTATAGAAAAGGTATTTATATGATTGTGAATCAAAGCCATGCCTTCTAGCATGTTGCCTGGCAGAATTTTTCTCATCAAGGCTCCAGCCGGCTGTTTGCGGTAAAACCAATATTTGAAAATGAAATAATCAGCCGATGGCACTGAAATAGCCAGGATCCCATCCTTGGAAAGAAATGTTTTCAACTCTCTCAGCACCCTTATTGGGTTAAATAAATGTTCCAGGGTTTCAAAAGCCGTGATATATTGAAATTCATTTTTTTTGAATGGGGCATTCTCAATCGGCCCACAATGCACGATTCCTTCACCCCATAGTTTTAGTGAGGATCGAGCAGCTACCAACTGTAGCTCAACACCATTGGGTATAATGCCATCTCGTTTGGCAATGTTTCCAAATGCTCCCCATGCACTGCCGAAATCGAGCAATTTTTCCCCACGTAACGGCTTGCGAAATTTCGTCATCATATTCCAGTTCATTTCCAACTCTCTGTTTCTAACGAACTCCATTTCCTCATTACGTTCATAAGCTGTTTTTTCGCTAAATTCAGGGACAACTTCAGCCATTAGATTATCCAGGTATTCTTCCGTTACATCACTGTCCACATAAAGATTGCCACACTTCTTGCAACAAATGAGAGTGTAATGATCTTCTGGCATCCAAGGCTTATTATTCCAACATCGGCATGGTCTTTCAGAGGCAACAATTGGGTTTCCTCCGGTTCCGCACATCGTACAAGGACGAGTTGACATTTTATGAAGCATAAATCTTTCTGTTATTTTGGAATAGTTCAGGTCTTTTGCCAATTGTAATCTGCAGGTCTTCTATAGCACTGACTCGACCACTTGGTCCCATTGCGCCAACTGCTTTTCTTCCGAAAAGTGTTCCGTAACAAATGCCAGGCCACGCTGACCTGCAGCACGACGGACGGACTCATTATTGAGGTATATATCCAACTTGGCCAGCCAATCGCCTTCATTCTCGCATGCCATATCCACCCCGGCCGCGCTCATCATCGCTTTGTATTCTGGTGTTCCAGAAACGAGTGTGGGCATTCCCATGCGCCAAAAAAAGAGCAATTTATTCGCGGGCTTGCTGACCCAGAAGGGATCATTCATATTAATGGGAATAATCCCCAAATCACACGCCGTGACGATCCTCGTAAACAGAAGGGAATTCCACTCATACAGCCATACGTTATTATACGGCAACAGATTCGCCACCTCATCCTTGGTGGAAAACTTGCCCATATTCTGTAAGTGTCTGTAACCAGTCAGGGCGGTCACCAAGTGAAGGGCACAAGGATGCCTCTGTTGCACGTTTGGGATGATTCCGTTTAGACTTTGCAATCCGTCAAAAGCGGGCAGCCCCTCCCAGACAAGATTGAACGGCGTGCCTGACGCATATTCCCCTTTAACCGTCCAATTGGCATCGGCCTGCAGGTCAAGAATCTTATGCACATTCTTGCATAAGGGTGACGCCTGCGCCCGCTGCGCTTCCGTGGCGCAAACGGTGGCAGCAGCCGCTTTCATCATGTCCCGGTAAGCCATCCTATAATCCATCACGAGTTTACTCCACCGTCGGGTCACAAATTTCGCCAGCCCCCTTCCAATAGTTTTTATTCCATCCATTTTTATGGCCAGATAATCATCATTATAGTCAAATATAAGTTTGCCGTTGGCGTAGTTCTTCCATTTTGTCAGGTCTGCGGAATGATGAACCAGAACAACATCATACCGTTTGTTATAATCCGCCGGTTCCCAGGCCAGTCTGCGGCGCTCCAAATAGCAGCCAAAACGTCGGCGAAACGCAGGCATTTCTGGCGTAAAAGGCTGTAGGCAAACACCGATCTTTATATTCTTAAGCATTTTTGCGCATTTCATGCCTGCGAGCCGGGCGCCGATCTATCCGCGCCACGGGGAATCTAATAGCGGAATCCGAAGCCATAAAAATGACGATGAAAACCACCGCCATCGAACTGGCAAGGTAGGGATTGAAGATGCTGGCCACCAAGAGCGCTATAACGGCCCCGCACATGGCCATGTTAATCAATCCTTCCGGGGTGCGGGCACGACCCGGTGACCTCACGATTAATTGGAGCGATCTGCCGATGAATAGGATGAACGGCGCTAGAATGACGATAAATCCGACAATGCCTGTGCGGTAAAGCATCATCGGGTACTGGGCTTCGAACGCGAGTCCTTCGTCCTCGTCCGTCCGGCTATAGTTCGCAATGGGGCTGCCTACCCCGCTTCCAAGCACAGGTTCGTTCCTCCAAGCCTTGAGCATTAGTTCGGTCTGCTCGACGCGGACCGGATTAATGATTTCTTCCAGATCCTCCCCAATTATCTGCCACTTGCCAAGCGAGATTGGCAAGTAAGTTACCGTGAAGAGGAAGCCGCCAGCCACAAGAACAGCCACTAGGGTGGCGAGCTTTGCGGCGTTCCGCCAAGCCCCCGCTCTCATCAATCCCACGAAAAGGATCAGCACCGCTGCCATAATTCCTAGGATTGGGCCACGAATGAAATTAACCACAAATGCGGAAGCCGTTGCCAGCAAGATGCAAATACCAACCGTTTTAGCAAAGAGTTCTCTGTACATAATAACCAACACCAGACCGAGAAACAGGCCGATTAGGCAGTAAATCAGCGGCACAAAGCTAGCCCGGCCGGTTGCCAGCACACCCGTTACTATAGACTCACCATTAACCAAACTAAGACCTTCTATCCATTTTTCCATTAAGACTTGCGAGACACTGCCTGACGCCCTGGCGAGCAAAACGAACAGAACAGCGAGCAAGCCTGTAACCCCGAGCAACCAACCCACCATAAACCAACGAAGTGTTTTTAGGCAGTAGTAAACCGGGAAGTAGGCTAAAACCGCCCCAAATCGGCTGACATCGGAAAACGCGGCGCTGCCACCGACGCCTTTAACGGTTACTGCATAATACGCTAGAAGAACAGGTAAAACAAGTCCGTAAAACAGCACCCATTGATTTCTCTTATGTTCCTTTGCCTCAGTTTGCCCACGATTCGATTTGGCAAACAAAGAAACCGCGATCAAACATGCCAGCAATAATGCCCGCCCGTTAATCGGACCCAGGGTAACCCAGGTGCCACCGACGCCGACAAATTGCTCGTTCAACCAAACCAGCGTCAGGGCAATTAAGCCATTGCGTGTCGCTGCCAGCGCAATCAGAAAAGGGGCAACTATAACCGCGGCCAGGCGGGGCAAGTTGGCTCCTGGGAGGATGACCGCCAAACCTACCGTTGAGCATGCCATACACAGGGAAACAAATAGCCCCTTGAGCATGCTCTTGACCCATTCCAGGCGACCCAATGCTGACGCGCTCTTTAGTCTGCTATTTAGACTCATGATCGTTTAGTTTCTGTTTACCCATGCGATGCCTCAGCCCATCAACAACTCCCGAAAAGACCGCCTTGAATCGCTGCCGTCTTTGGGTCTCCCAGAGCATAATTGCCAGGATTTTGCCGGCCAAGCCTTTTCCCACGGCACACGTATAGAGAGGGTCTGCGCTTATGTATTCCAAGGCCAGCACGGTCGCGTTTCTAAACCAATAGTAGAGGCGCTGCGGATCGTGAGTATAAGTGTCAATCGTAAAGCCCAGCAGCCGGTGTTGTTTGCTTAGGCCCAATGAATGTTGAAAACCGCATTCCAGAATCTGGATGATCCGGTAGCCGCGCGACCGCAGACGGAGGCAGAAGTCGTAATCCACGCAGTCAATGAAGAATTCCTCCCTAAAGCCGCCCACCGCATCGTAAGCCGCCAGCGAAAAAAGACTTCCCGAAGTAATGATCCCGCGCTTCTCTCTCCAACGAGGCAGACGAGAGCCCTTTAGAGGCGCCTCCTCACGATGCCAACCCATCCCAAGGCACCCGATTCTTCCCTGGCTCTGCAACTGCTCCAGATGCCAGCATAACCTGCCGACCATGTCGCCCTGAGGAATACTGTCGTCATCCAGGGTGAGCAGCCATTTATACCCGAGCTTTCGTGCCTGCTCGACCCCCCGGTTCAACGCCGCGGCAATTCCGAGATTGTTGGGTTGATGAAGGATGGTGATCGCTTCGATCCCTTCAAACCAAGCGTG
The DNA here is from genome assembly GCA_035648615.1 of Saccharimonadales bacterium (SeqCode). GTDB lineage: Bacteria > Verrucomicrobiota > Verrucomicrobiia > Limisphaerales > Palsa-1400 > DASRLE01. The sequence continues at coordinate 18,447 of DASRLE010000664.1, read as the reverse complement.
AAGCTTGACCACATTCTCTGGCGAGTCGCCGTCATCAATGATGATAATTGCGCTTACCTGCTGTCTGATGGACTGCACGCATTGTATTAAGGCGGCGCCGGGGCGGTAGGTCGTGATGATAGCGCACAGGGTGCTTGAACTCGGAAGTTGCGCCATAGCTTACATTATAGCCTTCTGCTATGTAAACGGCGGCGAAATCGATTAAACAATGATGCCGAGCCCATTGCAATGAGGATAATTGTAAACATTTTTTCCCGCTGCCTTCGCAATGTCAATAACAGCCCTTCTGACACCAATAAAGCTCTCTGTATCGTGGAAAATCGCGCATTTGCTGTGTTGCGCGCTCCAAAGTCCGCAGTCATACGTGTCCTTATATGTATGAACAATATCCACATGGATAAGACCGTATTGGGCCTTATCCTGTTTGATCCAGTCCTTATAATCCGCTCTGAACAGCTGAATGTTGCTGTATGGTTCCAAGTCCCGCTTTGTCGTTTCAAAGTGATTCTCTTTATGGACTGTGTGCTTATCACCAGTAAAGATGTCAACACCTTTAACATTCTCAAAGTAGCTTGAAAATGCGACCGTTGAAAAACCGAATTCAACGCCAAATTCCAGACAGGATTCCTTGGGAAGATTGAAGCGCTCAATAATATCAGCGATGATCAATTCAATCCGCTTCCAGGCCGATCTTACATCGAGAGAGCTTTCAGGCTGAGTTTTGTTGATGGATAAGTATTCAGGTATAGGTTAAAATAATTTTTTGTAAATGTGCTGCAGCATACTCTGTCCTTTTCATTGCCAACCGCATTAGAGGCCGAGGAAAGCCAAGGCCTTGGTGTCCGCGGCGGTTACTGGTCACATATTCATTATGATGATTTCGCTCGGAATTCCAACCCAAATCCGGCCCCTGCATCTCCAAACTGGTCCAAGTCTTGATAGTTTCCGAGCGCACCCACCCGCTTTATGACGACGCTATTGGGCTGCGCGAATTGCGACCGTGGAGGGGCTGCCATGCCAGAGCGTTCGACAGTGCCTAAACACATAATAACACGCGGGAAGAGTCCAGATGAGCGAAACAGCCAGGTATCCTCCAGCAGCGCCAGCCGGCCCATAGTAAACCCCTAATGTCCAAGTGGATAGTGCCGTCAGCAGCGCGGCGACGACCCAAGTGAAAAGCAACGGCTCTTGTTTATGGGCGCGAAGATAAAAGGCCATAGCACTGATCGCGACATTGATAATTCGCTGCACAAGAAACAGAATCGTCGGAAACAGTGGCAGCATGCGCTCTCCTAGCGGAAGGTGGCGCTCTTGCAGCCAATAGACCAGTTCCAGTAATCCCAGAGAGCAAACCACGGCTACACCTAAGCTGATCCAGAAAAGCCGGAGGAAAAGACGGTCAAGTTCCGCGAACTGCCGCCTCGCTATGAGCATTCCGAAATGAGGCATCCGGGTGTTGATCCACGCCCAGCAGGACAATGTTTCGATCACGCACACCATCGCCCAAGTCATACCCATCCGGCCCGCCACTTCCGGGCCGTGATAATAAAACATAACCGGCGTAAAAATCGAAACTGTGAAATAGACGGAGATCCAACTCACGCCGATGCGCCATTGAAAAGGCCAAACGTCGCCCCGCCAGTTAATTCGCTCGGTGATTTCAGAAGTCAGCAGTTGGCGAATAAAAACGCGGTGTTTCCACGCAATGAAAACCAACCCGCACATAAAGCGCATCAGCGCGGCGATGGCCAAGGCATACAGCCCCAATCCGAGGAAGAGGCTAACTATCACCGCCAGCGAGTTTAATATGCCCTGGGTAAACCGGAACGAATAGATGGAGGCAACCTGGTTGCAGCCCTCAATGATGGAGAATATCGGCGACATCATCAGAGCCACGCCGGCAATTCCGCAAAGGGCGAACCACGGCCACCGCCAGACGACTTCAGGGTGTGGCTTGGCTGAGAAAAAGATAAATCCCCCCAGGCTCAAACCGGCCATGACCAGCAAGCCGCTGACCGCATACCATTTTAGCGCAAAGCGCAGCAGGCTGGCCAGGCGCGAAAGCGCCCGAGGATCTCCTGATATTCTGTCGTCAGACCCTCTTTCTAAGAAAGCCCATTCATGGCTGGCCACTTGGATGATCACGGTTACCAAACCTAATTCCACAAATACCTGCAAGGCGAGGACGCTGCTGAACGTATAATAAAAGCCCTGCTCGACCGCTGTCATCCAATGGGCAATGACCAGCATCGTGACCGGTCCGGCCAAGGCCGACCAACCACTCACGAGAATGCTAAAGAACACCGCCCGGTTGACCTCAAAGCGGCGTAAAATGGCTACGACTCTTCGAGGCAACGGCTGAAACCGCTCCGGCGGTGACTTCCGCGCTTCATTTTTAGCAGCCGTTGACATTTAGCAGATCAAGGTAAGACAAAGCTCCGCACTTGATTTTTTGCCAACATGCTTGACAAAAAATCATTCTTCGCACCAAGCTATTTTGTTTTAGGAGGAAACGATTTTCCCAACAGAATTTGTGCTTGAAAGCGAGGAGGTTCGTTACGCCTCGCGCGACTCGCAAGGAAAGCAAATTAGAACGAATTCAGGAGTGGAGCAATAAAAATTGTGATTTTTTTGTGTGTGCCGGTGGTCCATCCAGATCGTTGCAGGTGCTTTATTATCTGACTGCCCAATTTCATTTTCCAAGCCGACGGCACCCTTCTGCTGTTGTGGATCCAGTAGCAAAGCCGAGCAAGGCCGCCAGAGCAAAAATAACCCGCCGGGTTCTCCGGCGGGTTAAAATGAATTAATGTCTTACCTGCTAATCAGGCGAGTTTCCGGCGAAACAAACCGAGAGCCACCAGACTTATTCCACAAAGCATTGCTGTGGTGCCACTATCAGGCACTGAAGGGGGGTCCACGAGGGACCAATTTGCAAGTGTGACGGGACTAAAAGTGGTAGCGGGGGCCAGCGAACCGGGGTTGGCAAAAGCATTACCACCCTCCCAGGCGAAATTCTGAGTTTCGCTGTTGTTTTCGAATAAGAAATTATTCTGCGTCCCATCAAGAGAAAGCACCCCGCCAGGCACCCAACTCGAGCCGTTGTAAGTGTCCACGTCCACGGTACCCGTCATTTCAGTGGTGGAGCCACCCGATGGGGTGTAGAACACCGTAACGTCGCTTATACCTGTCACAAGATTACCCCCGGGTTCGTTCAGGTAGCCCTCAAACGAACCACTCACCGTCAGGTAGTTGCCCGAAGCATCAAATGTATAGGAGTAATCGTAATTTTGCTGGGCATAGCTGGAGGGTGTGGCCAAAGCCAACCCCAAAGCAGCCAAGCCCACCGTAGTCAATTTGTACATGTTTTTCATAATCGAATTCGTTTTTTTAACCGCCGTGTATTTTCACGATTTCTCAGTCTACACCGCTAACGGGGGTATATTAACACGCTCAACTAACAAAATCATGTCTTTCTTCACTTTATAAGTAGCAGGAGACGTGCCGTTAGCCCCTAGTTTCCATCGCCGGTTAACTTTGGTGGATAAGATGCTGTCCAACAATTGGTTAACGTTTGATTTTTCTACACTTTTGCCGGTCGCTTAGCCGCTAATTACAGAGAAAATGTAAAGATACCCGACACCGAAATCTGGATATATGCGCGAATCACCTAATAATCAAATACTTATAACGCAAATCTTATCGTGTCGGCAATCCTTACAGAAACTCGGGGATGAGCTACCTCTGGGTCTCCGCAAGCGGGTGCTTGGCCTCGCCTCTATACCCTGGGTAAAACCGGGTCGGCGGCGGCCTTCGGCGTCATCACAGTTTGCTGGACAACGTGAAAAGAAGGCTAAAGGCTAAAGGCGGGGAAAGTAAGAATGAAGAAGGAAGAACAAATAAAGACAGAAGTAAGAATGAAGAACGAAGAAACCCAAAGCCCGTTGAACCCAATAACTCTATGTGTCTCGCAACCCATTTCCGCACACCCATACTCGCGGCGCTCGCCGCCACTCTAATTTCTTCCTTCTTCCTTCTTCCTTCTTCCTTTGCAGCCAACGCGACGCTCCTCAACATGTCCGTCAGCTACGCGAAAAACGACGTGCGTTATTGGGGGGCGGTTGGCGATGGCGTCCACGATGATTTGCCCGCATTTAACGCCACCCGGGATTCTCTGGGGGGGTCTCCTGGTGTCATTGTGGCCAAGCAGGGGACATTCCTGCTCGGCGGCACATTTTATCTCACCAATGAATTTCAGACTCTCCTTGACGATGACTCCCTGGTCAGCGGCTATGGAGGCGGAACCTGTTCCGACGCCACCCTCATTTGGAACAGCGGAACCATTGGAATATCCACTTTCAGCGGAACCAATAACACCCATTATGTGGCGATCAAGGGGTTCAACGTAAATGGGAACGGTGTCTTGAGCGACGGGGTGTCGTTTGGAGGATTAAACAGTAAGCTGGAAAATTGCACCATCGTCAACTGTAAGAACGCCGCGATAAACCTTCACGGACTTATCCAGAACGAAATTATTGCCGACAACAATCTTTCTCTCAACGGCTTTGGGATTCTGGCGACGAACACTCAAAATCTGGCCGCCGGAGTCTATAATGGATTGAGCAAGTTTTCGGGTAACGCCATCAGGAGGAATGGTTACGGCGTGTGGGCCTTGTCCGCCGGCCCGTGGAGCTTTGATCACAACATCTTCGAATCCAACACGAACACCGGCTGCGTTTTTTCCAATAGTTTCGTGTCCTTTGGAAAGCTTGATTATTTTGAGAACAATGAACGAGCGACTGGATACCAAATTCGGGCGACCAACTCTACTATAATTTTCGACGCCGTTTCGTTCAACAGTATAGGCGACACAAAGGCAATCAACTGCGTGAACACTCTAACAACCTTTGCGGGATGTTCTGAAGTTGGCGTTCCCGGCGCGACGGCCTACGATAGCGACACCAACTCGATTTGCATAGGGTCATTTGACCAAGTGGGCTACACCTATCCTGTGCCAGCGAAGACAACGAGATTGAGCCAGGACGGGAGCGCAGCGGTGGCTTCATTGACCGCGACGACAAACATTAACTGCGCTGCCACCAATACCGCCCGTCAATTTGTGGGCGGCGGGTCCGGACTGACCAGCTTGCAGGACACAAACATCACCGGGACAATCAAGGTGACAAATGGCAAGGTCGGCATCGGCACCACCACGCCGGGCGCCACTCTGGAGGTCAACGGCGGGGCGAGCATCGACGGCCCCGTCAGCTCGACACTGGCCGCGCCCGGCATCGCCGCCGGCACGGGGGCGGGATCAAGCCCAACCCTCGTCAGCAGCCTGGGCAGCCAGCAAAGCGGCATCATCACCCTCACCACCGGCAGCGGCCCCGGTGCCAGCGCCGTCATCGCCACCCTGACCTACGCCGCGTCATGGCCCTGGCAAACCACCAACTACACCGCCCTGACCCCCGGCAACGCCGCCGCCTCCGCCCTCATGGCCACCGGCGCATACCCTTACGTCACCTGGACCAGCAACACCTTCATCCTCAACTCCACTTCCGTAGCGTTGACGGGCGGCACCACCTACCAATTCGGCTGGAAATAACATCATTAAAACCACCGTTGCAACGGTCTTTCAAGCCTGTTGCACCGCCCATTCCGGCGCGCCCGCGCAGACCCAAAAGTTTCCCAAACCTCTGTCCGGTAACGGCGCGGGTTGTTGAGAGGTTATAGACACTCAGCTTGACGGTTTTGGGGCCCGGACTGTCCCTCAAAACCCCAGAGTCAATTGCACGCCGGTTTGATTATCAGTCACGCCGCCGCCGCCGACTTGCGACTGGCTGCTGAGTAATTGATAATAAATCTGCCCGTTGAGGTGGCGGATAATTTTCGCCTCGAGGCTGATCCGGGCGATATAGTAATCGCCCGTAGAGGATGACACGCCGCGACTGATAGGCGTGTAATCGATGCTATAATAGCCGACGCTTAAAGCGGCGGTGAAACGGTCTGTAATCCCCTGCCGGCCCTCCAGCGACGCACCGGTGGTGGAATAATTGTAACCGTTGAAGATGGAAGCATATTGCTGCCGGAAACCGCTCAAACGCACGGTGCTGCGTTCCGTCGGGCGGTATTCGCCGGCAATGGTAAACACGGGCGAAAGCGTGGCAGAATTGCCGTTTTGATACTGGCGCAGCTCGCCCCCGCCCGAAGCGTCGAAGGCAAGTTTTTCCGTATAACTGTAACGCGCGCGGACCCGCAATTGTTCATAGGTTTGATCCTGGCGGTCCGCCACCACATCCTCGCCGGCCAAGACACCAAGGCTGATGGGCACGTTTTCCTTCAATTGGTAGTTAAACCAATCCTCTGTGTTGTATTCGGTATATCCCGTCAATCCTGCCTGGTTATAGCCCACGCTGATTCGGCGGAAATTGCTCTCAATGGAGGTGGCATCCCCCAGTTGGTAGGCTGCGGATAGCGCGCTGGAGATGGTTTCCACGGTGGCGCGTTGATCAAACTCAATGATCTCCGTCTTTTCCAATCGATAGTCCTGTTTGAAGCCCACTATCAATTTGTGCATTGGCCAAAGAAGGTTGAGGGTGCCCAGCTCATCGATGGAATTGTTGGCGGTATATTTGTCAAAGAGCTGGAAACGCGGGCCGTAATCGATCAGGAGGAACTTCCCCGGCCACAGTTCGGGCTGCTGCACAATAAGGCCGCCGGGTGAAAGACCCAGAACATCATAATTTAGATCCCGGTAAGCCAGAAGCGCGGCATCGTCTCCCGCGACCGCCTGTAACGCGGGTTGGACCGTCCATTCCAGGTCCGCTTCCTTGTTTGCCACGGAGAGCAATATGTTGTCGTCGTAAATCGCTCCGGCGACCAGCCTCGGATGCAAGGCGAAAGGGCCGAGTTGAAGGTCCAATAACTCTTTGCCCAAACTGGTGTGCGCTCGAGAATCATCCGGAGTTTTCGAGGTGGAATCATTTTGCGTGACGGCGCTGGCCGCCGCATTCGTGGTGGAATATGTTTGGGTGGCGGAGTCGGTTTGCGCGAGGGCAGGCGAGCCGGTCAGGAGAAAACCGACGCCGGCCATGACCCGAAGCCAGGTTCGCAATGCAAAAAGGCGAAAATATTCGAAATCAGACATAGGAAAAGTTGGCAGATGAAAGCAGTGAGGCAATTTTTTGAAGGAGTTTATCGGCATCTTACTTTCCCAGGCCCTTCGAAGCGTTGTTGAATAATTGCACGGCTTCCTTAATGATAGCTTCGAAGTTACGGGCGCCCTCCTGGGCTTCAGCTTCTTCCAAATAAAGCTCCAAATCGGGCCGGGCGCCGGCCAGTCCCGCGCGGATCGAATTGCTGGCGGCGGGAAATTGTTTGGCGGCCAGCAGCGCCACATCAGCGCATGAAGCCGGAGCTGCTTTGCAGGCTGAAAAAACGATCTGCTCCACTTGGCCGGGAGCCGCGCACAAAGCTCCTTTGGAAAAAAACAGCACATCCTCCGGTTGCAGTTTGCTTGCGGACGCGACCACTGCTCCAGCCACTTCGGGGTTGCTGCGGCAAATGGCGCTGACGACATAGGGCATTACGCCCGGGTTGGCAATGGCGGACACCGCCTGCAGCACCTCTTGGACGGTTTGTTGACGATCTGGCGCATTTGCCGCACGAACTAAATCGGCTGCTTTAGCCGGAATTTCCGGCACCGCTAGACCGCTTAGAGCAATGAACGGGGTTGAAGCCGCGCTATTTCCGCCCCGGGCCGACAACAGACAAGCCAATAGGACGATGAGAACGCCGGGTATTCTTGGCGAAGTACTCCGCTTCAATTTCATTTGAAACAAATAGACCTTTCACCCCACGAATTTGATAAAAGCTCCGCACATGATGTTTTGCCAAGATCATTGACAAAAATCATTGCCCGCCCCGAACTGTTTTACTTTCCGAGGAAACGATTTTCCGATCGAAATGAATGCCTGATGTAAAGAGGTGTTTTATGCTTCCTCCCACCATGCATGGAGAGGTAGATTAAAATAAAGACAGACGCGGAAACAATAAAAATCTTCACGATTTCGACCTCGCGGTGATTTCTCGGGCGAATGTCGATAAACTCAAGTTCGGCCGACTCGCCAGTGGCTCGGAAACTAAGCGTGAATAGTTCATAAGAAATGGCCGCACTTCCCTTGGCGCGAAGTCACACTTGGGTTAAGCAATGTCGAACCGCCACTCACTATACAGATTGCGGCGTGTGGATGGGGGAATTACTGATGAGGCGGGGTGCGCCATCTGTGCTGTGGCGTGAGAAGAGCTGCCGGGTGTGCGTCGGAATCTTTTTGGGCCGCCGTTTTCATTGAGACAAGAACATAAAAAAAGGGCGAAGAATTCTCTTCGCCCTTCGCAAGATTGAATGAACCGGTCAACCGGTTTTACGTCACGGAGCGTGATACTTACGTGTACCACTCGGCTCTGCGGACGTATTGGCAATCGTAATAGGGGTAGGAGTGCCGGGCGGGGTGTAAGGACCGCCAAGGGTCGGCGATCCGGGACCTGAAAATGTCGGTGCTGAAGGAGTAGTCGGCAAAGTCGCCACTGGCGGCACGCTGACCGTCGGGGGCAGGGTGACCTGTGGGATTGCAGTGGGGACTGCCCCTGCTCCGATCGCCTGGCTGATAATGGCTTGGACGGGCACGGGGCTGTTCTGGACCGTGGCGGCGGGAATGAAGCCTTGCAAGGCCGGAACATACTGCGCCACTACGGCGAGGATTTCGCGTCCAGCGGAGGGCGCGCCTTCAGCGGCGGCACTGGCGATGACTCCGTAATCTTTCGGAAATTCCCTCATCATCGCGGCGACGATCCGGGTTACTTCAGAAGGAGCGGCGCCAACGGCAGCCCGGGTAATAAGGCCAATCTGTTTATGCTGCAGCGTTGCAGCGGTTACGGCGACAATCGGCGCGGTGGCCGGATTTTCGCGGGCGACGGCGGATACAATAGCCACCGCAGCGGCGGGGTTCAGCCCGACAGCCGCTTTGACAACGGAGACTGCGACATCTTGTTTATGAGCCGCCGAGGCTTTGGCGACCAGATGGGCAGCTTTTGCGGGAAGCTCTAGGGCGGTCGAGCCGCTCAAAGTTTGAGTTACATCCGTCGAATTGGAGGCCTGCACGCCGGGAGCAACCGCAAGAGCAGCCCCCAACGCCACGCCACTTATCACACTAATCATCCTGTTTTTCATACGTAATATATTCGGGTCAATTAAAATAGTTGTTTCTCCCAACAGCGAAAATTGTAATGCAGTCCATAACACAGTCAAGGGCGAATTTCATTTATTTGCAATTATTTTTTCCGGGCGGTATGATGCGTCTGGAGTTGTGGGAACAACCCGCAGACAACACCGGGCCTTGCGGATCTTCCGTGATATGATACTTTGGCGCGAAAACTGCTATTTACAATGAGATTCCCTCAACCGATTCTGCGTTTCCAACGTCTTGCCGCCCTTTTCCTCTGTGTCTGCGTGGGCTGGGCGGCCCTGAGCTACCCCGCCGCCGCAGCAACCTTTACGGTCACGACTGCCTCTGACGCCGGTGCGGGTTCCTTGCGCCAGATGATCCTGAATGCGAACGCGAATCCGGGATTGGATACCATTGCGTTCAACATACCGGGAACCGGCCCGTTTACGATCACGCCGGGGGCGGGGTTGCCCGCGATTACGGATCCGGCGCTCATCGACGGCACTACTCAGCCTGGCTACGCGGGAACTCCTTTGATCGAGATCAATGGCGCCAATCTGCCTACGAATACGGATGGCCTGATCATCACGGGGGGTGGCAGCACGTTGCTGGGGCTGGCCATAAACCTTTGTCCGCGGGATGCGATTCGGATGGAAAACTTGGGGAGCAACGTCATTCAGGGCAATTTTCTCGGCACCGATCCCTCTGGGACTCTCGCCCTGGGCAACGGCGAAGGCGGCGTGGTGATTGACAACTCGCCTGGCAACCTCATTGGGGGAACGACCGCAGCGGCGCGCAACCTGATTTCCGGGGGAAACCAAAACGGGATTTACGTAGTTAATCCCGCTGCGACGGAGAATGTGATTTCCGGCAATTATATCGGCACTACGGTGACGGGGCTCGATAACCTGAGCAATATTTTTAACGGCATCGAAATCTACGGCGCTCCTGGAAACATTATTGGCGGGACGGCTCCGGGCGCGGGCAATATCATTTCTGGCAATGGCCAGGGCGGCATTTATCTTTTTACCTTCGGGGCAACGGGCAATCTTATCGAGGGCAATTACATTGGGCTGAATGTTCACGGGAATGCAGCTCTCGGGAACACGGGAGATGGGGTGACAATCTATGGCGTGCCCGGGAACACGGTCGGCGGCACGAGCCCGGGGGCGCGAAATATTATCTCTGGAAATGGAAATGGCGGGGTCGATATTGCGACCTATGGTGCGACCGGCAATACGATCCTGGGCAATTATATCGGGACGGATGCGAGCGGCAAATTGGCGATTCCCAACCAAGCCGACGGTGTAATTATCAATGGGATTCCCGGCAACACTATTGGCGGGACCAATGCCGGCGCGGGCAACGTAATTTCCGGCAATGCGCAAAACGGGATTTTGATTTATGGCGGCGCCTTCAGCAATCTGGTGCAAGGGAACTTTGTGGGCGTTGACGCCACCGGAAGCAACGCCCTGCCCAATACCGCCAACGGTCTGGCCATGGATGGCGCGACGGCCAATCTGGTGGGAGGCGCGAACGGAGGAAATGTGATTTCCGGCAATAGCGGCAATGGCATTTTGGTGGTGGATGCCGGGGGAGGGGCCAATAAGGTGCAGGGCAACTTGATCGGCCCGGATTCCAGCGGAAAAAATCCGCTGGGCAACGCGCAGGCGGGTCTTTACATCCAAACGCCCGCCAACCTCATCGGCGGCTTGACCGCGCCACTGCGCAATGTGATCTCAGGCAATCTTCAAAATGGAATTGTTGTATATGACACCACCTCCAGCAACAATTTGATCGAGGGTAATTACATCGGCGCCGACATTACCGGACAGGCGGCGATGGGTAATGGCATCGAGGGCGTCGCGATCACCAATGCGCCTGTCAATACCATCGGCGGGCCAGCCAAGGGAGCCGGCAACGTGATTTCGGCCAATGGCGACAGCGGAATTCTTCTAGGCGGAAGCTGGGCGGCGGCCACGGTTATCCAGGGAAATTATATTGGGACCGATGCCACCGGCGGCAACGCGCTGGGCAACTTAAACGGGGGAATTTCCCTCTATGGCTCGGGAACCAACCTGATCGGCGGAGCGGTGGCCGGCGCGGGCAATCTTATTTCCGGCAATTTCGCGGAAGGCATTTCCATCGGCGACCCTGGGGCGAATTATAATATCATCCAAGGCAATTTCCTCGGCACCAAGGCCGACGGGTCCAGCCCTCTGGGCAATCAATTGCACAATATTGATTTTCTCAACACCGCCAGCAATAACGTGGTCGGCGGGACGGCGCCCTTCGCCGGCAATCGCATTGCCTTCGTCCAATCGTCGATCTATGACGGCGTGCGCATACGCGCCGGCTGTTTGGGCAACTTTGTCAGTCGCAATTCCATCTTTTCCAATGGCGACTGGGGAATTGTGATTGGAAACCCCGGGCTGAACACTTCCAATGTGGTGAACCTGACGAAGGTGATAAGTGACAATGTGACCACGAGCATTCAAGGCTCGCTGAATACGTATGCCAATGGACAATTCCTGATCCAATTCTATGAAAATGCAGCGCCTGACGCCACGGGTTACGGAGAAGGCTTGACCTGGGTCGGTTCGGCCACTATCACCACCGACGCCAATGGTCACGCCGGTTTTGGCCTGACGCTTCCTGTGGCGGTTCAGCCGGGAAAGTATCTTTCCGCCAGCGCGACGGACAGCAGCCAAACGACATGGGAATTTTGCGCGGATGTTCAAGTGCTCTCCCCGAGCATCAGCCTTCCGGTAACGACCCTTCCGCCGAGTCTGACTTTCACTGCTTCCGGGTCCGGCATCGGAACGGCGCCCGCGACGATCTTGTTGACTTGGCCGGCGAGTCCAGCCGGTTTTATTCTCCAGCAAACCGCCAATCTAAATCCTCCGGTGACTTGGTTGTCACCGACCAACGCGGTGACGGTGCATGGAACGGCCAACAGTATTACGATTACTCCAGTGGGCAGCTCCATGTTTTACCGGCTTGTCTCCCAGCAACCCCAAGTGAAGTAAGGGCCGTCTTTGTGGACAGACGCATCTAACTTCGAGGTAGGGACGCCGCGCTGCGGCGTCCGGTCGGCGCAGAAACAACACACTATATCAACTACCCGCTTCGCGGGCTGCGCCGACCCCTTTAGAGCCGTCCTCGGTCATAATCACAACCCGAGCAAAAAAAACAGGCCCGAAAATTCGGGCCTGATGAAATGGAACAAAGGGCGATGGCCGCCGGGGAGCACCGCGGCATCGCGATCCAAAAAACCGCAGAATTAGTTCTTGCGGCGACGAGCGAGAAGCGCGCCAGCGCCCATTACGCCAAGAGCAATCGTGCTCGGCTCGGGAACTGACGCAGTCGCGCCAAATTGCAACGGGGGCGATCCTGCATTTGCGACCTGCAACGTCCAAGCGGTGCCATTGTTATACCAAGCATCATTGAAATTGGCTCCAACCGTTGGGCCGGTCGCCTGATGGTAAAGAGACAACCCAGCGGATTCAGAAGCCGGGACGTTTTGAAATGCCACGGTCCAAGTGAAATCCTGCGGCACAACGACGTTGGGAGAGATGGTAATCGTCTGGCCCTCGGTAAAGGCGGACAGGCCGACAGAACTCATGGTGAAAAAGCCGGTGGTATAAAGCTGCGTTCCCGGCGAGTTATAACCAGAGACGGCGGCGCCGTTGTTCTGGTAAAAGTTGATTTCCATTCCCTCGGTGCCGGTGGGCGTGCCCGCGAGAGGACTGGCCCCGCTGTTGATCAGGTCGAACTGAACTTTAAATTGGGTCAGATAGTCCGAAGTCGCCGTGCCCGCCAGGACCACTTCGTTGCCAGCTTGGAAATTGTTCAAGGTGAAATTGTCTTGGAAGGTCGTGCTATTGTTATAGACAATGGTTTGGCTTTGGGCGTTTTGAGCCAGTGAAGCCACGACGCCGACCGCCAGTACTTTAAGAAGAAATGATGCTCTCCGTTTATTCATAATTTTAGTTATAGTTATTGTTCCGGTGCGGAGATGATTCTCAGCCCGCGACCAATGAAGCGTGACCGGGGAATTTTGTCAAGCGTTTTTGATGAAGTTTTTTCGGCTGGCGCTTTGAGACCAGAAAGTTTCTTGCTAAAAACCCGTCACTCGCCCCAAACTTGACCCGTCCATGATGGCAGAAAACGAGAAAACAACGGGTCCGGCGTTCAAACCCCCTCTCATTTTGTCTCCATGGCTGGTCGCGCTGGCCGCGCTGGGGTTGTACGGGTTGACCTTAAACCATTGGGTGACGTTCGGCAGCCTTCCTTTTGCCGCGCAGATTACGGGCTGGGACTGGCATCCGGGTCCGCTGGCGTGGCGGGCGGCTCCCCAATATCCGCTGTTTTTCATCTTGACTTATCCGTTGCGCTGGCTGCCGGCCGGGTGGCAGGTCACGGGCTGGAACGTGTTCACCGCCGCTTGCGCAGCCTTGACCCTGGCCATGCTGGCCCGTTCGGTGCGCCTCCTGGCGCATGACCGCACCGGCGAGCAGCGCCAGCGCCAGTTGGGACGCGGCGGACCGGCCTTGCTGTCGGTGCGCGCGGCCTTTCTGCCGGCCGCCTTTGCCGTGTTGTTGCTGGCGGCGCAGTGGACCTTTTGGGAGAATTCCATTTCGGGAACAGGCGAGATGATTGATGAGATGGTATTTGCCTTTCTGATTCTTTGCCTGCTGGAATTTCGCGTTTCGCGGAGCGAGCGGCGGCTCAATCTGTTTGCTTTTGTTTATGGGCTGGGAATGGCGAACAATTGGGCCCTGATTGGATACTTCCCGTGTTTTTTCCTGGCGTTGCTTTGGATCAAAGGCAAGGGATTGGTCAACCTCGCCAGCGATGCACCCCTGACCGGGCCGGCGCCGAGCTGGATCAAACGCGTCCGGACACTGTTCAACTGGGGGTTTGTAGTGCGAATGATCGTTTGGGGCGTCTTGGGCCTGCTGCTTTATGGCCTGATCCCGCTGCTGGGCGCCGCCTCCCATGACGGCACTTTCTGGGCATTGTTGCATCAGAAACTCGCCGAGCAGCATGGTCTCCTGACCCGGACGCCGAGGTACTTCGCCGCCGTCGCAGGCATGATGACGCTGGTTCCGCTGTGCTTCGCCTCCATCCGGTGGCGGTCGTTCCTGGGCCAGACGCGCGCGTTGTTTCGTGTGCTCCATCTCGTGTTCCTGGCCGTCGCGGTTTTAATATTTTTCGATGTGAGATTCAGCCCCAGCCCGCGAAATATGGGCATGGGTTCTTTAGTCGGGTCGCCGGGCTTCCTGAGTTTCTATTATTTGGCCGCGTTGAGCGTGGGGTATTTCAGCGGGTATGTCCTTCTCGTGTTTGGGAGAGATGTGAGTTATACGTGGGGACGGGCCAGTGGAATTTTGCGCGTTATCAACGGAATGTTGGTCGGGCTGGTTTGGGTGGCGGCCATTGTGCTGCCCGCCATATTGTTCTACGTAAACTATCAGCATGTGCGGGATTTCAACCGCCCGGTCGTCGCTCAGTTTGCCAAGGAAATGGCGGAAGGGCTGCCCGCCGAAGGCGCCATTGTGCTGGCCGACGATCCAGCGCGGCTGGCGCTGGCGATGGGAGCCAGCCAGAGACTGGGCCTGGCCGGCCCGTACGCTTTTATTGACACTGAGTCGCTGCCTCACCGTGAATATCTTCGATATTTGATCAATCGCTACCCGGCCCTGCGCCGGGAGCTCAAGCCTCCCGACAGCTTGCCCGAAGAAATCACCAGCCAGCAAATAAGCGTTCTCTTGGCCCGTCTCGCCCAAGGGCAGCGGGTTTATTATTTGCATCCCAGTTTTGGCAGCTATTTTGAGCAGGTTTGCATGACCCCTCGCCGCCTGGGCGGGGATGTGCATCCATACCCGGGCAACGTCCTGGCGACGATCGTGTTGACTCCGGCGGAAATCGCCACTAACCAAGTCTATTGGCACGCGGTGGAAAATGGGGCGCTGGCCTCGTTACCCGGCTTGGCGAGGACGAACGCCGATGCCATGCGGATCGCCGGCTATTATTCGCAGATACTGGATTACTGGGGCACGGAATTGCAAAAAACCGCGACCGAAGTCAAGCTGCCTCCCTCGCTCAAGGCAGCGATGCTCAAAGACGCCGGCGATCAATTCGGGGAAGCCCTCCAGCTCAATCCCGGAAACGTGATGGCTCGAGCCAATCAACAGTACAATGCTCACCTGCGCGGGGCGCCGCCCGCCGGCCCGCTCGTCAACGCTTCCGATGTGGGCGCTCAATTTAACAATCGTTGGGACCTGGCGCTTAATGTTTACGGACCGGGAGACACGCCCGACTTGGACATCCAGATCGGCCGGTATTTTGGCGCGGGCGGCGTTTACCTGCAGGCGGCTCATTTATTTCAACGATGCCTCGAGTTGGCGCCCAACGACCCCTTGGGCGAACTAGGGCTGGCCAACGCTTATATCGACTTGGGACTGGCTGATACGGCCCTGGCTTTGCTCCGGGCCATCCCCAACGACTCCGGCGCCAATCAGGTCGAGATCGTCCGCATGGAGGCCCTCGCTTATTCCGTCAAGCACGACTTTGCGCAGGCCGACCAATTGCTGATCGACGAGCAAAAAAAGAATCCAAAAGATGATAAATATGCCGGCATGATTGCCGAATTCTACCGCCTGATGGGTTACAGCGCGTTGCGCGAAGGCCAGCGGAACCCAGCGCAAACGAAAAAGGCGGAAGAAATCGCGGCCCAGTGGTTCAAGAAAGCGTTGACGGCCCTCGATCTCGAGCTGCAATTGCTGGATACGCCCACCGCCAACCGGCAGGACCTTTTCAATGTCAACCAACGCAAGGCTGAAATCCAAATGACGATGAAGGATTATCCTGCGGCTATGATCACCTTGGCCGAAATGACGCGCCTGGACCCGGCAAAGCCGCTCCCGTACCTCAACCATGCCATTTGCCAATTGGAACTCAACCGGCTGGACCAGGCCAAAACGGAGTATCAAACCTTGGAGAAAGCGAAGCCCGCCCCATCACCCCTCGTGTATTACGGCCTTGCCCAAATTGCCCAAAAGCAGAACGACAAGCCGGCGGCGATCCGCTACGACAAACTTTATCTCAGGGTCGCGCCGCCTAACACCTTGGAATTCACCAACGCAACCCAGCAACTCCGCCAATTGCAGGGTGGCTGAAGTTCCTTCAAGGACACTAAGATTAGCTTGCGATTACTGCCTCGCTGACGGTCGTTGAATTTTTCCGCCCAGCCCACCAAAGCCAGATCAGCCAGATGCACGCCGCGCCCATTCCCAGCCAACCCACTGTCCGCACCAAGGTGGCGATTTGCAGGTCGTGATTCAGGACATGCCACCGTCCAAAAATTCGCGCCCAATCATGGTCCCCGCCGCCGACCAGCGGCAAGACCTGCGCCCGCGCGTCCGCCATATAGCGGGCGATGTTAAGCCAGTTCTCAAAAAACCAGATCACCGACGCCGCGAAAGAGACGGCCTCGCCTTTGCGCCAGAACGAAACGGCCAGCACCGCCGGAAAAGTCAGTTGCCCCATCGTGCCCCCATAGGTTTCCAAGCGCTGGCTAAACAGCCCCACTATGGGATGCCCCGCTTCGTGGAACAAAAGATTGGCATGATCCAAAAACAGCACGAAACCGGGTTCAGACCTGAACAGCAACAAGGCAAACACGCCAAGCCCCGCCAAAAAACCGATCAGTTTTCTGGTTGGCACGCCATCCCAATGGCTGTCGTCCTCAACGTCGCGCATTCACCCCTAGCCAGCAATTCAAATGCCAAAAAGCGGAAAGGAGAAGGATGGGAATAATGGCAAAAGGATGTGGGTAAAAAAATTCCATTCTCCATCTTTTTGCCCCCATTTTTTGCCTCTTTTCCGCTCCTTGTATTTTATTGATTAAGCGACAATGGGCGCTTCACGAATGGTCTTGCCGTCCTTTTTGATTCTGGCATAGTAGCTGCCGTTGCTGAGAGGCAACAAGGCCCGCGTGGCGGAATTGGCAGACGCGCTAGATTCAGGTAAAATTCCTTGCGGGTTTCTTACGGGTTTTCGCGGTTGAAAGACAAACGGCAATTTCCCTCGTAAAAGTGACCGCAAATGCCATTTTTAGGCGTTTTGGCAGGACGGTCTAGCAAGTGGCGAAACTAGCACAAATACTAGCACAACGCGGGGCGACACGGAAAACAGGCAAAAAGCATATTAGCAATTGTGTGCTAAATTCCAGAATCCAAGAACGACAACCGCGAAAAACCCCACTATTGATTCTACAACAAGTAGCCCCGCGAGCCATCTTGTATCCAACAAGTTAAGACACTCAGGCCCATGTGTTGGTGGCTCGAAGAATTGTGGATTCTCTGGAAAAATTCCGGTTAGTTTTTTCTCAAGCCATGCACTACGCCCCAACGTCTGCTTTCTTTCTGTTGACAGCCGAAACATCATCATGCTGAGGGCTATGGACACCGAAAAGACTACCGCCAGTATAAACCATCCCACTACCGGATTGATTTTGCCCTTTGTGTTTGCGAATAGTAAAAGCGCACCGCCCTGTAGCGTAGGAATTGAGATTGAGTATTGCCAGATGATTGTCGCGGAATGGCGCAAGCTATCCGAAACATATCTGTTAGCTTCAAAAAGAAATTCGTTCTCTCTATCCATACAATTTATCTCAATCTTTACGTCTTGTCAAGGCATGGACAATATCAGAACGAAAACACCGCGTCAAGCCAAAAAGCAAAAACTTACGAGGGCGGGGGACAATTCGGGGCTTGTAATGAATCTAAAATACCTTAATTAGATTCACAATACTTTTTTGTGTTTAATCCGTTTTAACTTGCAATAACTGTTTAGCAAATTTCCAAAAACATTTATCATCGCAAAAATGCTTCTCGTTAGCGTATCCCGTTAAAACTACTAATGTAGCATGTTTCGCGGGGTCTATGTGTTCCATTTTGCAAAAGTCACATTTTAATATAGTCATAATTTGATATTCTTTCTTACTGTACCACTTTGAGTTGCAACCTAATGTTGCAAGCGATGGAATGAAGGAAACCATGACCGAATCTCTTGTTGCCATTACGCAAAGATTCACAAATACCATTTTGTAAACTTCTTGCGGGTATAACAAATTGTCCATCGCACTCGTGACAACAAACGCCAATCTTTTTCACGGGGTCTGGATTGCAACCAGAATAGTCTATAAATGAATTTCCAC
>DASRLE010000663.1:0-4745 GCA_035648615.1 Saccharimonadales bacterium (SeqCode) | reverse complement strand
AATTGGGCCCGCACCCATCTCTGCAATTGATTTCGATCCGTTTCGCACAGAACAACAGCGCCGGCAACTTTTGGCATCGCTGACAATTTTGCCCAAAATCAAGAATATGTCTAGCTAATTATGACACACTACACTAGCGTTGGAGCTGGGCGCAATCTTTTTGGTCGTTTTCATGGCCGTGCAATGGTTCTTCGCGGAATTTCTTATTTCGCCGCGCGCTAATAATTGGTTTTTTGCCGGCAATCGTTTTTGGAGTTATGGTTCCCGGGCCGACTCGTGGCGCTCTCAGTTTTGGCATGTGGACCCTTCGGACCCGGACGCGAGCATCCTGACCGCGTCCAAAATTGCCATCAGTTGGGCGCTGGCCGCCGTCAGTTCGTGGATTGGACTTTTGCTGGGCGGCTGGATGAGAAAGGTGCAACGATGAAGTGGCTTCGCAACTTGCTCATGGGGCTGGCTTTGCTTTGTCCGGGCCTTGTCCAAGCCCACGTCGGCAGTCCGGATGTTTTCTACGATGGTTTGATCGGACCGTATCCGGCGCGCGTGACCATCCGCATGCCCGCCGTCGTGCCGGGACGCGCCGAGATCAGCGCCCGCGTGCAGAGCAGTGAACCTATCGCGGTTTCCTTCGTCCCCATCGCGGACCAGACAGCGGTCAGCAACGCGCCTCCGGCGGACATTGCCCAACCGGTTCGCGGCGAGACGAATCTTTACAGCGGCGAATTGTGGCTTATGACCACGGGCGGCTACAGCATCGATGTCCGTATCCATGGAAAATCCGGCGAGGGCTTGATCCACATTCCAGTCAACGCCGTCGCCACCCGCCAACTGCCGCTGCCCGCCTACCTCGGCCAAGTGTTGACAGTCCTGGGGTTTATTTTGTTTTGCGGCGGAATTGCCATCGTGGCGGCCGCTGCGGCCGAAAGTGTTTTGCCGCCTGATGTTTTGCCGGGAACTGCGGAGCGCCGCCGGCGCCGGCGCGCCGCCGCCATTACGACAGTCGTGTTTGTTTTGCTCCTGGCCGGAGGAAGACAATGGTGGAATTCCGACGAAAGGAAATTCCGCAAGCAACTGCGCGAGGGCGGATGGCCTGATCTCGCGGCGAAGGTTCGCGTCCAACGCGGCGAACGCATTCTCTCCCTGACTTTGGGCAAAAAAGATTTAGGGTCGCACGAATACGTCGGCCTCGCGCCCGATCACGGCAAGCTCCTGCATCTCTTTTTGGTTCGCCTGCCCCACCACGATGCTTTTGGGCATATCCATCCGGTGCGCGCGGGCGATCAGACGTTCGAGGTGGGGTTGCCGCCTTTGCCCGAGGGAGATTACGAAGTGCTTTGCGACCTGACGTTGGAGGACTCCGGCCTGAGTTCCACGGCGACCAATTCTGTCCATCTTCCCGCAATTCCCCCTGCTTGGACCCAGGCGGTTGCGCTCGATTCTCTCGGAGAAGATCCCGACGATTCCTGGGCGGTCAACGCCACCAGCGCCGTCGCGGCCCATGCCGGCAGCGACACCGTTTGCCAACTGACGGACGGCCGGGAAATGATCTGGAAGGCCCATCCTGCCGCCACCACCAACCAGGACGCCGCGCTGCAATTTGAAGTGCGCGACGCATCGGGCCAGCCTCTCGCCCTTGAACCGTATATGGGCATGATGAGCCATGTCGCGGTGCTTCGCTCCGATGGCCGCGTTTTTGACCATTTGCATCCCATGGGAAATTTCTCGATGGCCGCGCAAATGTTATTCGATGCCAAGATGCCGCATGAGAGCGGGATGCCCGCTGGAATGGATCACTCCAAGATGAACCATGCCATGCGCCACCATCCCATGAACGGCGCCTCCTCCGTCATTTCCCTGCCCTACGAATTTCCGAGCGCGGGCGATTACCGCCTTTGGGTGCAAGTGAAAAGCGAGGGCCAAATATTGACGGGGATTTTCGACGTGAAAGTGGAATAGAATTCATTTTAATCTTTGCAGTGGCGCGCGCCGCCATTATAAACACCCCGCATTATGAGCACCTCCGCTCGCCCGGCTAAAAAACTACTGGTCGCCAACCGCAATGAGATCGCCATTCGCGTGTTTCGCGCGGCGACAGAACTGGGTTTGCGCACCGTGGCCATTTACGCGCAGGAAGACCGCCTCAGCATTCATCGGTTCAAAGCGGACGAAGCGTATCTCATTGGCGAAGACAAAGGGCCGGTCAGCGCCTACCTCGATATTCCCGGCATCGTCGCCCTGGCCAAGGAAAAACATGTCGATCTGATCCATCCCGGTTACGGTTTCCTGGCGGAAAATGCCGAATTCGCCCGCGCCTGCGCCGAGGCCGGAATTACTTTTATCGGCCCGCGCCAGGAAATCATCGAGTTGATGGGCAACAAAGTGGCCGCGCGGGCGCTGGCTAAAAAAATCGGCGTCCGCACCCTTCTTGGCACCGACGAACCTGTCACCGACCGCGCCGCCGCGCTGCAAATCGCCCAGGAAATTGGGTTCCCCCTCATCATCAAGGCGGCCTTTGGCGGCGGCGGACGCGGCATGAGAGTCGTTCACAAAGCGGGCGACCTCGCTCCTCTGCTTGACGAAGCCCAGAGTGAAGCAGGCCGCGCCTTCGGCAATTCCGCCGTCTTCCTGGAAAAATACATTCTCCGCGCCAAACATATCGAAGTGCAGATCCTGGGCGACCGCCATGGCCACGTCGTCCATCTCCATGAGCGCGATTGCTCGGTGCAACGCCGCCACCAGAAGGTCATCGAGATCGCGCCCGCCAGCGGTTTGCGCGAAACGGTGCGCCAGGAACTTTGCGAAGCGGCCGTCAGCATGGCGCGCGCTGTCAATTATGATAATGCCGGGACGGTCGAGTTTCTTTACGATCTGGATAATCACCAATGGTATTTCATCGAAGTCAACCCGCGCATCCAGGTCGAGCACACCGTCACTGAAGTCATCACCGGCGTCGATTTGGTGCGCTCGCAAATCCTGGCCGCGCAAGGCCACCAATTGCACGGCGAGGAAATCAACATGCCGGCGCAAGACGCCATTCCGCGCATTGGCTGCGCCGTGCAATGCCGTGTCACCAGTGAAGACCCGGAAAACAAATTCACGCCCGACTACGGACGGATTTTGACCTACCGTTCCAGCGGCGGCTACGGCGTGCGCCTGGACGGGGGCATGGGTTACGCCGGCGCGGTAATCACCCCATTTTACGATTCGCTGCTGGTCAAGATCACCACCTATGGGCGGAGTTTTGAATTGGCCCTGCAACGCATGGACCGGGCCTTGCGCGAATTTCGCGTGCGTGGCGTCAAGACGAATATTCCGTTTTTGGAAAACGTCATTGCCAATCCCGTTTTCCGGGCCGGCCAGGCGACGACCACGCTGATCGACACCACGCCGGAATTATTCAAGTTCAAGCCGCGCCGCGATCGCGCGACCAAGCTGCTGGCTTTTTTGGGCGACGTGATTGTCAACGGCAACCCGCAAGCCAAGGGCCATGTGCTCAAAGCCGCCCTGCCGCCGATCATTCCACCCGCCCATGATCGCAAGCAGCAGCCGCCCGACGGCAGCCGTCAGTTGCTCTTGAAGCTGGGCGCGAAAAAATTCGCGGAATGGACCCTGCAGCAAAAGCGATTGCTCGTCACCGACACCACGTTTCGCGACGCCCACCAATCCCTTCTCGCCACTCGCGTGCGCTCCTTCGATATGCTGGCCATCGCCCCGGCGGTGGCGCGGCGCACCCCGAAACTTTTCAGCCTGGAAATGTGGGGCGGCGCGACGTTCGACACCGCCATGCGTTTTCTGCACGAGGACCCATGGAGCCGCCTCCGCCTCTTGCGCGAGAAAATTCCCAACATCTGTTTCCAGATGCTTTTTCGCGGCTCTAATGCCGTCGGTTACTCCAACTACCCGGACAACGTCGTGGCTGGTTTTGTCAAGCAAGCAGCGGCTTCGGGCATCGACATTTTTCGCATTTTCGATTCGCTCAATTACACGCCTAACCTGAAAGTGGCGATCGAAGCGGTCCACAAGACCCACGCAGTTTGCGAAGCGGCTATTTGTTACACCGGAGATATTCTCGACCCCGCGCGCACCAAGTATTCGTTAAAATATTACCTCAGCCTGGCCAAGGAATTGGAAAAGATGGGGGCGCATTTCCTGGCCGTTAAAGACATGGCGGGCCTGGGCAAACCTTTCGCGATCCAGGCCCTGGTCAAGGCGCTTAAAGAGGAAATCGGGCTGCCGATTCACTTTCACACGCACGATACCAGCGGCATCAATTCGGCGACCATTTTGCAGGCGAGCCAGGCTGGGGTGGATATTGTCGATCTGGCCATTGCCTCGATGAGCGGTTCGACCAGCCAGCCCAATCTCAATTCCATCGTTGCCGCCCTCCAACACACCCCGCGCGATACTGGACTGGATTTGCCGGCCCTCAATGAATTTTCCGATTACTGGGAGGGTGTCGCCGCCTGTTACGCGCCCTTCAATACCGCGCCGCGCGCCGGCACGGCGGACGTCTATAATCACGAAATGCCCGGCGGCCAATACACCAACCTGAAAGAGCAGGCCGCCAGCATGGGTTTGGGCCAGCGCTGGCCGGAAATCGCCCGCACCTACGCCGAGGTCAATCAGCTTTTCGGCGACATCGTCAAAGTCACCCCGAGCAGCAAAGTAGTCGGCGACATGGCCATGTTTTTAATCACGCGCGGCATCAAGCCCGCCGATGTTCTGAATCTCGAACCGGGCAGCGT
>DASRLE010000662.1:0-10567 GCA_035648615.1 Saccharimonadales bacterium (SeqCode) | reverse complement strand
TTCATGGAAAAATATTTCAAGGTGGGCGATGAAGTGATCGTTTTCGGCAAGCCCAATTCCCTGCGGCCTCGCACCATCGACCACCCGGAAACGGAGGTGGTGACGGACTCGGAACCTTCAATTCATTTCCAACGCATTGCGCCGATTTATCCTTTGACGGAAGGACTGCCCCAGCGCTGGCTGCGCTCGCTGCTCTGGCGCCTGGTGGAAGAATTTGAAGCGTCCATCGCCGAGCCGCATCCTGATTTGAATTTGACCCGCGAAAAGGTGGCCTGGCCGGGAGGGCAAATTTCGCTGCCGGCGCGCGGCCATGCAGTCAAGATGATTCATTTCCCGGAAGAGATGAGCGATATCGACCTGGGGCGGCAACGGCTGGCCCTCGATGAATTTGTCGAATTGCAAAAAGCCATCCAAGTCCGCCGCCGCAACCTGGAAAAAAAGGCCCGCGCGCTGCCCTGCGCCGGGGACAATCGCTGGATCAAACCTTTCCTGGCCGGGCTTGGCTTCGACTTGACAGAGGCGCAAGCCCGCGTGCTGCGGGAAATCCGCAAGGACATGGCCGGCCCGCATCCGATGCGACGATTGCTGCAAGGGGACGTCGGGGCAGGCAAAACGGTGGTTGCGGCTTGCACAGTTTTAATGGCGCTGGAAAGCGGGGCGAATGCCGCGCTGATGGCGCCGACGGAAATTTTGTCCGGCCAGCATGGCCAGAATTTTCGGCGCTGGCTGGAACCATTGGGCGCGCGGGTGGAATTGCGCACCAGCAGCACCCGCCTGCCTGTCGGGGCAATGGCCGCGCCCGCTTTGTTTGATTCCCCGACCCTTTTTATCGGCACGCACGCGCTTTTGGAGGAAACGTTTTTGCCCGAGAAACTGGGGCTGGTCATTATCGACGAGCAGCACAAATTCGGCGTCGTCCAGCGCGAGAAATTATTGCGCAAGGGCGCTTATCCGCATTTGTTGGTCATGACGGCGACGCCCATTCCGCGCACACTGGGACTGACCTTGTACGGCGATTTGGAGATTTCTATTATTGACCAAATTCCACCCGGGCGCGGACGGGTCAAAACATTCGTCCGTCAGGCGGCCAGTTTGCCGAAGGTCTGGAAATTCATGCGCGAGCAATTGGCGCGCGGCCAGCAAGGCTACATCGTCTATTCCCGGCTGGCCGAAGCCGACTCGCCGGCGGGAATCAAAGCGGTCACGCAGGAATTTCAGAATCTCGAAAAAATCTTCGCGCCGTGGCGTCTCGGACTTTTGCACGGCCGGCTCAACGGTGAACAAAAAGAGCAGGTCATGGCGGATTTTCGCGCCAACCGAACACAATTGCTGTTGGCGACCTCCATCATCGAGGTGGGCCTGGACGTGGCCAATGCGACCATCATGTTGATCGAAAACGCGGAGCAATTTGGCCTCGCCCAACTGCATCAATTGCGCGGGCGTATCGGGCGCGGCGCGGCGGAGTCTTACTGTATCCTGATCGACGGCGGCAAAACGGACGAAGCCATCCAGCGTTTAAAAATATTGGAGGAAACAACCGATGGGTTTCGCATCGCCGAGGAGGACATGAAGTTGCGCGGCCCGGGCGAGCTTTTGGGCCGGCAGCAAAGCGGCATTCCAGCCTTGCGTTTCGGAGATTTGGCGCAGGACCGGACCTTGGTTGAGCGAGCCCGAGCAATAGTCAGGGAAACCCCTAGGCATGAATAAGGAGGCCCGCTCCTTGCAGTGGCGGACAACCGATGGCTGAATGACTTTATGAAAAAGATATTATCACTGATGGCTTTGGGGTTGCTGGTCATGAACTTGACCGGCGGATGCAATAACAGCAGCGACACCACGCCTCCTACTGCGACCCCGGGCACCAACGAAGTTTCCACCAACGCTGTCGGCACCAACATGCCGGCGCATTGATCGGCAATCCAAGGATTGCTTTTTCGACAGTTGCCGGATAAGCTTTCGGCCATGCGGATCATTCGCGGCTTAACCTTGTTGGCTGGCACTGTCGTGATCTTCGGCTGCGGCCAGGAAAAAACAGCTCCTGCAACGACGCCTGCGAGCGCCCCGTCCGGTTATGCCGGCGCGTTAATCAAGGGCCAGCAAGTGGCCGTCAAGGGGATTGACACCGCTTCGCTCAACCAGAACGTGCAGCTTTTTAACGCCCAGGAGGGACGTTACCCGAAAGACCTAAACGAGCTGGTCACCCAGCACTATTTGGCCGCGCTTCCCCAACCGCCCGCCGGCATGAAGGTCAGCTATGATCCCGTCGCCGGCAAAGTTAGTGTTGTCCCCCAGTGAATGCTTCGGACCGCTTTTCGACGGGCGGCTTTTCGCTGCTCGAAATGCTTGTTGTCGTGGTGTTGATGTTGGTGGCAACGGTCTTGATGACGGGACATTTAACAATCTCCAGCCGGCAACACGCCCTGGCCAATTGCCAGAACAACCTGCAAAAAATCCACCTCGCCCTTAGCCTCTATAAAACGGACAATGGCGGGTTTCCATTTTTGCAAGAGGCGAAAACCTCGGCGGAGCCGTTGAGCTTGCTCGTGCCCAAAAGCACGACAATGACAGAGATTTTCATCTGTCCTTTGACCAAGGACAAAGCCCTGCCGGAAGCCGCGTCGTTCGCCGATCGAAAAATCAGCTACGCTTACTATATGGGACGAACGACCAATGACGATCCCGGCGCGATTATCGCTTCGGATGCACAGGTGAACGATTCGCCCAAGAGCGCGGGCCAGCAAGTTTTCTCGCCCGATGGCAAAAAGCCGGGGAGCAATCACGGCAAGGACGGGGGCAATCTTCTTTCGTGCGGAGGCGAAGTCATTGCCAGCGGTCCAAAGACATCGCGCGATTTGCTTTTTCCTGCGGCTGTTCGCCTGCTCAATCCATGACCGTCAAAGTCCAGTGCGGTTGCGGAGCGCGTTACGCTTTTGACGTGGAGCCGCTGGATGGGCAAATGCCCTTCCCCGTGAACTGCCCCACCTGCAACGCGGATGGGACGGAAGCGGCCAACCAAATCATCGCGCAGACTTTAGGAGCCCAGCCGCGTCTGCGAGTCGCGGCCACGACCAGCGCGCCGGTCGCCGAAAAACCATTACCGCTGCCACGCGAAAGCGTCGGCAGCGGTTCCTTGCGGCGGATCGAAGCGGAGGCGCGGGAGTCGCGCCGGGCGGTGGGAATGTTCATGGGCCTTCTGCTGTTATTCGCGGGATTGCTCGGCCTCTGGTTCTGGTACAGTTTTTTTGGATCCAAGCCGCGGCAGGCTTCTTCGCTTAAATTGGCCGGCCCCGCCTCCGGCTGGCACATGCAATTTTTGGAGCCGGGAAAAATTCTGCTGGCCAGTCCGGATCGCGTGATTCTGCATGATATCCGCACCGAAAAAGATGCGTGGTCCACCGCGCTCTCCGACCGGCCCCCCGGCAATGTGGATGCCGAGGAAGAAGCGCCGCAAGTTTTCGTCGAGAAGGACAACATCTGGATTTGCACGGGCGCGCGCATCCTGCGGCTCGATGAAAAATCGGGGGAAGTCAAACAGACCCTTGCCGTGGTTGGCCAGTTCGCCAGTTTTACCCCGGCGGAAACAAATATCCTGGTCGTGTCGGCCCCGGACGAAACCCATCGCATTGCCTTGCAAATCGATCTTTCCTCCGATGAGATTTCGAGCCGGAACATCGCCGTCCCACGTTCCGAAAAGCATGAGCTGCCGGATGAACTGCCGCCGAATGTGCAACCCACCGCCGGCGTTTTGCTCGCGCAAGCGACTGAAGATCACAAGTTCAATAAGGCGCTCGATGCCATCAGCAGTGAATTTTTTTCGGCGGGCCAGAATCTGGTCGAAATGCGGGTGAAACTGTTGGAGCCAAAAGTCACTTGGGTGCAGTCGATCAAGCCGCGCGGCCCCTCGCTCATCAATGGCCAGACGACCGCTTCCACCAGCACTGCGGGGGTTGAACAAGAGGTGTTCAACGACATCAAACGCGATCAAACCGGCGGCGTAAAAGGGATCGACGAAAGCCGCTATGAAGTGCGCTTGCGCCGCTGGCTGGGTGGCAAGCCGGCCGAGTGGAAGGGTGACGTCAATGGCGTCCCCTCCTTCTTCTCGCTCCAGACGGTCGATTTGCTGGTGGCCGGAAAAGATTTGACGGTCTTCGACAAGCAGAACAACAAACTGTTCGAAGCGCCGTTGAGCTATTCCATCAGTCAACGCTTTGTGCTGGCCAACCCGGAACATCGCAGCCCCGCAGTGGAAAGCGGGCAAATGCTTTATTTCTTTGACCAAGGGGTCTTGACCGCCTTTTCCTTGCCAAACGGCGCGGTGCAGTGGCGGTTGACCAGCGTCGGCATCAGCCGCCTTCAATTCGATTCCCATGGCATGCTTTATGTTGACACCACTGCCGCCGCCCCGGAAGAAATTCAATATTCCGACCAGATCAGGCTGGAAGGCGCCACCGCCGTGATTTTAAAGGTGGACCCGCGCTCAGGAAAAATTCTCTGGCAAACGCAAAAGCATGGGCAGCATACCTTTTTATCGGGACAGTATCTGTACACGACCATTGCGCAACGAGGCGGGATTGCGCTGGCCAACGGATTGGGCGACGCGCTCGCCGCCCCGCAGCAAGGGGCGATCTACTTTCATATCTGGCGTCTGGACCCGCAGACCGGCGCGGTGATTTGGGCATTTTCGCCTGATCAGGCTCCCGATGAGGTGTCCTTTCAAGAGAATTGGTTTGTCCTCCGTTTTGGCGATGAGGTGCAGGCGTGGAAATTTTTGGCATTGTAGGGCAGGTTAAGGGATATGGTTTCGATTGTCATCGCGGATGACCACCAGGTCGTGCGCCAGGGACTGAGATTGCTGCTGGAACTGGAACGGGACTTTTTTCTGGCGGGCGAAGCTGCCGACGGCGTTGCCGCCATCCGCCTGGTGCAAAAAACCGCGCCCGACATTCTATTGCTTGACTTGATGATGCCGTTGCTCGACGGCCTGGAAGTCATCCGCCAGCTTAAAAGCGGAAAGGCCGAGACGAAAATCCTCGTGCTTTCGATGAATTCGGATGAGACCTCGATTGCCGATGCCTTGCACCACGGCGCCGACGGCTACGTTTTGAAAACGGCGGGCAGCCAGGAGTTGATCGAGGCGATCCGCCGGGTTTGGCGCGGAGAGAACCATTTTTGCCGCGCGCCCAAAACCCGCCGGGCTTCCGCCGATGTCTTTGATACTTTGACCCGCCGGGAACGCACCGTCTTGCCGCTTATCGCCGAGGGGCAGAGCAGCGCGCAAATCGCCGCCCGGTTATTCATCAGCCGCCGCACCGTCGAGACACACCGCAAAAACATCCTTCAGAAACTACATCTTCATTCGCAAACCGAGTTGGTGCGTTTTGCCATCCGCAAAAAAATCATCGCCGCCTAATGATCAAAAATACCATGCCGTACGGATGGCGCTGACCTTGGCGGAAGGCCAGAGTAAAGGAGTTAATCATAAGGAGCTATGACACGGAAAGAGTTTGAGAAACTACGGCTGGCCATTGAGGCCGAGAAATTCTGCGAGGACTGTGCTGATCCGATGACCTACGGGGTGCAGCGGGCCGCTTTCGAAAAAGACAAATTCAACCGCCTCATCGCCGCCGCCAAACAAGTCAATATGCAAACCGCCCGCACCAAGCTTGAGCAATGGCAACGCCAGTTGGAACGGGCTAATCAATCGCAAGTGCGCTTTGAAAAACTGCGCGAGGAAATACGAAGTTCGGCCGGCATGGCCCCGGCCAAACAGTAATTATTTCTCCCAGCCGCCGCCCAATGCTTTATAGACCGCGACCAGCGCGGTGGCGGTTTGAGTCTGGGTCTGCGCCATTTGATCCTGCGCGTCGAGCATGACCCGCTCCGCGTCCAGCACCGTGAGAAAATCGGTGACGCCATTGTCATAACGCTGCCGGGCCAGATTCGCCGCCGACTGGCTGGCTTTGACCGATTCCTCCAGGAAATCCAATCGCGCCCGGTCTCGCCCGAAATCGACCAGCGCATTTTCCGTTTCCTCCAAGCTTGTCAAAACTGTTTTTTGGTATTGCGCAAGCTGTCCTTCCGCCTGCGCCCCGGCGGCCTTGATGCGGGAGCGGACATGGCCGTAGTCCAAGGCGGCCCAAGTGATGCTCGGCCCGAAGGAGCGAGTATCGGAACCGGCCGCGCCCAAGCCAGTCAACGACGAGGCTTGCAGTCCAATGGATCCATTGAAGGTCACTCGCGGAAAAAGGTCGGCCACCGCCACGCCGATTCCCGCCGTCGTGCCCGCCAGGTTCCGCTCGGCCGCGCGGATGTCTGGACGGCGGCGGAGCAACTGTTCGGGGTTTCCAATGGGGACGACCTCGGGCAATTGCGGCAAAGGCGAAGGCGTTTTGAGTTCATTGTTGAGCGCAGTGGGTTGCTGGCCGGTCAGAACCGCTACCCGATGGATGGCATGCGCCATGGCCGATTCGGTCGGCGGCAGGCTGGCCAGCGTGGCATTCAACTGCGCGCGGGCGCGGGCCACATCGAGATCGGTGCCGCTGCCCGCGTCCAATCGTGCCTGGGTGATCTTGAGGGTTTCATTCTGGTTTTCCGCATTGCGCTGCAACACCGCCAGTTCGTTTTGCAAGCCCCGCAATTCAAAATAGTTTCGCGCCACTTCGCTGAGCAAACTGACCAAGACGTCGCGGCGATTGGCTTCGGCCGCCTGCACATAGGCCGTGCTGGCCTCAACAGAGCGGCGAACCCGCCCAAAAATATCCAGCTCCCAGGCGGCATCAAAACCAACATCGTAAAGTTCCTGAACGCGGCTGACCCCGGGGGTGTTGTAAAGGGCGGCCTCGCTATATTTGACATTGCTGTAACTGGCCACGCCCTGCGCCGCCGGATAAAAATCCGAAACCGCCCCGAGATGCAAGGCGCGCGCCTGCCGCAGATTAGCGGTGGCAATGCGAAGATCCAGATTGCCGGTCACGGCAACGGAGACCAGCCGGTTTAACTCTGCGTCGTTGAAGCTGCGCCACCAGGCGGCCACGGTTTGGCCGGTGTTGTAATTGGTCTGCGCTCCGTTGGCGAAAGCCGCCGGCACAGTGATTTGTGGCGGATGGTAGTTTGGCCCAACGGAACAACCCGCCACCACGGTCAATAACAGGAAAAGAAAGCGATTTATCTTCATGCCTTTTTGCGTTCGGTCATCCGGCGAATGACGTTGTAAAATACCGGCGTCAGGAAAATACCGAAGAAAGTGACGCCCAGCATCCCGCTAAACACCGCCGTGCCCAGGGCGCGCCGCATTTCCGCGCCGGCCCCTGTGGCCAGCAAGAGCGGAACCACGCCGAAAATAAAGGCGAAGGAGGTCATTAAAATCGGCCGCAACCGCAGACGGCTGGCCTCGACCGCCGCCTCGACCCGGCCCAGGCCGGCGTCCTGCCGTTGCTTGGCGAATTCCACAATCAGAATCGCGTTCTTGCAGGCCAGCCCGACCAGCACGACAAAACCGATCTGGGTGAAAATATTGTTGTCCATGCCTCGCGCCCAAACGCCCAGGATGGCGAAGAGCAGGCACATCGGAACAATCAGGATAATGGCCAGCGGCAGCGACCAGCTCTCGAAGAGCGCGGCCAAAGTGAGAAAGACAAACAGCACCGACAAAGGAAAAATGAAAACGGCGGTGTTGCCTTCCAGGATTTGCTGAAGCGTCAACTCGGTCCACTCGAACCCAATGCTGGGCGGCAGTTTTTGACTGACAATTTGCTGCATGGCCGCGATGGCGTCGCTCGTACTGACGCCCGGCGCAGGATTGCCGGTGATTTCAGCCGCCGGATACATGTCGTAACGCACCACGCTGGCGGGTCCGGTGATGCTTCGCACACTGACGAGCGTGCCCAACGGCACCATCTCGCCTTGGGTGTTGCGCGTTTTCAAACGCAGGATGTCTTCCGGCTGCCGTCGAAACGGCCCGTCCGCCTGAGCCGTCACATGATAGGTGCGTCCAAAAAGATTGAGGTCATTGACATAAAGCGAGCCCATGTAAATTTGCAACGTGTCAAAAATATCGGTCAGCGGCACGCCCATCGATTTGGCCTTGAGCCGGTCCACATCCAGAAAAAGCTGCGGCGTGCTTGCTCGAAAAGTGCTGAAGACTCCCTGCAAGCGCGGGTCCTTTCCCGCCTCGGCTATCAATTGAAAAGCGGCCGCTTGGAGGGCCTGCAGACCAGCCCCGCCGCGATCCTGCAATTCCATTTTGAAACCGCCCACCACGCCCATGCCGTTGACGGGCGGGGGCGCAAAAACTCCAATGTAACCTTCCTGAATTCCAGCCAGCCGGCGCCGCAAGTCCGCCGCGATGTCAAGGCCCGTCAAGCCTTTGCCCGAGCGTTTGCTGAAGTCATCCAGAATGACAAAGACCGTGCCGGCATTGGGGCTGGCGCTCAAACTGATGGGTGAGAGGCCCGCCAGGTCAATCGAGGCTTTGACGCCGGGAGTTTCGCTCGCGATTTTGCTGATGCGGTCCACCACCGCGTCCGAGCGCTCGAGCGAGGAGGAATCGGGCAATTGCACAGCGATGACCAGATAGCCTTTGTCCTGCGGCGGAATAAAGCCGGAAGGCACCTTCTTGAAACTAAACCATGTCAAAGCTATAAATCCCAAATAGACCAGCAGCACCACCGCGCTGGCCAGAATCAACCGGCTGACTGCCCGGCTGTAAGCGGCTGTGCTTCGTCCAAAGACAGCGTTGAATCCGCGAAAAAACCAGCCGCAGGTGCGGTCCATCACGCGGCTGAAGGCGTCGTTGCGCGCGCCATGCGGCTGCAATAAAATCGCGCAAAGCGCCGGGCTGAGGGTCAGCGAATTAAAAGCGGAGATCAGGGTCGAAAAGGCAATGGTCAAGGCGAACTGCCGGTAAAACTGGCCCGAAATTCCGGCAATGAAAGCCGTGGGAATAAAGACCGCGCTGAGCACCAGCGCCACCGCGATGACCGCGCCGCTCACTTCGTCCATTGCTTTGCCGGTCGCGGCCCGAGGCGAGAGTCCGAGAGCCATGTTTCGCTCCACGTTCTCAACCACGACAATGGCGTCATCAACCACGATGCCGATGGCCAGCACCAAGCCGAAGAGCGACAGATTGTTGAGCGAAAAGCCCATCGCCGCCATCGCGCCAAAGGTGCCGATGAGCGACACCGGCACAGCCAGCAAGGGAATGAGCGAAGCCCGCCACGTTTGCAGAAAAATGACGACCACCAACACGACCAGCAACATGGCTTCAGTCAGGGTGTGAATGACGGCGCGGATGGATTCACGAGTGAACCCAGTAGTGTCAAACACAATCTTATATTCCAGCCCGGGCGGGAAATGTTGTTTCAACTTTTCCATCGCCGCATGCACGGCGTCGGAGGTCTTGATCGAGTTCGAGCCCGGC
Organism: Saccharimonadales bacterium (SeqCode); assembly: GCA_035648615.1. Lineage (GTDB taxonomy): Bacteria > Verrucomicrobiota > Verrucomicrobiia > Limisphaerales > Palsa-1400 > DASRLE01. Next base: position 1,149 of record DASRLE010000662.1, on the reverse strand, counting down.
AGTTGAAAGATGGCGACCGAGGCGGTCGGACGCCCGTCCAGCTTGCTGTTCATGCTGTAATCCAGCGCGGCCAGCTCTACCCGCGCCACGTCGCGCACGCGGGTCACTTCGCCATCCGCGCCCGCTTTGATGACGATGTCTTCAAATTGTTTGGCTTCGGTCAAACGCCCCTGCGCGTTGACGATATATTGAAAGCTCAAACCCTTGCCGATGGGCGGCGAGCCGACTTGCCCGGCGGCCACTTGCACGTTTTGCTCGCGAATGGCATTGACCACGTCATCGGCGGTCAGATTGCGCGCGGCGACTTTCTGCGGATCCAGCCAGATGCGCATGCTGTAATCGCGCGCGCCAAAAATGATAATGCTGCCCACGCCAGGCAGACGGGCCAGCACGTCCTTAACCTGCAGAAAGGCGTAGTTGCTGACGTACACCTGATCGTAGGCGCCCGAAGGGGAAAACAGATTCACCACCAGCGTGATGTCGGGCGAACGTTTGGCGGTGGTCACTCCGAGCCGCCGCACTTCCTCGGGCAGCTTGGGTTCGGCCACGGCGACGCGGTTCTGCACCTGGACCTGCGCCTTATCGAGATCGGTGCCGATTTTGAAAGTGACCGTCAAAGCCATGCTGCCGTCGCTGGCGCATTGCGCGGACATGTAAAGCATATTTTCCACGCCGTTGACTTCCTGTTCGATCGGCGTTGCCACCGTGTCGGCAATCACTTGCGGATTAGCCCCGGGATAAACGGCTGTGACCACCACGGTCGGCGGGACCACCGGCGGATATTCGGCCACCGGCAAGGTGAACACCGCCAGTAATCCGACAATGACAATGACAATCGACAACACCGACGCAAAAATCGGCCGGTCAATAAAAAAGTGGGCGAATTTCATCGGGCGGCATCTCCGATGGCGGCGCGCGCCGGATTTACTTTCGCGCCGGGGCGAACGCTCATCAACCCGTTAACGATGACCCAATCATTGGAGTGAAGTCCGCCTCGCACGACGCGCAGCCCGTCCACCAGCGGCCCGAGTTGCACGGTTTTGTAAACGACCGTGTTTTGGTCATCGACCACATAAACAAATTTCTGGCTTTGATCGGTGCCGACGGCGAGGTCAGGAATGAGCAGCGCGGAATACTTTGCCGAGCCCG
>DASRLE010000661.1:0-4243 GCA_035648615.1 Saccharimonadales bacterium (SeqCode) | reverse complement strand
GAACTCTCTTTGCCATTCCGGCGGGAGGGGGCGGCCTTTCCACGCTGCACGTTTTCACGGGCGAGGATGACGGGGCGTCTCCGTTTGGCGGCTTGATTTTGTCCGGCGGCATTCTTTACGGAACCACTTATAACGGCGGCGTTGCCGGAGAAGGAAACATCTTTGAGATCAGCGCCAGCGGCCTGGGCTTCGGCACGGTTTACAACTTCAATGCCGCCAGCGACGGCTCTCTCCCGCTGGGAGGAGTGGTCGTCTCCGGCGGCGCGCTTTATGGCACGACCCAGGATGGCGGAACGTTCAACAGCGGGATGATTTACAAGGTTAATTTGGACGGCACCGGGTTTAGCGTCCTTGAGGATTTTCCGGCCCTCGATCCCGCCAGCGGAACCAATACCGGCGGCGCGAATCCAACCGCCTCGATGGTCCTGTTCGACGGCATCCTTTACGGCACGGCCCAGAACGGGGGCGACTCCGGCACCGGGACAATCTTCGCCATCAACACCAATGGCATTGGCTTCGCCGCGCTGACGAATTTTCCGCCAACCGATCTCCTGACCGGTCGCAACCTCGACGGCGCAAATCCGGCGTCCGGCCTGATTTTGTCCGGCAATACCCTCTACGGCACAACGTCGGCGGGCGGCGCCAACGACACGGGAACCTTGTTCCAACTCCAGACCAGCGGCGCCGGTTTTCAAACCCTCGCCAATTTTTCGAACCAAGTCACAGCGGGCTTGAGCTTATCCGGCGGGACCCTCTACGGCATCACTCCTAATGGCGGCGCCAATGGGTTTGGCTCCGTCTTTGCCATCAATACCGACGGCAGCGCCTTTCACATTCTTTATAGCTTCGCTGGCGCCAGCGATGGGGCCAATCCAGCGGGGCGGCTTGTCGTGGGCAACGACACCCTTTATGGAACCACCCCGTTCGGCGGCGCGGGCGGTAATGGAACCGTCTTCTCGGTCAAGACCAATGGGGGCGGCTTCCACGTCCTCAAGTCTTTCACCGCCGTTGACCCAAGGACAGGAAACAACTTCGACGGGGCCGAACCCCAGGCGGGCGTCGTTCTTTCCAATGGCGCGCTTTATGGAACCACCCTGTTCGGCGGCAGCGCGGGCGACGGAACTATTTTCTCAGTCAATACCAGCAACGGCGCTTTTACCGTCCTTAAGTCCTTTGCCATCGTCGGTTACAGCAACGGCCGCGGCACTCAAGGCAACCCCGTCAATGCCGGCGGAGCTTTTGCGGCGGCGGACCTGATCCTGGCCAACGGAACGCTCTATGGCGCGGCGCAAACGGGCGGCTTTGCCGGCGACGGGACCGTTTTTGCGTTGACGACGCCCGTCCAACTCACCATCGCCCTGCAAGGTTCCCAAGTCATTTTAACCTGGAACGATCCCACCTATCTCCTCCAATCCGCCCCGACTGTAAATGGCACGTACGCCACCCTAACCACCGCGACCAGTCCTTACACCACGACCCCATCCGGCGCGCAACAATTCTTCCGCCTCCTCGCGCCATAGGGCTGTGAGACCTGTTTCGGGACCAAAGCGGCGCTGACGCGCCGCGCTCCAAGACGCTTCGCGTACACTGCCGCCGCCGAAGAACCGGCAGGTTTTGGACTGCGTGCGCGCCAGCGCCGCTTTTCCCGCTGGCGGCCCATTTTATCTGCTCGCCGCGATTTTCTTTTTCGCTGTTTCGAGACGGAATTCCAGAATTTCACCGGGTTGACATTCGAGCGTTTCACAAATCGCTTCGAGCGTGGAGAATCGGATGGCCTTGGCCTTCCCGGTTTTAAGGATGGACAAATTTTGTGGCGTAATGTCCACGGCTTCGGCCAGTTCGTTAAGCCGCATTTTCCGCTGCGCCAGTACCACATCGAGATTGACGATGATGGGCATAAGATTAAACGGTCAGTTCCTGTTCCTGTTGAATCTTCCGGCCTTCGTCCATGACCCAGGCAATGATGATGGTGAGACATCCCACCATAAACCCTGGAGAACACAGGATGTTCAACGGCAACGTTAGCGGCAGTTGAATGTAAGGACTTTCAAACACAGGAAGACAGGCTGAGAGCACGCCATAAAACACCGCCAACTGCCCCAACCGCCGGATTTGCGTGACGTTTTCCGCCGAAAAAATGATTCCTTTTTCGTAAAGATTGAGCAGACGATAAAACGCGATGACCGCCAGAAGTAAAAGCGAGCAGCAAATACCTTCGTAGGTTTTCAATATCGCCGGAATCTCTTGCAGTGAATTGAAATATTGATCACCTACCAGGAAGGGCCTTTTGATACTCGTACCCGGCAGCATCGACATAAGTCCGAAAACCACAAAATAAAATAGAAACACAACTTTCAAGGAGTGGCTCAATTTTTTGATCCGACTCAAACGAAGGTTGGCGTTAATTGCATTCGCATTCATAGCATCGTTGAGTTTGATATTAAACAGTCAGTGCCTGTTCCTCTTGAAGTTCCTGCGCTTCCTTCAATAGCCACGCCACGAAAATGAGAGTCAAACCCACGAACAATCCACCGGTAAAATTCCACGCTTTGCTTTGAAAATTTTTCATAAGATTAAAATCACCTAATTAATTATTCTTTCTGTCTTTCATAACGCAGGAACTCCCGTTCGTCAAGTTGGTTTTATCGAATTACGATAAATACTTTATGAGTAACAATTGTGCGGGCTTGCACAGGTGAGCGAGGGCGTCGCCAGCGCTGGTCACGTCGCCCAGCCCGGCCGCCAACACGACCGACCAATGAGTCGTAAGAAACAACGGCTCGGGCCGGTCTTCCGAATGACCGTCACTTGCGTCTGTCGCCATGCCTTGATTATTAAAGAACGTCGGCGGGTTGTTACAGAAAAATGGTAAAAGGCCAGGCCAACAGCAAGTTTCGTGCAAATTCTTCGCTTTTGGACTTTTTTGCAAATTTAGGTAAATGGAATCCTTTCACTATGTTATAAAGGGCGGATGTCAGCCGGCATGGATTGCAAAAGCGGCCGCGAGGGAATGTATTTGGATGTAAGTCCTCCCCCCGTGATTAGGCTAAATCAAGCCAAATTAAACCGAAACCCACGGCTCCTCCAGCATGAGTGACTTCCAAACCATTAAGACGGTTTTGAGTGGCGCGGCCGGACGGCGGCGGTCGCAGGAGGCTTGGTCGGGGGCATGGAAGGGCTTGGGCGTGGGCGCGATTTTATGGTTCGTCGCCGTCTTGGGTTACAAATTGGCTCCCCTTCCTTCTTCGATTCTTGTGGGCGCGGCGGCTTTGGCCGGACTTTGCACGGTGGGCGGATTCTTGCGTGGCTGGTGGCAACGCCCCAGTTTGCAGCAGACTGCGCGGACGATTGATCAGCGGCAGCAATTGCAGGAACGGATCAGCACCGCCCTGGAGTTGGGCGAGTCGGGCGGCAATGAGGGTTGGCGCGCGCTGATCGTGGCCGACGCGGCGCGCTTTGCGGCGAAACTCGACCCGCGTAAAATTTTTCCCTATCACCTGCCACGGGCCAGTCGTTGGACGCTTTTAGTGTTGACTCTCGCCGCCGGTTTGGGTTTCGTGCCGGAGTATCGCACTCAGAGTTTCCTGGACAAAAAGCAGGACGCGCTGGCGGTAAAGGACGTTGGCCAAAGAGTCGTCGAGGTCACTCGCCGCGAGTTGGAGCATCCGCGCGCTCCACTTGACCCGACGCAAAAGGCCCTCGAGTCGGTGGAGGAACTGGGATTGCGCCTGGATAAAAATCCGCTGGGCCGAAACGACGCGCTCAAGGCTCTGGCCAATGCCGCCGACCAATTGAAGTTGCAGATGAAGGAACTGGGCCAAAAAAATCCCGCCTTCGATGCGCTCAAGCGTTCCGCCCATGATTCCACGCCAGGCAGCCAGGACGGCGCCTCGACTCAGAAACAAGTCGATGCCATGGCGAAGTCGCTCGACAAGCCAGGCCAAAATTCCGCCGCGCTCGACAAACTGGCCAATGATTTGCAAAAGCTCGAAAAAGCGATGGCTGGGTTGCCCACCGATTCTTCAGCCGCCTCGGCCGCCGCGCGCCAAAGCATGGCGCAAAATATGTCCGACCTGGCCCGGCAGGCGCGCGACTTGGGCCAGCCGCTGCCCAACATCGAAGAGGCCATCGCCGCCCTGCAAGCCAATCAAACCGAGAATTTCCAGCGCGATATGAGCGCAGCCACGACCGACCTCCATCAATTGCAACAGATGGCCCGCAGCTTGCAGCAAATGCAGCAACA
>DASRLE010000660.1:0-8963 GCA_035648615.1 Saccharimonadales bacterium (SeqCode) | reverse complement strand
TTGTTCACAATGCATGAAACCCCTTTAAAATCAGGGTTTCCATGAGGTTTTGGTCAGGTAAATTCCTGATGGGCCACGCGGTTCTTCACCGCTTTTAAGGGTCTTCCGCGAACTTTTTTGGCTGGCCGGAACGATCATGCTGATAACGTCAATCATAAATAATTGGTTGCGCGAACTATTTAACTCAGCAGACACCGTCTCCCGTCCTAAATACAGGGCGGGAGAAAAAAATCAGATGGCTTCATCGCCCGATTCCTCGGTGCGAATGCGGATGGCCGATTCGATATGGCTGACGAACACCTTGCCGTCGCCAATTTTGCCGGTCTTGGCGGCGCGCACAATGGCATCAACCACCTGCTGGGCGAGGGAATCAATCACCACGATTTCGATTTTGATTTTCGGGAGGAAATCCACCGTATATTCGCTGCCGCGGTAGATCTCCGTGTGGCCCTTTTGGCGACCAAACCCCTTGACTTCAGAAACCGTCAACCCCTGCACCCCCACTCCAGACAACGCCTCTTTTACCTCGTCGAGTTTGAATGGCTTGATAATGGCGTCGATTTTTTTCATGGACTACGTCTTCCGCAGGGCGGATACTAACAAGCACGAAACGGGTGTAAACAGGAATCTGAAAAAAATTTACGCTTCGGGGCCTTGCTTGTGGCGATTTTTGTAATTTTATTGAACAAAAATATTTTAAAATAGTCTCTTGACTATGGAAACGAATTGTGGTTTAGTAGCAGTGGATTAGCAGAAAAGAATTTTTAAGGGCAAACTTGTAGTATTGTTCTTTATATTGCCCGTAGTATTTCGGTTGCTAGTTTTGTACAGCAGCAACTGGAAGTCCCCTAATCCTACAGTTGTACTAAATTCGAAAATTCCCCGGGCTTCTTGGTCACCCTCTGATCACTAAGCCCGGTTTTTTTTGTACAGATCACGCGTGCCAGAACGCCGACCGAGGAACCTTAGACAGAAACCACCCATTTTGGAATACGTGGGAAGGGCCTCTTCAACCAGGCGTAACTACAACCCATCCCAAGGCTCTTGCCGCCGTTGCTTGGTTTGCGTCATTGGTCATTAATCGCCGCACCTTCAATTCTTCCATGGCCGCCAAGTGGAGGCGATCAAGCACCCGCACATGATGCGACCCTGCTGACCAATCCTGGCGAATGGCTGTCAAAAAGACGCTTCCGGACAAGCCTGCGAAACGAAAAGGAACGATTTCACCCAGCGCTTCGAACCTCTCGACATACGCTTGATAACGGGCTTTGCCGTAATCGCCTCCCAGCCAGCCAGCCTTAAAATGGACGAGGGCTTCCACTTGGGCCAAGGTCGAAACAATTACATCAGACTCCGCCGCTACCGCGCGGCGCACCCCCGCGCTCTCGGGCTCGTCATGGAATAGCTTCAGAGGCGAACTGCTATCGAGATAGATCATCGACCTTTACGGGTCAGGAGACGGTCTTCGCGCGCCGCTGCCAAATACTTGTCCACCACCCGGACAATCTTTCCGCCGTTCCATTTCTTTTGCCATTGGGCGTGAGTCACCGGATCAAACCGCGCGCGGGATTTCTGCGGTTCCACGTATCGCACCAGCTTCGCCACCGGTTTGGTATCACGGGTGACGAGGATTTCCCCTTCGACCTGGAGCCGAGCCTCCGCTTCCGGCCATTTCTGCCGCAAATCCCGAATACTAATCGTTTTCATGTCCGCAAGCTAACATGTTTCACGCCTCTATCAATGTTTTTTTAATCAGAAGCGCAGACGTAGGGCGTTATTGGTCGTATTAACTTTCATCTTATTGGATGCGAATTTGACTTTGCATTGAAGATCACCTAACGCAAAAAGTCCTGGCCTCAACCACGAAATAAAGCAGATGTACGGTGACCCCGCTGACGTTGATGTTGACTGATTTCACGCTGACTGCGGATGCGGCCTTTTTCTTATGACAACCAAGAGCACGTTTCCCACTGCGAGCGCCAGCAGGCCCAAGATGAGCAAAACGTCCAAAAAATTCTCAACCAACCGAAAGCAAATTGAGCCGGGTGGAGTTGACCAACCCGAGGAAAGGCCACACTTGGCGCCTGCTGGGTAGAATCGCGAAATACCACCGTGAAAACGCACATTCTGCGTCATCGTCGCAATGTCAGTCAGTTCTCCTTTCCCGATTGGCGTGAGCGTGTAGCGGACCCCCAAGGCCATGAGATCATCGATTTGAGCCCTGTTCACACCCAAATAGGAGCCCAGTTCCTCGATGGTCGGAACGTCCTTCTCCGACTTCTGCTTTTCATCCGCCCATTGTTGTTTTGCGTGACTTAAATCTACGAGGCTGTTGTGGGGTCGAGCGTCAAAGGTCTTTTCTGAATCCAACACGAACGGGCCTGAAAGAAAAAAATACGCCGCCGCGAGACAAAGAAGAGCGCCTACGTCCGCGTAGAGGAGCTTGCGCATAACGATCAGTGGCCGAATGACGGCTCGCGCTTCCGTCGACATCCCCATTGCGGCGGGTCAAATCTCATTTTTTCTTCGATACCGATTAGACGCCCTCGGAAGCTGCGGAACAAGCATTTTGACGAGATCCGAATCAGACCATTTTCTGACTTTTAAGAAACGTAATTGTCGGGTTGGAAGCATTGCAGCGATGCAGACTCTTAACCCGCAGAGCACGGCGCGATCACGGTTTTACGGCAGACCGGTTCTGTGATACAATGGCAAGGTGATGGGAATGGATTATGAAAATGAAAAAACGGCTATTCGGTCACTCGCGAGAGGCATCCAGTTTGTTGTTGTAGAGTCGAGGCTGTGCCTCGATGAGTTGAGCCGTAGGCTCAACTCTACAGCTTCAGCCTTTTTCTGCATTTTCATGCAACCTCTCCGCAGGCGATTTAACCAAATTAAACCAAATTAAAGTGAAACCCAATGGCATTTTAGGCCTCCGCCAGGCTCGATTTTTTACGGTCTTGCATGGGGACGATGAGTTTGGGCGCTGTCGCTGGCCGCGATTTGTTTCTTGTAACCACCATCCAACGGCTTTCGTCTAAAATACCATGCTCAATCCATTGCCAGCATCAAAATGGAATTACACCACCGCCGCCCATTTGTGCAATCGAGCCGGGTTCGGCGATACACCCGAACAAATCAAGAAACTGGCCCGCATGAACCCGCAGGAGGCCGTGGGGTCGTTTGTCGATTATAGCGAAATCCCGGATACCACCCCTGCCCTCGCCTGGGCCAAGCCGGATCCTGACCGCGTCGAACGCTACCAGGAAATCCAGCGGATGGCCCGCGAAGAAAAGAATTCCACCCAGACCGAGGACCAAAAGCGCGAAGTGTCCGAAAAGCGGCTCAAAATGGTGCGCGAATTGCAACGCACCCAGGCCATGCACATCGAGCAAATGCGGGCGGACTGGCTGAAGCGCATGGCTTCCGGCCCCCGCCCTTTGCAGGAAAAGTTGACGCTCTTTTGGCACGGCCATTTCGCGACCAGCGCGCTCAAGGTGCAGGACGCTTACTTTATGTGGCTGCAAATCGACACCTTTCGCCAAAAAGGTTCGGGAAACTGGCTTGATTTGCTGCAAGCGATGGCCACCGACCCCGCGATGCTGATCTGGCTCGACCAGGCCCAAAGCCGCAAGGAGCATCCGAACGAAAACTTCGCCCGCGAATGCATGGAGTTGTTCACCTTGGGCGAAGGCCATTACACTGAAAAGGATGTGACCGAAGCCGCCCGTGCCATGACTGGTTGGTCCCTTGACCGCCCGCACGAGGAATATGTGTATCGCCCCAGACTCCATGACTACGGGGTCAAGACGGTCCTCGGCACGACGGGCAACCTCAGTGGCCGGCAGGTTTTGGAATTGATCGTGGCCCAGCCTCAAGCGGCCCGCTTTATCACGGGGAAACTTTGGAAATTCTTCGCCTCGGAAAATCCCAGTCCTCAATTAATCGACGCGCTGGCCGAATCGTTCCGGGCCGGAGGCAATAATTTCGGCCCATTCCTGCGGACGATATTCAGCAGCGAAGAGTTTTACGCGGATTCAGTGATGCACAACCAGATCAAAAGCCCCGTGCAATGGCTGGTCAACTCCGTCCGGTTGTTGGAACGCGAGATGCCGCCGCCCATCGTGGCCACGCAAATGACCAAAACGCTCGGCCAGGATTTGCTGGCGCCCCCCAACGTCAAAGGCTGGGACGGCGGCGTGAGCTGGATCACGACAAACACTCTCCTGGCCCGTTACAATCAGGCTGCGATCCTGGTCATGGGTCAGGGGAATCTCGGCGCGACCGGCGACCGCCCCGGACAGAAAATGGCCGCCGCGCGCGCCAATGAAATCGCCAGGCAAATGCGCCCGGTCGATGTCAACACGATCATCAACGAGGAAGAACGCCGCGACGCGCAGGCCGTCATTGCCAAATTGGAGAAATGGTTCATCCAGGGGCAGTTGACGGAAAAGCATCGCGAAGTCCTGCGCGATTACCTCGAGCCGCGCAGCGAATTGAATGACCAGGATGTCCGCCACGCCATTCGCCTGCTCATGTCCACCCCCGAATATCAACTCACCTAAATTTATGAAAAAAGAAATCACCTTGCAAACCCGCCGCGAGTTCCTCCGCAACGGTCTGATCGGAGGCGCAGTTAGCTGGACGATTCCGGCCTTTTTGGCCAACACCTTTTCCGCCTTGCAAGCCGAGGCCGCCGCGTCCGCGACCCAGGCCGTCACCGGCAAAGACGGCACCATTCTGGTCGTCTTGCAAATGGCCGGCGGCAATGACGGCCTAAATACCGTCGTGCCCTACGCCAACGATTTTTACCACCACGCGCGCCCGCGCATCGGCCTCTCGGGAAAATCAATTCTCAAGATCAATGACGAAGTTGGGTTGCATTCCAGCCTGGCTGGTTTCAAAGACCTCTATGATGCCGGCCAGCTCAGCATCATTCAGGGCGCAGGCTATCCCAACCCGAACCGCTCGCATTTTCGTTCCACAGAGATTTGGCAGACGGCCAGCGACGCCGGCCAGGTGGAAAGTTACGGCTGGATCGGACGTTATTTTGACAACGCCTGCCGCGGCGCCGACCCGACGGTCGGGGTCAACATCGGCCATCAAATGCCCCAGGCTTTCAGCAGCAAGACCCCCACCGGCATCAGTCTGGACAACCCGCAAAGTTATCGCTTCATGGCTGGCCAGCCGGCCAAGGGGGGCGGAATGAATGCGGACGAAAAGTCGTTTCGCGAATTGAACGAACCGGAGCAAGCCGACGGCGCCGGAATGTCGGCGGACAATTCTGGCACCACCATCGGTTCGCTGCGCGGTCCGACGGCCCATGCCGGCTCGGCCATGGATTTTTTGGAACGGACGGCGCTCGATGCCGAAGTGAGTTCGGACAAAATTCTAGCCATCACCAAGCGGATCGAAAACCACGCCACTTATCCCGGCTCGCAACTGGGCAGCTCGCTAAAACTCGTGGCCAAACTCATCGGCGGCGGACTGCCGACCCGCATTTTCTATGTTTCGCAAGGCGGCTACGACACGCACACCAACCAAGTGAACCAGCACGAACGTTTGCTAAAGGACCTTGGCGATTCGGTTAAATCCTTCGTCGCCGATTTGCAAGCGCAGGGAAATTTCCAGCGCGTGTTGATGCTGACCTTCAGCGAATTTGGCCGGCGCGTCACCGAAAATGCCAACGGCGGCACCGACCATGGCGCAGCCGCGCCGATGTTTGTCGTCGGACCCAAAGTCAAAGCCGGGTTGCATGGCAAATATCCCAGCCTGGCGACGCCCGATTTGTTCAACGGCGACTTGCGCTACAACGTCGATTTCCGCTCCGTTTACGCCGGGGTGCTGGAAGAGTGGTTGAAGACCAAAAGCGAGCCGATCCTGGGCCGGAAGTTTGAGCCGCTGGCCCTGGTGTAACTATTTTTTACCGACCAGGACTCCGGCTTTATGTAATTCCAAAAGCGAAACTATGGCTTTACCAAATAGCTACACAATAAAAGCGAACGCGATTCCCGCATATTTCGATGCCTTGTTAGATGCGCAGGCACCAGAAAGGTTTTCGATCAAATTCCTTGAAGGTTTAGGCTTCAATAGCACGAATGACCGCCTTTTAATCGGTATTCTCAAGGATTTGGGCTTTCTTAATGCAGACGCCGCTCCACAGCAGCGATATTTCGAATTTCTTGACAGATCCATCTCCAGAAAAGTAGTCGCGGATGCAATTCGCGAGGCCTACGCAGAACTTTTTGCAGTCAATGTCAAAGCGAATGAACTTGCATTGGCGGACGTGAAAAACAAATTGCGCACTCTTTATACAGGCAAAAAGACTGAACTTGTAATTAGTCTAATTGCGAAGACATTTGTCGCTCTTTGCGAATACGCTGACTTTACCCAACCCATAACACAGAAGCCTGAACCGATTAAGGACATAGCAAAGCCAAAGGAAATTGATAGCAAGGGCGAAAAGCCATCTATGCCACCTATACAGAGTGTGGAAGGTTCTATAAGACTCGATGCGCTCCAATATCATATCAATATCGTGTTGCCGGAAAGTAGGGATCAGGCTGTGTACGATGCAATTTTCAGAAGCCTCAGGGAGCACCTGGGAACACGCCATGGATAATCTATATTCATTCGTTTACCGAGGACTTCTAACAGAAGAGAGTTTAGACAAAGCTGGCAGACAACGAAGAAAGCACTTTGGGGCTGCCGACGCGAACCAACTCGAGAAGACCTTGTCGTTTGATTTGTTGGATCATGATTGTTTAGCCACAGCAAAGTTCATGTCCAATGTATACAGCGCAATTCACGCTTTTGAGAATATGGTTCGGACGCTTGTAGCGAAGGCGATGGCGGAGCATCATGGAGAAGGATGGTGGTCTAAGGTTCCCGAAAGGATTCAAAAGACCGTTAAGACGCGTATGGAAGAAGACGCGAAGTTTCGGTGGCACGGCGCACCCGGGAATTCTGAAATGAACTACTGCGATTTTGGTGATCTTTCGTCAATCCTCGCTACAAATTGGAACGTGTTTGAGACTCTCATCTCGAATCTAGAGTGGGCGAAAGGGGTACTGAGCACCCTTGAGAAGTCTCGCAATATCGTGATGCACGGGGGGGGCGCTGGCAAAAGAAGATATTGAGCGAATCGGCATGAACATCAGAGACTGGATTCGACAGACGGGCTAAACGCCAAAACCCTCAGCTTATTCAGGCAACCGGGCAGTCTGACCTAGTAAAACACAAACTTCGTCGCTTCATCGATAGTGGCCGTCTAGTGGACAGCATAAGTATTCATGGAGAGAGCGCCGCCGCAGCCATTGAGCAGATCGCCAACTACTGTCACCCGGTTGCAGAGTCTGCGGTAGCGCCCGACTGTAAAACGGTTGTGCTCTCCTGTCACGCCGAACGGATCATCGCAATTCAGCCTTGGATCGCCTCGGAGCGCAGGCGGGATCCAATCGTATTCTCAATAATCTTGGCGCGAAGTCGCTCTATTGTGTCATCGCGCTGAACGGGAAGCTGCAAAAACCTCGCCAGCGCCTCCAGCGACCGCCTATTCAGGGCCTCATCTTTTAATAAGACCTCACCGGCCTCGCGCGTCCTGAGCGTCTGAAGCCTGGCTGCAATCTCTTTCACTTCCTGCTGCCCAAATTTTGTCGGTAACTGACTGTGCTGCTTCTTCTGGTAGTCAGTTGCCTGCATCAACATTTCAGCCCGTCCGAATATGGGAGCTAGTTCCTCGTCCGGATGACGATCAATGTATTCGGCAAGTCGTCGCAGGATGTTTGCAAGTTCACTTCGTTTGTTTGTCATGATTCTGGATCACTTCCACCATTTCATACTCCGTCCGAATTCCGTGGCCACTTCTTCAAGACCGTCAACTACGCTTTGATGACTTCCTGAGGTATATCGGTTAAGCACCACGGGCACCCCGTATTGGGGGGCGTCGGCGAATAGCGTGTCATTTCGCTTGATGTAGGCTTCAAACACCGTAAGACCGGCAGTTTGGTGTTGACCCATGAACGCCCTTTGCGCCGCCATTGGGCCGCCCCCATATTCTTGAATCATTGTGAAAACAACACCAAGCAACTTTGGCTGTATCGAGTCGACCTTTTCGCCCTGTCCGAGTTCGGCAAAGTCATTAAAGTCCTTTACCAGCGCCTTCACACTATGAATGAGGTATTCGATTCCCAACGTGGACAGGTAATCGGGCCTTGCCGGAACTAACAAATTGCCGCTCGCAATGATCGCGGTCTTTGTAACAATGTTAAAGTTTGGCGGGCAGTCAATCAGAACAAGGTCGTATTCGTTGTCTGAAAACTCAGCCAGTCCGTCCGCCAACCGTCGGTGAATCGTCGTGAAGTTCTTCTTTGCCTAAGCGAGCGTCGCTCCACCAAGGCTTGTTGCTAATTCCAAATCTACATTGATAAGACCAAGGTGTGAAAAAATTGCGTCGATCCTGCCTCCCGATTGACCCAATTTGCAATTTATTCGCACTGGGTGCTGCACGATGCTCTTCAAGGGAATTGGCTTGCCTTGTTCAAAAGAGTCAAACCAACTTTTTATTGTCTTGGTTGGAGCGTAATCTTTTTTCCATTCGTCCGGCGAAATCAGTGAAAATGTCAGACTTGCCTGTGCATCAAGGTCAACGAGTAGAATCTTCTTCCCGCGAAAGGCCAACTCCGCAGCCAGATTGACTGTAAGGCTGGTTTTTCCAACGCCACCCTTGTAATTAATGACGGATACAATATGCATTGCCGACAATTTTTGGGCATTTTAAGCGAGTTGGCAAGTTCTGAATTGTGGATTCGGAATTATGGTGTCGTCGCGGTGTTATTTTGTGTTAGTTTAAAATTCCGTCAATTTTTTCGGACGGATCGGCCGAGCCATTCCAGATAACGCCGACTGCCGCCGCTCAAGGGCACGACGACGAACTCGGGCGTGTCGTAGGGATGGTTTTCGAC
>DASRLE010000659.1:0-26656 GCA_035648615.1 Saccharimonadales bacterium (SeqCode) | reverse complement strand
CGGGCACGGCTGGGTTTTCTCGGCTTCCGACTTTCCTGATCTTGGCTCGCGGCCTGCCGTGGACAAGGCGCTTTCACGAATGGCGACGGCAAAAACTGTCCGCCGGGTGGCTCGCGGTTTGTATGATGTCCCCCACCAACATCCAACGGGTTCATCTGCCTCAATTCGCTCAACGGTCTCATCGCGGCGTAGTACATGAACACCACATGAGGCACGAAATAACCGGCGCCATGCGCCCCAACTTCGTATTTCGCAGCGAGGTTGAGAGCAATCTGCACCTGCGCAATGCTGTCGATGGTGATTTCCGCCATCGCTTTGGCTGTTTTTTCAGCCAGCGTCTGGCGCAAATTCACCGCGGTCGCGACATTCACCCGGATATAATGCTGTTCCATGCCGAATTTCAGGAGTCTCTTAAAAGGCCGCAAGATTTCCCTTGCTCGACCGTAGGGAAGGGGTTTCAAAGACTGCTCCAGCCGCTCCGCTGTGACCTCTCCCAAGTCCATGTCGTATTTGTTGCGCGCCTTGTGATCAAACGACCCGGCAGGGCTGCCGAGCGCGCGGCAAACGGCATTTACCGACCCGCCGATTTTGTCCAACCAATCCTGAGTGAGATAGGGGGACTCCAATTCGACCATCAATTCAAATAGCCGCCGCACTGAAATCGGTTTGATGAGGTTTCCATAAGTATTCTCATAGAGATCTCCCGCCTCCTCGATTGCGTAAGGGTTCTTTGCCAGATATGGCTTCAGGCGCAAATGCAGCGCTTCATATTTTCGCACCTCTTCGACGATCAAGGGCGTTTTCACGGGATGCATTGTGACCGTAACCCCCTCATAGGCATCCTCCAGGTTGTTCATGAACGACCTGGCGTCCGGCCTGCTGTCATAGTTGTCCCTTAGATATCTCGGCTTTTGGCCCTCGAAGAGAACTTGGCGACCGCGGCGGTCGAGCAAACCCAGAGGGGGAGTCATTGTGAAGATCGGCAACTGCCCGTTGACGCGGAAGGAAAAAGATCCACCCCGATTTTCGAACGGCGTAATCCACAACCACCGTCCCTTTTCGAGTGCCTCCCCGTCCGTGTAGTCTTCCTTCTTCCTCGACTTCCTCTTCTCCTTTCCATTCGACTGAGTAGCACCCTCGTTTGTGGTCGCGCCATCCACAGAATCGACTGCGGCCGACACAATGGTTGTTTCTTTGCCGTCTGCCGGTTTCGCGTCTTGTCTTTCAGAACGTGCGTGGCCGGATTCCGATTTTGTCTCGTCGGGCGCATCGATAGGAAGATCGGAGTGAAGATCCATAATCACGTTTTTTGTTTGGAGCTAATTCGTTTCCCTGACGTCCGGAACAGCCAACCGCTTGGGAAACGCAGAAAACCGCGGAAAACTGAAGAGGGAGGCCGCATTTGGGGGTGTGAGGCGACGCCCGTGGAAACAACTTGGGCCGGAGAGATGGCGTGGAGATCCGCCTTCCCGGCCGGGTAAGGCCGGCGCGATAATTGGGTCTCGAAGATCGGACCAGTTACAGCCCAGGCTTCATGGGACATGTAGCTATTCCTGAACCGCGGGTCGTAGGACGACCCATAGCAATTACTACTCGTCATAACCCATTTTAAGGCCTTCTATTTTTGTTGCCGCGGCAAAATGCACTTCATTCGCTCTGCGAAACTTGCGGAGCAACACTTGACTTTTACAACCTATGGCCTATAATCCCGCGCTACGAACTGCTCCGCCATGGTCCGCTTGAAGGTATTTCCGAGCCAGTCCTATGCGCAGGATAGTGGAACACCAGAAATCGCACAGTTGGGCGGCCGTTGTTGGAGATCGGGCGTTAGGCTGCGCTAGAGCGGATGCTATCATCACATGATAGGTTGTAATTGAGACTTCACTACCTATGATAAGTGGTGAATACCTGTAGTATATGCCTTGGCGACAACATGGAGTCTTTACGGAAGCTCCCGGATAACTCCGTTGACTCAGTCGTGACCTACCTTCCCTATCGGCTTGGCACCCCTCTAGATACTTTGGAGATGCTTCGCGCGTGAATGGACACCGATCACATGGAAATCAAGGGGAACAGCTTCATGGGCAAAGCCTGGGACGCATTTGTGCCTAAACCGAGGCTCTGACGAGAAGTGTTTCGCGTGCTCAGACCAGGCGGCTATTTGGCAAGCTTTTTTGGACCCAGGACCTATGACGTACGGGTGTTGGCGATACGGCTGGCAGGGTTTAACATAAAAGACCAAATTGAGTGGATTAATCGTGATGGCTATTGCAAAACGGACTGCGTTCGAGATGAAAGTGGCCAGCCTGTTGGAGGCATGGGAAAATCTCTCTCAAGCCGGCTCATGAGACGGTTTGAGTGGCGACGAAACCGCTCATAGGCACCGTGTTGAAGAATTTGAGGACGCATGTCGTATTTGCTTTCCGCCATGCTGCTCTCATGCGTGGCTTCTGCATGGGATGCCCGGGCGGCTTTTTCCAAAACGCCAAGACTTTCGCACAAGCTGGCGACGATTTGCTTTATCAGTCGGGCTTTATTCATTTCAAGATCTCTTCGTTGATCTTGGAATACAACCCATTTAAGGAGTTACGCAAGGCCCCATACCCGTGGTCAAAGAGCAGCTTTGTGTTTAATGCTTCAACCTACGAAGTTTTGAATGTGTAATCGACTTCGAACAAGCACCCGCTCGCCATTGGAGCAAAGCTCTGGGTTTGGCGGTTTTTGAGGCGAGACACTACTGGCCTGGTAGGAAATCTTCCTCGTGGAAATGCGGCCTTCAGGGAGCTTTCCATGCCAGCGCTCAACCCTGAGACGTTTAAACCTTTGCCACCTATGCGGCACACAATAACCGATTGGGGCGCCATAAGTTTGGATAATCCTTGCCATGCTTCGGTGAGAAACCGCCAATACTTTGATGCACATGTGTGCCGATCATCTCCAGCAAGAGTTCGATAGGTGGGGTACGGTTGGCTGCCGAGAAACCAGAGACGCAACCATTGATCCTCCTCAAAGTTTGTCACATCCAAATAAGGCGGCGATGTGACAACTAGTCGCACTTTACCCGTAAGATCAGGGTAAATTTGGTTCGCTCCTCTCGCATCTTGCAGGCGCATTCTGCCTTTTGGCAGTTCAGCGTTCCCGTTCAACCTAAGTGCTGCCCGATTCGTTAACATTGAAAACACATCACGCTTCTTGGGCCACAGCTTGTGCTTCCGCCAATACGCGAGCGAGTAGTCAGGTTTTAAAGAGATGGTTCGTGGCATCTGGTTGCTAAAGTAGGAACTGGATTTGTCCATCTCCCCGTGAAGTGAGCCAAGTACAAGAGCAGCGATCAAGCGATCAACATTGCTTTGACGCCAACCTAACCGGGCACGAATAAACAAAATCTGTTTGAGCGTGTCATGATGGAATGCTCGTTTGAAAAACGGCGGCAGAGCACGACGTTCCTCCTCCAGAGTGTCCTGATCGGCTATGGCATATTGGCGGGTCAGTTCTGCGATCCGACGAAGAGTTGAACCGATGTGGGGGAGGTGAGCTTTTGCGCCAGAGATGCAATACGCAACCGGATTGATATCCAATCCGGCTGCGTTCCTGCCCATAAGTAGGGACTGAAGAATTGTCGTTCCGCGCCCGCTAAACGGATCAAGCACCCAATCACCTTTGCGGGAATACCTGACGACGTTTTCCTGCACGAACCGCTCAGGGAACATCGCGAAATACGGACAGATTGAGTGCAAACGGTTGCGTTTACTCATTTCGAATGTTCCTCAAGTATCCATGCACACCAATCCTTCATGTTGGTGGCGTGGGCGTCCATGTCACGGTGCCCAAACGAGCATGATGCGATTCGACACCGATCAAAGAGAATCTCGGCTTCTGCGGCAAAGTAGTCCCATTTGCTGGGATCAACAACGTGCGGAATGAAAATGGATTTCAATAGTGGATTCGCAAAGTCCGGCTGAACCCACCTCTTGCGGAAAGCATTCGGATTGAAAGAAAGTTTGCTCTCCCAATCCCAGCCAGCGGCACATTGTCCCCACATAATAATCTTGCCTGAGCGTCGGTCGGAGAAATGTTTCCATACCACAACGTCAAGTTCATCGTCCTTTGCTCGACCGGCCGCCTTGCCGTTATAGTTTACTTCCCCAAGATGACCACAAATCACCTCAATTGCCTTAGTAAACTGAATTGGCAGCTCAGAGGCAACTCGTGGGAACCCAAAACGAACGGCACTGCCATTAAGATAGCTTTGGGCTGCTATGCGTGAGACGTGCTCAAATACGCGGTCAGGGTAAATGCCTTTGTGGTTCTTTTTTGCCCCATCGAAATAAGACAAGAACAAGCAGAAGATATAAGGCGTATGCTTCGTCAAATCGTCCTTCTGCTTAAGTAATGATCCGTTAAATACGAATGGATATCCGTCCGCAGCGCCCGTGGACCTAGAACTCAACTCCGTGCTGACGGACGCACAGTAAATTTCGCATTGCTTCCTTTCGATGGAGTTCTGCGTTAATACTCGTTCGAGGTCGCCGATACTTGAGCTGAGGTCTTTATGTTCCAGTGCAAAAACCTCCAGCCAGTCCGCCCACTTAAGGGGGTCATCCAGGTTTTCAGGGATCGCTGGCATGTGACTATTTTCCTGCGCTCTTGACGATCTCGGCCATCTCGGTCTCGATGCTCTCCATGATCTTGCGCAAGTCGCTGATCAAGGCATCGTCTTCTTCGTCGCCCTTGTAGCCGGTCGTAACAACCGACTTGGCCTCCTGCAAATTGACCTTTCCTTTCAGCAAAGCCTCGCGGAAGACCTGTGAATCGCCTTTGCTCAACTGCAATGCCCGATCCAATGGAATCCCAGACCTCAATGCCGCCAGCCCAGTCTTGTTGCTAATCACCTGCCGTAGATAATTTAGATCAGGGTTTTGAGTGCGGATAATTGGAGCCTTGTCTTCGGATTTGCTACCGTAAAGCCAGACCATCAACTGCTTGAGGTCATCGAGCTTGGATTTGGGGACGGGATCGCGTTTCAACGAAGTCTCGGACTCGATTCCTAGGAATTTTTGGTATGGTTGCTGGTCAGCTGCAGTATATAGATGGGAAAAATTAAATCGGTTTGCTTTCCGATCTTCGCGGTCGAATCCAACTTTTTCGGCCTGTTCGAGCAGGACGAAGCCGCGGTAGATGCGCTTCACGTATGAATGTTGATCTCCAATTTTCCTGGCGATGTCGGCAAGCGCCACCTTGTATTTCTCGTGAACCGTCGCCACATACTTTGCCTTCGGCTCCGCATCCCATGCCTTCGGACCGTTGATGTGACGAAAGCCAAAATATTCCCACAAATCCTCTCGATTGTCGTAAAGTGATACCGGCAATTCTTTGAGAGATTCAACCTCCTTTGCTGTTAAATGCGGCAGATCGGTCGCCTTTACGAATTCCCTGAGTTTTGGGTCGCGCAGCAACATCACAGCACAGAGTCGTCGATTGCCCTCGACGACAATATATTTCTGTCTGTCCCCCTCCTTTTTTGATTTGTCGCTGGGTATTACGAGAAGGGGCTCTTCGTGAAAAAAGCCGTTGGCTGCAATGGATAATGCAACTTCGTCCACTGCCATTTCCTCCCACATATACTTAACCAGTTGCTTTGGGTCGCTTCCTGCATCAGCGGAGGCGAGACGGGGGTTGTCGGGATCCAGTATTAGCTGGTCCACGGGCATCGGGACGACCTTCCACACGACATTGTCGTCCCCCGGCTTGCTATTTGTTTTCTTCATATGGCACTCCGATTTTTGGCATGTTGCCGCTGCAAATTAAAGGCTGATGGTCAAAAATCGCCATTTTCACCCCTCAGTTTAAACCCATATTGCACGTTGCTGAACTCGGTTGGCAAGATCTTGGCCAACTGGTCCGTTACGCGTTGGCGCATTTCGACCGCCATGTCCATCAGTGGCTTAACCTCCGGGCCGGTAAGCGTGTCCGGGCTCCGGTGCGGATGCAGCAGTTTCAGCAGGCCTGCGGCTGTCTTTTTAATCGCGTCCTGGTTGCGCCCGGTCATCGCACCGAAATCCACCCAGGCGTTGACGTGGGTCTGGAAATTGCGGCGCCGCAGCTCGGCAAAAATCTCCGCCATGTAATCCGTCAGCAGTCCATATCCGGTCGCATAGTTCTCCGGGCGAATCTTGGGCATTTCCCATCCCGGCAAGTACCCGTGTATGCGGTCCAGGAACGCCGGATCTTGAAGCTCTTGGGGCAGCACCTGAAACAGGTGCCGGTAACCTTCATCTGGCTGCTTCCGATCCAGGTCGGTATCGATGTTGCCGCCAAGGACGATCGAGCATGGTGCGGAGAATTCCTGGTCTCCTCGACTGAACTTGCCGGTCTGCATGTAGTCCTTGAGCATGCTGATGCTCGCCTCGTCGTTGAAGTTCGTATGCGCAATTTCATCAAAAAACACCAGATGCTTGAGTCCGATGACCCCGAGTTTCTTCGACGTTTTGTTGTAAAACAAACTCGGGACCGTGGATGTCCCACCAGAAACGACGAACGCGCGGTTTGATGTGTTGCGGAATGTGTATGTTTTCCCGGTTTCCCGCGGCCCCAGCTCGATGAGGTTGTAGTTCGATTCCACGAACGGCACCAGACGCAACAGCATCAACATTTTGACCCGTAAATCGAATTTCGCTGGATTGAACCCGATGGACTGGATCAGCAGGTCCAACCACTCCTCGTCGGTGAACTCGACGCATTTCTCGACGAAATCGTCCAGGTTCAACCGTGTATATTGAAGTGGTGTAAATTCGCGGATGTAGAAGGGGAATTTACGGGATTTGATTTCGTAGGTGCCGTCGTATTCGATCTCCATAGTCCCCCAGGCCCCACTGGTCAGCAACACGTCGGAATATTGCGTCAGAACTTTTTGCGCGACGCGCACGGTGTCGTCGCCGAGGGCTGGAACGGTGGCCCAATAATGGTCGCGAGACTGATCCAACCGCACAGATAATTGCCCGAGCAAGGTATATTGGCCACGCTCTTTGATCCGGCTCTTGATCAGTTCTTTTTTCGCGCTCTCGGCATAATGCTCCGACAGAATACGGTCGATTTTTTTCTGACCATCCACCGGTTTGGCGGCGTCCACATACCGGCTCACCAAGTATTCCATCACATAGCGGGGAAATTCTTTGTAAGCCTCGTTCCACCGCGTTAACGGTTTGAGGATGACCCGGTCGCCCAGAGTGCGGAAAATCTTCCCGTCTAACGCGCTCAACGGCTGTGGTGTTCCCGATTTTATGTCGTCTGCCATGAAATTATCCTGTTAAACGTCGTCGAATCCCTTCAATGCGTCCGTTTCAAATTTTACTGTCTTTGGCGTGATCCTCACCGGGATCGATGCCCGGCCGTCAAGGGCTTCCCGCCACGCTCCTTCCAGTTCGGTGTGTCGCAACCGCACCGTAACGGCGCTGACAGTGCCGGTCGGATCAGGTTCGCGTGCCGGCGTTTCCCGATATTTCGCCAAAACCGTTGCGGACAGTTTGGCCGAGGTGGCTGGAGCCAAGTGCCCCGGTTTTCTCAGCAGTTCCTGACCGAGGTTGTCAACGACGCTGACCTCGAACTCGATTTCACAATTGCCAGTGTTGCGCACGGTGAATTGCAGGTCAACCGTGGCATCCTCGTTGGCTTGGAGGACGATGGGCAGTCCGAGCATCTCCGCCCGGGCCGATTTCTCGGTTACCCGGCGCAACACCACGCCCGGAACCACAACTTCAGCCAGGGACAGTCCGCCGTGGCTATAGCGCGGAGTCGCTTTTGTTCCCTGGCGCATAAACCATCGACGTCCCACAGCCATCCAACTGGTGCCGATGCCAATCGGAACTTTCACAGCCTCCGGCATGGCGGCTGGCGGGAAGCCCTCAATGTAACGCCATCGGATGCTCTCTTCCATCGATTTGCCTGCGTTCTTGGCTTCGGCCTCCGTAACGGTCACAGCGTCCCCGTGCAAAAGTTCCTTGAACCCGTGATCCGAGGTGAGCACAACCAGGTCATCCGGCCCGATCCGCTTTAAGTGCATCCCAAACCTGCCAAACCAACAAATCCACCACGGCGCCCAGGAAGTGGGTCTTGCCCGCGCCGTATTCGGCCTGGACCCAAAAGCCCTGGCCCTTGCCATTCACCACGCAATCGAAAATACGTTTGGCGTGACTGCGCAATGCGGGCGTGAATAAATATTCCGAAACGGTGAGGGCGGCCTTGGACTGCTGAATGATGTCGGACAACGACGGCGTCGTCTCCGGCTCCGCCTTCACGGTGATGATTTTATTCAGTTCACGCATAGCTTCACCCAATCGCACTGAAGATCTCCTTGACCATACCCGGCTCTGAAAAATAGCCCAGCAGGCGATTGGGCTCACAAACGACCTCCTCCGGCCATTCGAATTTCTCGTGCCCGGCGTCCAGCAGCAGGATGACCAGAGCGAAATCACCAACGAACCAGTTATAAAACTCTTGGAGGCCAGCCCGGTACCTTGCGAGCAGACCAACGGATTTCACAATCAGAACAATCCGGTTGTTGGGCCCGTGTGTTATTGCTTTCAGCTTGGTGCGCAGTCTTTCCCGCAACTGGTCGCGTGTATCGTCCTCGTCGGTAGGCAGGTTCTCCGGGTCAAACAGGTCCAGCAGGTCCAAAACGACATGCTTCGCCGCGCCGATCGCATCCTGGAGCGCCTTCTCACCGCCGACCCAGAGCACAAGCTCCTTGTCCCAACTGCGGGATATCAGCAACGCCTGGAGTTGAGCAGCAGATTTCATAACCGAGCCTTCTTTCCCAGAATTTCATCGAGCGTGAAGCAGGTGGTAACCTGTTCAAGCTGATCGGCCACGACGTATTTACCGATTAGCCCGGCAGCATCGGCTTCCCGCAGGACCGCCCTGACGGCATCCTCGGATTTGTAGCCGAGGTATTTCCAAAACGGGTTGGTGAACAGATTGCGCAGTTCCACCGTTCTCACTGCCTTGGCGGCAAACAGGTGGTGCAACAACAGCAGGAGCGATGTTTTCTGTGGGACCACAGGCAGGAGCCGGTCGGGCTTCCCCCGGGCGCGATCCAGGAACCCAATTCTTTTCAGGTTCATCTTCAGCCGCTCGCGGGTCTTCGCGGGTGGGGCCTCGGCAAGGCAATCCTGAAGAAACCTGTCGAAATACGTGGCAGGCATTGCCAGTCCGTTTTCGCATGGAAACAGGGCCTCGCTCACGCACCGGCCCATGATCGGCTCCTCATTTAAATATGACCACCGAAGCAGGTCGGTGCTTATGCCCTCATCTTGGTATGCTTGCCATGCTCGCGGCAGCAAACCCTGAACCCCGTCTGGGAAGAACCAGCTAATAACCGATCGGGCATATCTGGTCCTGGTTTCCATGCTGTTTTGCCCCAGCCGCTTCAGGAGGAGTTCCTGAAGCTCGTCAGTGGTTTTGGCTTCCTGCGCCGCTTTGAGCGCCATCAACCCCTCGGCGATGAGAGCGTCCTGGATGGTTCTGCGTTCACGTTGTGGCGGCTTTTCCGGCAGCCGCAACTCGGTTTGACCTGGCATATTCAACGGTATTTCGGATTGGACTGAGGGAATTGGATGGGAGTGCCGGTAAAACTGGGGGGAGGCGGCGGGCTGGACGGACGCGCTGGAATTCGACTTCAGGGTTGCAGGCGCGGTGTCATCGCAGTGTTCCCGGACCCAGGCCACCAACCGCAGCAGTTTGAGCGCCTCTGCGGTCATCCCGTTAAATCCGAGCAATTCTTGGTCGGCAGCGGCAAGGACGTTTGACAGTGTGCCGAATTTGCTCAACAGGCCCTCGGCCAGTGCTTGTTCGTTGACCCCGCCGGCCGCCACCGCGAGAATCTGCTCAAGTGCTGCAACCGGCGTCAGTCCATCAACGGCAATAGCCGCCCCTGAGTGCCCCTCTAAAGCACCCATTTCCCGATCTTGCAACGTTGCGTCATTGTTCGTCACGGCCAGCAGGCTTCTGGGCATGATGGGCACCTGACCGTCCGTAATCAACATCTTTGACGCCTGCGGCGTTGTTTGATTTGGAGCAGTGAGAATGGTCCTGGTTTTGGGAAGCGGGGCAGGCCATCGGGCCGAGGCCATTATCTCGGGAGCCAAGCGGCCAGAGCCTGCCCGGTTTGCCTGTAGCCAGGATCATAATTATCCACCGTGGAAGGGTGATACACAGGGAGCAACTGCACATTTCTCCCATTGATCGAAATCGTCCACCACCTTCCAGGCTTCAGCCAATGGGCAAGTTTCCTGCCAGGATCTGCGTAGCGGTCAACCCAGCCCCAAGCCGGGACTGTGCCGCCTTGGCACAAATCGCTCAACCGCTGCCCATCACGGGAAATCATCGCACCGTGCCGGCTGAAGAGGCGGAGCAGCCCGTGTTCAGCGATGTGCCCTAAAGCAATTATGCGCGCCGCGAGGCTTTCCGTGACACGTCTCCACGTCCAACCCTCGACCACTGGATGCTCCACGTACCAGCAAAAGACGGACGCTCGATCTTTGCAGGGCTGGCGGCTGTCATCCTGGCGGCGGTTATTGATGACGGTCCGTTTGACGATGCTGCAGGGACACAGATCCGAAACGACGACACGGTTGGCAGAAACGCCTACCGAGGACAGCAATGATGCGAGGCGTCCGTAATAAACAATGTCCGGGACGACGACATTTTCGAGGAAAGCCCGCTGAAATGCGGTCCAATTATCACCGCCGCCATTGCGGGCGGAAATTGCGTATTCAGCCAATCGCAAGCAGGCACCCCGACATGAATACTCCCGGATGAACCCGGCATACGCGGCGCCGAAGATCAGGATGGCCCGGTCTCCATCGGCCTCCTTGCCCACGATGTCGGGCACCCAAGGGAGGACTGAGCTCGCATGTATGCCCAAATCGGCGTCCGGTTCCAGCATCGCTTGTTGCGGTCCGACCGATCCTGGCGGAACCAGATCACCCGGGTGCTGAATTTCGCGTGACAGCTGAGGGGATCGGGTCCAGATTTCTGCATTAATCGCATCGACCAGCTTGAAGTTGGCTTGGTCCCAATAACCGTTTTAGGGATGAGCGTGGCACCATGCCTCCAAATGATGCCAATCCGTGGTGCCAAAGCAATCTCGAACTACCAAACGGCGGAAGATCTGCATTGAGGTTGCATCCGCGATCACCCGCACAGTGGGCCGCTCATTGTCAGGGCAGTTTGTTGCCTCCGATTTTGTTTGCAGTTCTGTGGCGACGAACGAGAATTCGGATCATTCGATTAACGTAAACTCAAAATAGGCCAAATTATGTCAGCAACAATTGTCGTTGGGGGCCAATATGGGTCCGAAGGCAAGGGCAAAGTGGTTGCCCTCCTGGCAAAAGCATCACATTCTCCTTGGCTCGTCCGCTGCGGCGGCCCCAATTCCGGTCACAGCGTCACGATTGAAGGAAAATCGGTAGTCCTCCGCCAGGTTCCTTCCTGCTCCGAACCTGAAAAAGCGACTTTTTGCGTCGCAGCGGGCTGCGTTGTGGACGAGGAGATTCTCCTGCGCGAATTGGACCTGCTGAAAATCCCACAAGATCGCATCATTGTGGATCCGCGGAGTGTTTTGGTAACTGAAGGGGATCGCGTGGCTGAAGCTGACACCTTGGTCCGTATCGGTAGCACCTGTTCCGGAACTGGCGCCGCCCTTCTGCGAAGAATGTCGCGCGCGTACGGCGTTCGACTTTCAAAAGACTCAGCAGCCATAAGAGCCCGCTGCCGAGTAGAGACGGTGGCGACATTGCTTCATCGCCAGATTGAAGACGGCGGGGACGTCATCGTGGAGGGAACCCAAGGCTTTGCCCTTTCCTTGCTGCATGGGCCCGACTATCCTTACGTTACCTCGCGGGACACAACAGCGGCTGCTTTTGCTATGGAAGTTGGGCTTTCACCTCGTCAAATTGACAATATTGTCATGGTAGTTCGGACATTTCCAATCCGGGTGGCAGGAACAAGCGGGCCTTTCGCAAACGAGTTTTCATGGGAACATGTGCGAAATATCTCCGGCGCTCCAAAGGTCCTTCCAGAGTATACCTCGGTGACACAACGCTTACGGCGGGTCGCGCGATTTGATCTCGATCTAGTGAAGCTCGCCACTAAATACAATTGTCCAACCAGCTTGGCAGTAATGGGGCTGGACCGACTTGAATACGCCAATACCGGGATCGCTGATTGGAACAAACTCACCCCTCTTGCAAATAAGTTCTTAAACGTTCTGGAACTCGCCACCGGCGTTCCAGTCGCTTTTGCCGGCACTGGATTTGGCACCTTTGATGTTGCAGCCAAACATACAATAGCCTTTAATCTATAATCGACTCATGCCTGACATTGATCTGGGAGACATTCGTCGCGTGCGTGCAAACGCCTTAGATTTGCTTTCATATCAGACGACTGATATTGAAGCATTTTTTAATTCACAAGACTTTCTTACTTTTCGTCGGTTACCGCAACAGTCATCAAAACGTGGAGATGTAAAAGTGACGAGCAGTTGTTCGTGTTTGATGTCATTGGCATTGAGTAAACAATTCCGCGCCTTTAACAAACATAACGAAAGCACGAAAAAAGCGGCAAAGCGCGCCTTTCAAAGAATTTACAATGCGAGTTGGCGCAGTTCAGGGCTCGGCCTAAATAACGCCTTTTCCACGACTATGGTGATAAGAACTTTTGGACTTCTTGTTGAGGCCGGGATTCTTGCGCCCTCGCTAGCAGCGACACAAAAGCGCAACTATTCTCCACTTGGCCGTGTTACATTGAATGACATTGCCAAATGGCTCGCTTGTGACATAAAGCGCTTTGGTATAAATAAATACCCCCCTTCCGCGGCACTTGTTTACTGGTTTGTTGATGGAGTTGTGCGTGGCAAAATTCCTCTAGGGGCAGGTCAATGGCGATTAATCTGTAATTGGGCGAGACATGAGTTTAATAAACAACGTTCCCTAGTTGTTGCTCAGCATGAGGCGTTAATGGATCCCATCGCGATGGCGATGGCCGCTTGTCTTTGTGCAAGGCTTCGCAAGGTTGCGTACGCTGGGAATATTTCGGGAATAGCGGCTTGTTTGCAGCTTCTGCCTTCTAGCATTGAGCTTGAACATGGAATTGACGTTTTGTTCAGCAAACAGGGACCATCTGGAATTTGGCCAAAATATTTTCCTTTGTTCCACTATCCGAAAGCTGGATCAAATTATTGCTTCACATTTGAAATGTTGGAAGCTGTGCTATCTGAATTTGGACATACCGAGTCCCAATTGTTGGCCACTCCGGTTATGGTAAGAAAGTTGGAAAGCGCTCTTAATTGGTGTGTTAAAAATCGACTTAAATTCCCCGCAAACCGCAAAATCTATTGGGGGTGGAACTCAGGCGGAGAGCTCGATTCTTTAAATGCCGAGCAGCCAGAATCTTGGGCTACAGCTGTAGCCCACATGTTTCTTTGGGAATTACAGCACATGCTTGCAGTTAATACGCAGGCTATTCTTCTGCGTGAATACAAAGCTACGCCAGCCGTTTCGAATCGCAACTCCTGGACGCGTTTGCTCGATGTGAATGTTCATCTTCAGGGTAGCTCCTCCACAACTACGGTCAAAACTGTTTTAGAAGCTCAGCTTATTCGGCCGGCCCTGAATTATAAGGCCTTTTCTGGCGAAAAGATCGATGGACGTGTATCTGCGTTGTTGTTTGGACCGCCAGGAACATCCAAAACTCAAATTGCAAATTCTCTCGCGGCAACCTTGGGTTGGCCTGTCGTCCTCATTGACCCGTCACAGTTTTTGAGTAAAGGAATTGAACATATTTATAGCAGGGCAACGGAAATCTTTCGTGATCTCCAAGATCTTTCTGCGGTTGTCATATTGTTCGATGAAATGGATGCGTTAGTTAGGACAAGGGATGGGCAACGAATTGATTTAACAAGTCAATTCTTAACAACAAGTATGTTGCCGAAGCTTGCTTCGTTACACAATCAGGCAAGCTTAGTATTTTTGTTCGCCACAAATTATCAAAATGAATTTGATCCAGCTATAAAGCGGCCCGGAAGATTTGATGTGTTGCTCTGTATGGGGCCATCATCGTGGCGTGAAAAGTTAAAGCATATTGATAGATTTCTCCCGGCCGATACAGAGGAGGCGGCGATCAAATATGTAAAGAAGAAATTGCTCGGATTAAGCAAGGATTTGAAAGCGATCAACCGGAAACTATTGAATTTGTTAACATTCCAGGAAACGCAAAACTATCTCGAGAGTTTGGCCGCGCCCGACGTATCTGTCGTTGAGGCGATTTTGATTATAAACGCTGGGGAGTTTGAGAAACGACTTGCTAGTTTCTGCCATTATATAACGCTGCGTTCTGATGGTGACACATACAAACGTTACATAGAAGATCTTAAGGAATCTCGACTTCAATGATGTTCATTGTCTTTTCAGTTGTATAATTTGGAATAATGCATCGTCTGCCGCCCATCGAAGATCCTCCAGTGAAGATTCGTTTCTTAAGCATGTGTTAGAATGGTTTTTTAGAATATGGGATTTTTGATCAATTCTGCTTTCATTTCCAATCGGTTGTTTGCCGTTTTTTTGTCTTTGAACAAGCCTATTGCGAATTGCTGATTCCGACGCATCAACATACCAGAGCACCGGTTCGCCGTGAAATGTGGGAAGCGACATAAAATCGCTCAGATCCCGGACGGCATCCACGACAACGGGTCGTTTCGTAACAGCCACCATCTCATGGAGTTTACGAATTAGAGGTTCTTGCTTGTATTGCTCCAAGACGATTATCCCAAAATCCCTCAACACGGCGTCGGTGATGACATTATCAGCAATCTCCTTCTTATACATGCGCTTTTCCAATGGAAGCGGCATGTCATCCGCTAACAAAGCACGGATTATTTCCCGCGTTCGCAACCAATGGAACCCGTAGAATAGCGACAGGTAGCGCGCCACTACTGATTTTCCGGCCCCAGTTTTCCCAGATAAACAGACAATCGGAAGTCTTTCATAAATCAGAGGATGTAATTTCGGGATGATTAATTGCGCCTCGGATGGAATTCCCATCGGTTCAAATTCATTGGCCTCATAGAAACGGCCCACGATCGCTGATGTGATCGCGTCCATTTCGTCGTGCGATTCCGTTTTCAGGCCAGGCCCCTTTAGCCCCAATTCGCTCAGTCCTGCGCGCAAGAATTCGAGGCCCTTTTGTTTCCGGGGAATACAAAGAACGTCCTGCGCGGCCCCTGGATAGGATTCGATGACCTTTGGTCCACCAGGTATGGCCTCAATTTCGCGGCGTAATTTAATGCCGCGCAATGTGAGTGGTTTCATGGAGTCAATCAGCGCTGGATAAGCAGAAATGCCCACGCTGTTCAAATCGTATTCAGCCATCCGCATGATTCCAGCGGAATTTGATATTTCAGATCCGCCACCGGGAAGCCCAAGCGGCGAATCTATGCTAACGATTGCGGGTTTCGTCTCCGCAATAAAAGCCATTATATCTTCGTCGCTTTCGAGAGAGCACGTTTTAACCCTCATTCCATCTAGAACCGCCACTCCGGTCGGTTTCACCTTGCTAGCGGTCAAATCAAGCCCGACGACACGCGAACCTGCCGGAATACAGCCGTGTGTCGCTACGCGTACAATCGTTGGCTTTGATCGAGCGGCCGGCTTGGGTTCGCCAAACAAATCTCCTTGGGCTATGGGGCGAATCTCAGGCTCCTGCGTTGAACGTAGTTTCCGAGCAGATTTCAGCCATTTCCTTATCTCGCTGTAGGAAAGAAGATTCAAAACATGGCTGGGATCGATATGCGATAGAACTCTCTGAGCAATTTTGAGGTGTTGTAAATGCGCCCGACTATGAGCGTCGCTCCCAAATGAGATCCAACACCCGGACGAAGACGCTTCGTGAAGCAGGGGCAAAAGCAAATCAAGCCGAGAAGGAAAACAATTAAACTCCAAAGCCACGCGCCATTTCTTGCAAGCCGCGAATATGCGCTCCCAATCCACAACGATAGGTGGTCGATAATAATTTGGCACTCCTGGCTTACCCAGAATGGTCGCCGTAGGATGGCCCAAAATATCAATACACCCGGACTCGATAGCCCCTAAAATCCGGTTCGTGTTGATGGTGTGATCATCACTCCATGAACTGTGAACCGATCCCACGACAATATCTAGGCCGGCCAGGAGACCGCGTGGAAGATCCACAGTTCCATCCGCCAAAATGTCGGCTTCGATTCCATGGAGAATTTTGATGCCTGGCCGAACCAATGAAAGCGAAACCGCCTGGCGAATCCATGAAACTGGCGTAACCCCTCCCTGTAATTTACTTGATCGGCTATGGTCCGTAATAGCTAAATATTCCAAACCGATCTCTTTTGCAGCGTCGGCCATGGTTTGAAGCGCGGCAGCCCCGTCGGACCAATTTGTATGAGAGTGAAGGTCTCCACGCAAACTCAACCCACCGAAACCCAGCAGCGCATCGGCGTGTCGAGCCAAGTCCTCGATTGATTGCCCCTGGCCCTGCAAATTTGCGGTAGTTTCGAGAAACATGCTCCAGCCCAAAATGTGCGAAACGGCGACCTTATTTTCTGATATTTGCTTGGACTGGAAAAAATGATCTTTGCCTAGCGCCTCCTCTACCACCATTGCCAGACATGCGGTTCCCGGCAGGCCGGTCCGAACGCTGAATCCCCCTATTACAGGTTGAAGGCCATCGCCCAGGTTGGGGATTTCCCATAAACATGGCTGGCCGAAAGCATTTTCAATCCCTCGCAGTAACCTTAGCAATGGAGGAACGACGTGGGCGGCCTCCCAAGACGAATTTGCAGTTCCCTCCCAAATTTCCCGAAGGGCATTTGCTTTGAGGCCGGTTGCTTTAACTGCGTCGGAAAGCCATTCCTCCGGAGCCTTGGATAAGGTTTCCGCCACCTGCTTCATGCCCAGACCACGAACTGCCCGAAGCCGCAAACACGCTAGATTGGCTGGGCTGCTCAATGCCTGAAGTTCTGGAATCGTGCCCGTCGCCTCAATTCTTACTAAATGGTCCCTTATCCGGGAGGACGGATCACTATCGAGCGTATCATCGCTGGCATCACCGTGGAGCCATCGATTTACATTCGTTGTATAACCATCGAGACTCAGAGCGGCTTTCCATAGCGCGAAAACCCGATATTCAGGAACGTCTTCGTTTTTTGCAAGGGCAACAATTTGAAGCAGATACGCCAAATCATACAAGGGCTGAACATGTTCAAAATCTCGCGGACGGAAATAGTCCGGACCCAAGGAGCACAAACTCTGTTCGGGAGCGTTCATTTCTGTCGTTTAGGCGCTCTCGCCCGGCGTACGAGGAGCGACAGTATCGATCATCGAACTGATCTTCTCCAATTCGGTCGGATCATTTAAGCAGTCGAAATGGTCAGCATCGATGACGTGAACATTGCTCGCACTGCGCAAAAACACGTCGTCGTACGCTTGTTTCAGTTTCTTGAAATATTCCACGTCGACAGTTTGCTCAATGGAACGATTTCTCCTCCGAATTCGGTCGACGATGAAATCCTCGCTGCCTTTCAAATAAATGATCAGGTTTGGTGCCGGAAGCCGCGCCTGCAAGAATTCATAGATCTGGACAAATATTTTCTTTTCAGATTCGTCGCGAAAGTTCAAACCCGCAAATATCAAATCCTTCGCAAAAGTGAAATCGGTGATCGATTCCTTTGAAGAATTGGGCAGCCCTTTCAGTTGATGATAATGCACCAGCAGAAAATGCATTTCCGTTTCCAAAACATTTCCAATGGGATCGCCGTAAAAAGCACCCAGAAACGGGTTTTTTTCAAATTCTTCCAAAACCAAAGCGGCGTCGCGGAATGCGGCGAGTTTGGTTGCCAGTGTCGTTTTGCCGGCACCAATGCAACCTTCAATCGCGATATGTAATTTTGAACCGCCGTCCATGCGGAATCGTTTTAACACTTTTTCGCCCAAAAAACATAAGAATTCATCGTCGCCGGGGTCGTCCGTTTTGCCCCGGCACGGCAAAATTGCAGAAATTCCCGGTTGGGCGTCGCAAAGTGGCCTTTCCCCTGCAACGGGCTGCCGTGCAAATAGCGCAACGCCTGGATAACGAGACCCGCCCGTCGACCTGCTCCGATTAGATTGCGCGGCGTAACCCGCCGAAAGTCCAGCACCAATTTCCCCAACGGCACTCGACGCGGTACGCCGTCCGTGAGGATGACGAATTTAGCGGGAACTTGCTCGGACAGCCCCAGTGCGTTCGCTGCATAAGCCCCGGAGAACTGCCACTGTGCATGGCTCCCATCCATCAACGTGCGAACGGTCGCCATGATGTCCGGCGCGGTCTGGCCGATGATCGGATGTTGACGGGGTAAATCGTAAAGCCCGCGCCGAATCCGGCGAATCTTGCCGGCTTTGGCCAACCGATGCAACGCAACGCCCACCGCCGACCGGCCTCCTAAATCCAGGAAGTGGCTCGGCGAAAACACGCTGCGTTGCCGACTTCTGCAAATTTGGCTCAAAACCCTCTGATCAATGGTCTTCATCGCTTTCACAATATGCCTCTTGTAACAAAAACTAGCTGGTTTTTATTACAAATTGCACTCTTTTCCACAAGCGGTTTCTGGTAATCGCAATGGGGGGAGAGCATAGTCACATGAAAAAATCGGAGATCAGAACCACCTCGATCTGTACCACGATGGGATTGCTGCCAAGCCCAAGATTGAGAATCGCAGGCCGCCTTTGTGTCCGCCGGTGGCTATCATCACCACATCCGACTGAACACCTGGGAAAGCCGTGGTGGTGCGCCGCCTCCGCCTGGCTCGACGGGCCTTTTTCATGTGGCGATTCTCTATCCGAGCCGCGCTTTGCTGGCTGACGCGCTGGGGCGATTGCTGGCGGCGTCCATCCCGCTCGACGGAGCCTCTGACCACGGGGTAAGTGAGGCGATTTACTTGCGCGACCCCGACGGCAATCCGGAGCGCTACGCGCTAGGACCGGGCGGCCTTGACTGGGCGACCCAGCCGAACCCATTTCGTCGTTTCGATGGTTCACCCGTGCTCAAACTGCCGCTGGCCAACCGCGACGACACACCGCCAGCGGCCGTTTTGTTCGGCGAAAACGTAGCGCCGCCGCGAGCGTTCACCCTCGATGCGTTGGGATTGTTCTTCGAATTGTCCATGGGCCTTTCCGCTCGGAAGGAGATTCCGGGCATGAGCTGGTATCTGCGGATCAACCCTTCCAGCGGTAATCTGCATCCGACAGAAGCCTATTGGCCGGATTCGGCTCTGAAACGAGCGGCGTGGCCCCGCCCGGCTGGAGATAGACGATTTTACCGCTGGCCGTCGCCTCCTCATAATCCTCCAAGGAGGCCCGTGACCTGGGCGCGCTTGGCGTAGGCGCGGTGGACCGCCTTTGAATTGTGCCCCAAGGCGTGCTGCGCGTCGCGCTCGGGAACGTGGTTCTGGGCGGCGCGCTCGGCCATGCGATGGAAAATTTTCAGCACGCCGTGTTCGGCGATAGTGTCCAGCGCGACGATCATCTGATTTCTTCTGACGGGGGATTGCTTGAAGGATACACACTTGTCAGTCGCAGTTTTTGTTCGTTCAGCCATCTGATTACTCCCCATTTTACTCCCCATAATGGTCGTCTCCGCTCCGGAAGTGTTGCCGTCCGTGGGCAGTGGTGGTGGCGGCGGATTCCTAAATAGGTCGGACTTATGCGTTGTCGATGTTCTCCTCGCCATCGCCCGACGTCTCCCACCGAGATTTACGCCGGAATGCTTTCAATGCGTCGTCACACTCCTGAGGATGGAATCTCACGACCCCGCCGTGTTTGTAGAACGGAAGCGTCCCGTCATTGCACCAGTAGCCAATTGTCCGCACACTGACTTGGTAGCGCGCCGCCATTTGGTGGCGTGTCTTCAATAGTTGGCGTTCGGGTGTAACCGAAGCCTTTGCGGTGGCGGCAATTGGTTTGGCATTGGCCGCCTTATCAGCGTTGTTGACGCGTAGCGACTGTGGCGTATTCCCCCTGGCTTTCGAATTTTTGCGGGACGAAAGACGAGCAAAACCGGAGCGCGCTCCATTTGAGGGTGCTGGAACTACCCGCGATTTAGCTTTTTCCGACTCTTTCATGTCGAGGGATTTTGGGTCTCGGTCTCTACCGGGTCAAGGCGGAGGCGTTTGAAGAAGCTGCGCCAGGGCTGGGTCTGGGCAGTGGGTAGAAAGGTTTTGAAGGTCAGGAACCATTCAGTGCGGGTCTTTCCGGTGGCCGTGTCGGTCTCTTCGCGGCCCCAGGGCTCTGCCGCAAGAAAGCGGCCTTTCGTCATACGGAGCCGTTCTTGCGCTTCGCCACGGAGAGCCGGGAGGAGTTTTTGCGCGGTGGGGGAGCTGGGAAGGCCGTTGGCGGTTGCAAAACTCGTGGGGCTGTATTTGAATAAAAAGGTGAGGCTGTTAACTTTGAGCGGCAGGGACCGGAGCCGGGATTCGAAAACAAGCCGCGCTTTTTCCTTGTCCTGCGCCATGATTTTGCGACGCACTACGCCAAGGTTTCGCATTTCGGCCAGGACGATGCGGTTGCTGCGGGTGCCGCCACGCTCCAAACGTCCGCACTCTTCCTGGAACCGCTCGCGGTAGTCGATATTCGAAGCCTTGTCGCGAAGATTGCCTTTCTCGTGGTCGAATTTCCTCATGATCTGTTTCAGCATGGCCAGATGGCGGTTTGTACTGGAAGGTACCTATTCCGCCGCGAACTGCGCAAAAAGAAAATCCGATTTCAATGGGCAAGAAATGGCGGCGTGGATACTGCAAAAATAAATGTCAAGATTTCGACCACCCAGCCACCTCTCCAAAGTCTTAATAAGCAAGCCCTTGGCCTGCTAATCAGAGAACACGTCATTAGCCCAAGGGACGTTTAAGTGACGTCAAATCAGGCTCAAAAGACGCGGTCAGAATTAGGATCGGGGCTCAATCGTACACCAAAAATAATTTGCTGTAAAATGGGTTATGAGAAGAGCGAATTATACGGGATGTGATGTAGCCATGTGGCTGGGTGCCAAAGAGGCGGGCAGGTATATTGGATTCTCGTCCGACTGGGTGGAAGTCCGGGCTATGCCATGGCAGTCCGAGCCTGTAGCGGGGCGTATCCGCTTTAAGCGGTCCAAGTCAGACGGTCGCCGCCGGTACTACGTCCCCGATCTTGAGGCCCAACTTTGCGAATAATTTTGCCCATGCGTAGTCTTCTTTTTTGATCGGTAGCCACTTGAGCTTTGGACCCTTCCCTTGAAGCCAATGGAGTGGAACCACCCCATACGACGTTCGTAGCGTTTCCAGGCCCCCAACTTGGTTCAATTCAACCGCAATTTGGCTGTCATGGACTCCGTTCGATCTTCTCACCAGGACATAAAACGCACGACCACCATGCGAAGTAAGTTTCTTGGGCGTCTTTCCCTTCTCAAATAAACGATCCAGCGCTGTCGTCAGAGACCACGGGGATAAAGGGTCCCCATCCGTTTTTGACCTCCCCGGGAAATACCAGGGATTGTCTGGGTACCTCACTTTGGTCCATTGGTCCATCGCTTCCAGCAGTATCCGCCCTTCCAGGTGCAGGTAGATCGCAGGATTATCGGCGTTTTTCTCTGCGCGACGAACGTACATGGACTCCCCACTGATGAATCCAGGCTCCTCGGTGTTTTTGGCATCCCTCCTCAATGCCAGCGTTTCCTCGGTCCTCATACCGAAGTTCGATTCCCACAGGAACTGCCACGCTAACGCCTCGCCTCGGGGATCCTCAAACAACAGCGCGGCTGCCTGGTGGAGTTCCTCCGGGTTGCTCGCGGCCAGCTCCTTGCAGTGCCTGGCCTTGCTGGGGTTGTAATACCGCGCGCGCGCTTTTATGGGGTTGGAAACCAGCCTCCCCTTTCTCACGGCCCAGTCCAGGGACTTCGAGAGGGTGTTCAATTCCAGGTCCGTCGTTTTAGCCCCGTCCCCTTTTGTCACGTTTTTCTCCCGCCATGTGCGGTACTCATCCAGGAGATCAGGGGCCAGCTCATCCACATGCTTCGTTTTGAAAAACCCCTTGAGGGTTGGTATTGCATCTTGCTCGGTCCGCAGGTGCTTTATCCCAGGATGCGTCAACTTTCCACGGCGAATGGAAGCGAAGCCGGCCTTTTTGTAATCGTCCAGGGCTTGGTCGATCCGCAGTCGTTTGGGTGCAGGCTTTGGTTCCTCGATTCCAAATTTTTCGGTGGTTCGGGCTGCCATCCATTTGTCTCGCAGCTTGACCGCCATCTGCTTTTTCGTGGTGTTCAGCGACCGCTCGGTGTCCTCGGTTTCCGTGCGGATGCGGATGTAATAAACCTTCGACATGGTGTGCTGATACAAAAACTTTTCGCCTTCGACTTTCTCGAGCTTTTGAGCCATAAAATTATGTTAGGGGGGATTCTGGGGGGATTGGCCTGTTCTGGTCAAACTCCATTTCCGAGAATATTTTATTTCTCCTATGAAGAAGTGGTGCACCCAATAAGAGTTGAACTTATAACCTTCTGATCCGTAGTCAGATGCTCTATCCAATTGAGCTATGGGTGCTTACCGAGGAGAATTTTAAGTTTTCACCTCAAAAACTTTGACCTTTCTATACTGCCTTTCTATACTGTTTGCGTGAAAAGGAGCAAAACAGAATCGAACAAGAAGCCCAATGGCAAGCGACTCCACTGGCAAATCTTATCCGCAATGCAGCGTCTGGAAATTATTATGCCAGAGTCCGTTTGAAGGGCAAGCTGATTTGGAAATCGTTAAAAATCGACCGGCTTGCAGTGGCAAAACTGCGCCTCGGCGACTTTCTTAAGGGGGAAAATCACCGAGCCGAAATCGTTCAAGAAGATATTGAAGCTGCCTGAACACGATCAATTTCCTGCTTTTGTGCAAAAGGTGAGGACGGCTGGCAGCAGATTCAGCAAGGACTGCGGAAACCTTGTTGAGTTCCTGGCTTATAGCGGCGCCAAAAAGCGAAGCGGCTCGCGTCCATGGTTCCGATTGTGATTTCGCCAATGACAGCATTACAATCAAAGGCGATCCCGATACCGGAACAAAGAATTGGGAGATTCGCGTCATCCCGGTGAACCGACATCATGCCGTCCGTTCAAGACGCAAAGGTTCGAATCAATGCCTTGATGGCCTGACGGCCCTTCCACCACACAGGAATATCAGGTCCGCGGTTGCCGGCGACGAGGACAGCGAAGTCAATCTCAGGCGCGATAGTGACGGCGCACGCCCACTTGCCATTGCTCCCGCCGTGCCAGAGACAGCGGCCTGTATCACCCGGTCGTGCCCCTTTGGCCCAATCGGCTCTGGTGATCAACCATCCTGCCGAGTAAGTTCCGGCGGTTGCGTTGGTATGCAGTTCCGCGAACGTAGCCGGATCGAGCAATGCGGACTGGCGATGCGGATTGGCTGGATCTCCACGCAAATGAAGGGCGACAAATTTTGCCCAATCCTCGACTGCCATGTGGACCAGACCAGCCGGGCCATAGAATAACGGCAGTTCGGCGGCGGGGTTTCCCGGGGCCAGCGGTTTGCCTGTGATCCAGGTGTGGCCCCAAGGTTGATCTGTCTTGCTGGCGGCGCCCGGCGGCCCGAATCCGCCAGTGGTGATGCCAAGAGGCAGGAACAGCCGGTCGCGCATGAGGTCTTCCCACGAGTATCCGGTGACGTGTTCAAGCACCGCCCCCGCGATGGTGTAGCCGATATTGGAATACCCGAGCCAGGTGAATTTGGCGCGCGGAGCGCTGTCTGGGGCGCGAGCGAGAGTGTATCTCGCAATTTCCAGACGTTGATTTGGCAAGTTTTCCGGGGGACCCAGACGCGACCGCAAGGCTCGGCTGGCGACGAGACGCATGCCTGCGCAGTGGGCCAGGAGCTTCGGCAACGTGACCTTTTCCCAGGCGGGGTGAATATCTTTGATTGTGCCGGCAAAAATTCCGCCCAGCGTGTCGGTCCAACTCAGCCTGCCTTCCTCGACGAGCGTCGCGACGAGTGTCGCGGTCATGGCCTTGCCGCAGGAACCGAGGTGAAATCGGTCCTCGAGTGTGACGCGATCCGCCGCGCCTTTCCTTCGGACTCCTGCGGCACCCCGGCCAACGATGCAGTTCCCTCGCAGAACGACCGCGGCCATGCCGAAAGATTTGGCCCACCGGCCGAGGATCGATTGCAGCATCGCATCAACATTGGCCGGCGCATTTTCCTCGATCTTACCTTCCGACCCGCTCGCAGGTGTCAATGCATTGGATGTGGGCGCTTCACTCATTGATCCTCCCATTAATCCTCCGGACGTTCGCCGCTTGGGGCCATCTTTACCAGCTTGGGATCGAATTGGCCAAGGACGGTGACAAGATCGTCTTGCGCCGCCATCACCTCGCGAATGTTCTTGTACGCCATCGGCACTTCATCAAGTCCGGCGCTGATCAGCGTCACGCCACAATCTCGCAGGAAACGATTCACGTCTTTCCAATTGAATTTCTCGTTGGCGGCTTTGCGGCTCATGGCGCGACCGGCTCCGTGCGACGCGGATTTGAGTGAGTCGGGATTTCCTTTCCCGCTCACGACAAATCCTGGAGTCGCCATGTAACCGGGAATGATGCCGAGCACGCCGTCGCCAGCTGGGGTTGCGCCCTTGCGATGCACGATGACCTCGCGTTCCACCCCACCGATGACGTGCTTTTCCTTCCACGCGAAATTGTGGTGGTTCTCCAAGTCGAGCAACACACTGGCCCCAAGATTCTCTGCGACGTGTTGGTGAATAAGGGCATGGTTCGCCGCGGCATATCGGCCCATCAATTCCATCGCGCTCCAATACTCCTGTCCCTCGTGGGAATCAAGCGACAGCCACGCCAGCCGCTTCAACTCGCTGGGCAAATCTGGAAATTGAGTAAAAGCGATTTTGCTGTAATAGTCGCAAACAGCGGCGCCCGTTCCGCGGCTGCCGCTGTGCGATAGCAGCGCGACATACGTTCCCGGTTCCAGGTCGTTGATTTTTGAGTGGGCCGTGAACAAACCAAACTCGACGAAATGGTTGCCGCTGCCGCTGGTTCCAAGTTGCGACCACGCGCGGCCCTTGTTCTGTTTCGTCACCGGGCTGATGGTCCAGTCGGCATCCAATACCTCGTGGGCGCGGCGATCCCGAAATGTCGCGCCCACACCGAAACGTGTTTCGGCTTCGATGGCGCGGGTCAGGCGATCCTGCTTTTGCTCCAAATCCCGCAACGGAATATCCAGCACTGTCATTTTCATGCGACAGGCAATGTCAACACCGACGGCATAGGGGATCACGGCGTTTTCCGTAGCCAACACGCCGCCGATTGGCAGGCCATAGCCAACATGCGCATCTGGCATTAAAGCGCCGGCTACCGATACCGGCAGCAAACAGGCTTTCTCCATTTGCATGACGGCTTCGTGCTCCAGCCCTTCGCCCCACTGGCAATACTTGACAGGCTCAGTGCGCGGAGGAGGCGGAGCTTTGAGAATTGCCTTCGCACACTCGCTCCGCAACGGATCATCCACGAAAGCCGACGGATTGGCGAGGATGGCCTTGACCTCGTGTTCGAGCATAGACTTGTCGCCTCTGCTCAAAACGAATTTTGCCACAAAATCTGTCGCCCGCCGCGTGGCTTCGCCGAGCGGGACACCGAGTCGAAGAAAATCTTTAGCGTTCATCCGGTACGTCTGGTTCGTTATCTCAGATTCCACACCAACTTCCCTCTCGACCCCGGCACGTCCGGCACAAGTTTCACAACATCATATACTTCTCTCATTCCGAAAAAAGGCTTAAAGTCATCCTGTTTTCGGTCAAAAGTTTTAATGATCCATTCCGCGATCTGAGAAGCGAAAACATTTTTTTGTGCTGAATGTATGGTTCGGCGGTTTACTGCCTTGACGGTTTGTTCACTCGCGATAGAAAAACCTTCGCGCGCATGTTTATTCCAGGTAGCTACCAGCGCAATGGACGTTGAAATTGGAAAAGACAATTCTGCAATGCTTTTCCCAAGGCCGACCTTGGATACCCATACTGGATTATCACATGTCACAAAGAAATACCCGGCGGGCGCGATGTAGAAAATCCACCGCATTTTATTTAGGGCGGCGCACATAAATGAATCTGGGGACGCGGCTGCAAGCCTATTGTGGAGCTGAACTCCAAATCCAGGTGTGCTAGAAATGCGTTGCCACGTTTCCATGATGTACGCCTCTGCTTCCGGTGTCCTCGCCACGTTGAGTTTTGTAAACAAATGATCCGTTGGGCGGTAGCTGCCCGGTTGCACGACTCTGCGATTCATTTCCTCTCTTGAGGACCATACTCGTCGCATCATCAGGATGATATACTGCGTGAACACCGTTTTCTCTTCTTCGTCAATTTCGGTAGAAGTCCGCAACTTTTGGAAGATGGGGTTTGCCGGCTTCTCGAGCGATTCAAGTATATTTTCGAAGGTATCAAAATCTTTACCACCTCCCGGCGTCGGATCTGCATAAAAATCTCGTTCCGCGCCCGCTAACAGCCCGTTGAAATAATCGTCTTTTTTTATAAAATAGTATTGTCTTATTATTAGTATTGGCTAACAT
>DASRLE010000658.1:0-29725 GCA_035648615.1 Saccharimonadales bacterium (SeqCode) | reverse complement strand
GATGGGACGGATGGGACGGACCGGGGAGTGATGGGAGTGATGGGAAGAATAGGCGTGTTGGGTCGGGATAGGGGTTTTTCTGCACTATGAATCGGCAGTTAGCCTGATTGCTTGGTTAGGAGCGTCGGTCATACTTTTCGCGGAAAACGGGACAGTGGACTGTCTCTCTTTTGATTGTGACCAATTTTTGGACCTATAGGAATGAGCGATTCCACTGAAGTACGTATTAGCGAGCTTTACAATAAGCGGGAAGAGGATCCGGAACCGGCCCCTCCGGGGCGCGAGAGCTATGCCCCGCGCCGAAGCCCTCGGCCGCAACTTGGATTCGAAAGCGAATCTCCACCTGAAGCGCCGGGAAAGCTGCCGTTCGATCCGATGCGGATAATCGACGCCGTGACGCGGCGCTGGTATGTGTGGACTGCGGTGGCATTGATTTTTGGCGCGGGGGCGCTGTCCTGGTGCTACGTGAAAACCAAGACGATGGCGAACATGGAGTTGATCCGCCGCGATGCGCCGTTGGATTTGCGGGCCAGCGAGTCGGGCGATTCCTACAAGCCCCAGCAGTTGAGCGATGCCACTCTGGCGACGGTCATTCGTTCGCCGGATATTTACCGGCGGGTCAGCGAGCGGAGCAAGCCGCGCGCTTCGGCCAGCGCGCTGGCCCTGTCTCTTTTTGCCACTCCGCAGCCGGACAGCCAGGTTATTGACTTGTATTACACCGGACACGACACGCCGGCCCATGCGGTCGATCTGTTGAACATTTACGGGCAGGAAATTGTTCGCTACGCCCAGGAGATGCAGGTGCATGACGCGGTGGAAGCGACGACGTTCCTGGGCGAAAAATTGGCCGAGGTGCGCACAAACCTGGATGCAGTCGAACAGGAAATAGCCGCCATTCCGCTGGAACAGAGAATCACGGATAACGACCAGCAAGCCGCCTCGTATCTGGCCCAATTAAGCGAGCTGGATATGAAATTCGACCTGGCGCGAATCGACTTGGAGAGCGAGAACCCGGTCGCGGATAAGTTGCAGGCGGCCCAGGACGAGTTGGCGCGATTGCGGGTGCGTTATACCGACAACCATCCGGCGGTGAAGCAGCAATTAGACACGATCCAGGCGCTGGAGAGCGAGATGGCCGCGGCCAGCAAGTCGGCAGTGGCCGTGGACGGCACAAATTTCCGGCCGGTGCCAACGGCCAAGAATAAAGTGCAGATCAAGCAAATGGCAGAAATCAAAGCCTTGCGCGCCCAGGTTCGCCATAAAATAGACGCGCTTTCCCACAAAAACCTGAATTACGATCTGCT
The DNA here is from genome assembly GCA_035648615.1 of Saccharimonadales bacterium (SeqCode). Taxonomy (GTDB): domain Bacteria; phylum Verrucomicrobiota; class Verrucomicrobiia; order Limisphaerales; family Palsa-1400; genus DASRLE01. The sequence continues at coordinate 28,421 of DASRLE010000658.1, read as the reverse complement.
CAAGAGCCGGCATGACTCATTGCAGTTGATGCGCACGGTGCTCTCCAGTCGGCAGCGCGAAGCCCAGCTCTATGCGGAGAACGCGCAGGGCTACTTCCGGGTCCTGCACGAGGCGAGCTTGGACCACGTCAACAATGCGGTGAATTGGCGAAAAGGGGTAATTCTGGCCTTCGCCGCGGCGTTTTTCGGCGCCATATTGGCGGCTGGATTTGTGGCGCTGGTGGAGGTCATTGACCCGCGAATCAAAACTGCGGCGGACTTGGAGCGCGCGACCGGATTGCCGGTGTTGATTACTTTGGGAGATTTGTCGCAAATGGACCCGGCGGCTCAAAAAGCATGGGCTTTCCGATCCTGGACAATTCTCAAGGGCAAGATCACCGAAACGCAAAATCATTCGCTGGTTTGCGGCGTCATTTCCGCACACAAAGGGGAAGGCCGTTCCACCTGGATCAACTTGCTCGCGCAAACCGCGCATCAACGCGGCTTGCGGGTCACCGTGGCTTCGACTCAGCCCTCGGCTGAACCGGCCATGCATCCGCACGAGCCGGCTACGACAGAGTCGAGACCGCAAAGCCAACTGACCTCCGAATCAAGCGCCAACGAAAGGCCCGTCATGGACTTGGCCGAAGACGGTTCGCAGGCCGTTGCGTCCGATGTGATATTCCCCCTGCCCCTCCAAGTCATCCAGCAACCCAAAGATACCAAGGCGCACTCGACGGTGGAAATTCCCCTGCCCGGCTGGGCTTGGAATCTGGAACGACGCCAGCAATGGCAGGCCGCTTTGGACAAATGGCGCCAGGTCGAAAATCTTGTCTTTCTGGTCGAGCTTCCGCCTGCGGTGCAACCGGAAGGCATTTTGCTCGCCGAGAATTTGCCGCAACTCATTTGGTTCGCTCGCAGCGGCGAAGTCTCCACCGCCGAGACGCGGCACCACTTGGAAACATTGCGCCATGCGGGATGCAATATTGTGGGAGCGGTCCTCAACCGCGCGCCCCGCTCCTTTGTGCAACGGCACTTTGGCCGATGGGTGATGGGGTTCGCGGTGATTCTCGGTTTGTCCATGAGCGCGTCCGCCGCGCCCGAAGCGACCAACGATAACAGCGCCGCGACCGCCCCTCTCCTTTCCAGTCCCAAACCCGCGCAACGGGCGGCGTGGCAGGAGCATTTGACCCTGGGTCCCGGCGATATTCTCTCCCTTGGATTTTATGGCGAGACGAACCTGACTCAAAACGACGTCGTCATCGGCATGGATGGCCGCCTCAGCTATTTACAAGCCAACGGGGTTTTAGCCAGCGGGCTGACGGTGGATGAATTGCGCGACAAGTTGAATGGGGAGCTGGGCAAGTATTATCGCAATCCGCGAGTCATGGTCACGCCCATTTCGTATCAAAGCAAAAAATATTACGTGATGGGCAAAGTCACGGTCAAGGGCGCCTACGTTCTCAACCGGCCCATCACCATCATCGAAGCCCTGGCGCGCGCGCATGGGTTGCAATCCGGGCTGGTCGATCGAAACTCGGTGGACATGGCGGATTTAGGGCGCAGCTTTTTGATTCGCAATGGCGCGCGGCAGACGGTGGATTTTGAACGGTTATTCGAACAAGGCGATTTTTCCCAAAACCTGGAATTGGAACCCAACGACTTTCTTTATTTCGCGCCGGCCAACTTGAAGGAAATCTATGTGCTCGGCCAAGTCAGGTCTCCGGGACCCGTGGCCTACACCGACCATGCCAGCGTGATCGGCGCGATTTCGGAGAGAGGCGGCTTCGGCGGCAACGCGTGGAAACATCGCATTCTGGTCGTGCGCGGCTCGCTGAACAAGCCGCAGGTGTTTGCGGTCAATTCGTGGGCCATCCTGGACGGACGCGAGGCGGATTTCCGATTGCAGCCGCGCGACATCGTTTATGTGGCCAACCGGCCTTTCCTCTACGGCGAGGAACTGCTCGATGTCGCCATTACGGCTTTCTTGCAAGCGTCGGTCACAGATTGGGCGGGCGCGAATATTCACATCATTCACTCGCCTTTCGTTCCATCGTTATGAATCGATTGATTCTACTTTCTCTGGCCTTTTTACTGGCGGTTGCGACGGGGTGCCAATTTCCCGGCCCACGCACATTCGACCCGCGCCTGCAACCCGTGGCGTTGCCGAAGAGCCAATTGACGATGGTCACCATCACCAACCAAATGAACCCGGAATTGCTGCAACCCTCCTCGCAGCTTTTTACGCTGGGGCCAGGAGATCGCGTTGAAATCGCGATCATGGGCGACGTGGCTTCCCGCGCCCCAGTCATCGTGGGACCGGACGGCAAAATTTATTACAATTTGCTGCCCGGCATCGACGTTTGGGGCATGACTCTGGACGAAGCCAAGCAAGCCATCGAAAATGGGCTGACCAAGTTCATGCGCGAGAAACCGGTGGTCGAGGTCAGCCTGCGGGGAGTCGAGAGCAAGAAAATCTGGCTGCTGGGCCGCTTCGAGAATCCCGGCGTATATCCCTTGACCAATTCGATTACCCTGCTGGAGGCCATATTCGAAGCGGGCGGACCGCAGAACCGGAGTGGCGGGCGCGACAATGTCACGATGGGCTACAACGAAGATCTGGCGGACTTGAGCCACAGCTTTGTCCTGCGCGATGGGCATATCCTGCCGGTGGATTTCCAACGGCTGTTTGCGGGCGACCTTTCCCAAAACATTTACCTGCAATCCGACGATTTCGTTTATCTGCCGGCGGTGACCGCCGACGAAATCCACGTCTTTGGCGCCGTCTTGGAACCGCGCGCCGTGCCCTTCGTCCGCCAACTGACCCTGATCCAGGCCATGGCCAATTGCGGCGGCACGGTAAAAAATGCCCATCTCCGACAAGTGGCGATTGTGCGCGGTTCGCTGCACAAACCGGAAATCGCCCTGGTCGATTACAAAGAAATCCTGCGAGGCGTACAACCGGACGTCTATTTGGCGGCGGGCGATATTGTCTATGTTCCGTACTCTCCGTGGCGGGTACTGTCCAAATATTTGGATCTGGTGGCGACGACCTTCGTCAGCGCCGTGGCCATTAATGAGGGCGCTTATGCCACTTTGCCGACCCCGCCGCCCACCCAAGGCATTCTTATTCCCTTCGGCGCAGGCATCACGATTTCCCCGACGGCTTCCCCGCCCGGGGCCGGGGGACCGGGCGTAGGCACTGTTTCCTCTCCCTGAGGGGCTGGTTTCTTAGGCTCCTAATCTTAATCTTAATCGTAATCTTAATCTTAATCGAATTGGGAAGATTAAGATTACGATTAAGATTAAGATTAGGAGCAGAAACAACAGAAAGAACTGGCCTTATACAATAAGGTTGATATTGGCACAAGGGGTGCTAATGTAGGCATTGCGGTTCGCAAAAAGCAATCAGTGAACGTTAATGTATTCATATAACCCGCTTTTTGCATCGTTCACGCCGCAGTGAGAAAGACAAAGAACTATTATGCAAAAACTCAAAACAAGTCGCAAGGCAGGTTTTACCCTCGTTGAAATCATGATCGTGGTTGCGATCATCGGTCTGTTGGCGGCCATCGCCATTCCCAACTTCGTTCGCGCCCGCACCACGGCGCAAATGAACGCCTGTATCAACAACCTGCGCTTGATTGACTCCTCCAAGCAGCAATGGGCGCTGGAACAGCACCAGAACACCACGAGCACACCCGCCTCCTCGGCCTTGCAGCCCTATTTGGGCCGCGGTTCGAACGGCGAACTGCCGGTTTGCCCTGCTGATCCCCAAGCCTCCTGGGCCACCAGCTACAATGGCGGCATTAATGCCGTGGGAACCCCGCCTCAGTGCGAAATCGCCAGCGCGAGCGGTCACGTTCTGCCCTAATGAATCTTGTGTCATGATCCTGTGAGGTCATGGCCAACACAGGCTTGGGAGTAATCCCAAGCCCTTTTTTTTGGAAAGGAAGAAGTAGGAAGGAAGAAGGAAGAAGAAAAAAACCTAAAGCGACCATGCCTATTCTTCCTTCTGACTTCTTCCTTCTGCCTTTGCTGTGCAAGGTGCCGATTTTTGCGGGGCTGGATGACCATGCCCTCGAGATCCTGTTGGAGCACGCCGGAAGAATGGTGGCGCCGGAAGGCGGAGTGATCGCTCAGGAGGGAGAAGTCAATCACTGCATGTATTTGATCGAGTCCGGCGAGGTCTGCATTATCAAGAACTTTAAGACACCAAACCCCGTGCAATTGGCGGTGCTTGGCGCGGGAGACTTCTTTGGCGAGATGTGCATCCTGGAAACGCTGCCGCGTTGCGCGACCGGAAAGGCCGTCGGCGAGGCCACGGTGATCAGCATTGCTTCCTCGGCCTTCTATCATCTCTATCAGAAAGCGCCCAAACAATACGGCATCCTCGTTTTGAATATGGCGCGAGACCTGTCGCGCCGGCTGCGCCATTTGGATGAGGTTTTCGCCGCGACCAGTCACTAAGAGTGCTTGCCTTTATCCCGCGCGGTCAGATATTCTTCGGGCGTTGATGACGAATGCGAAACGTTGAAATGTTCGAGGTATTCGGTAATCAACGAGGCCGACGTGGCGGAATTGGCAGACGCGCTAGACTCAAAATTGCACTTTTCCGACTTTCACCGCATCGCTTTTCGTCACTTAAAATCATCACGAAACCATTGATTTTATTGGTAAAAATGATGTTTTAATGTTTTTCCACTCGGTGGATTTTTACCTTTCAAAACACCCCCAACTCTAGCACAAAAACTAGCACAGACGCGGTCTTTCGTCCGGTAGTGGCTCGGTTTAGAGAAGCTCGGTTTTTGTGGTTCAATATTGGACCAGCCGGTGTATACTTAAACCGATATGCATGCTTCAAGTCGCAATCAAGATCCACCTTTTGTGGCGTCCCTTGCGTTGTTGATTTGTTCAGCCGCTTGGTTCGTTGGCGCCTTTTTATGGTATCTCACCCAGAGACAGTCTAAAGACGGTTGGTCGGACACACCTTTGATAGGGATGCTCACACTGTGTTCGATCCCGCTTGCGTGCATCATCCTTGGTATTCGGTTGGTGCAGGCGCGGCGGAAGCGTGTAGAGAGATTTACCGCGCTGGACCGGTGCGCATTGTTAACTGGGATTATGGCAGTTGGTTTTTTCAGTTGGTTGCTCGCGGAAGTCTTGATGTCGATGCACGCGATGGGAATATGACAATGGCCCTCCGACTGCGAAGATTAACAGAAAGGGAACACCGCCTCTGCGCTCCTCTTTTAGCCTTCGTCGTGACTTTCATTTTTGCCGATAGGACATTTCTTTCCTTTTGCATCCTTCACGATCTGAATGCTGACGGATTCAACCCGGCGGTCAATTCTAATCTGGCTTGCCCCAAATCAATATATGGCGACAGGGGTCGCGACGTTTAACCGCTCATTGCCGCTAGGGCTAGCGTGAACTCACCAAGTCCGTTGTGCAGTAGGCTTGGAACCGAAAAATGCGAATATTCCGCGTGGACAAATATTTCAGAGGTAGGAGATTTTGCCGTCTTCAAGATAATCGCGCGTAAAACGATCTTCACTCAACGCCGCTTGCTGTTCCTGTTGACTCATTAACGCCCATCCCAACGTGAACCAATATGGCAGCAAACGCCGATGACGCCCTCCCCAGGTCTCTAACACACCCTTTTTGTAACTATGAATTGCGGAATGCTCCTCTGCTGGATTCATGCCCGACATTCCGACCTGATGTTCTGCGCGGCCAAGCGCCACAATCCGCTTAAACGTGCTTTTCCATCGAAAATCAAAAATCCGCACATGCTGGCCAATGTAAATAACTCGTCGCACATTTTTATCCTTCACCGGATCAAGTCCGTTCTTGTCTGTGCAATAATTACCTAAGTAATTGGCCAACTTTACGCCGTCCAAGAGTGTTCCGCCGACCCGGCGAAATTTCATCTGTTGCCCCCATTTCAAGTCAACTGCCGCACTGCGCAACCAACGCCAATTTTCCGACCCGCCAGAGCCATTGTAAATATCCCCCTCCAAATCCAAATCTGTGACGCCTGGAAATTCTGCGACCAAATGTATATGCCACGCACCACGAAATTGACGTGCCCAAACTCCGACCGCGCGCGTCCCCGGCCAATGTCTCACCAGGCGACGTTTCAACCGACGAAACCGATCTTCAGCGTATTCCCGTTCTGTCACATTCTCCGAAAAAGTGAATGTCAACCACCAGCATTGTTCACACGTCGATTGAAGATGATTTATCGCCGCGCGTAATGCGTGTTTGCGGATTATGTCATTCAACTTGTATTGCACAAGCGAAGTGAGGTTCAGATGTATAACCTTTAATCAAGAAGGAGTCGCCGGGCGACACCGCTAAAGCGGCGCCACCCGGCGAGCTCCCAGCCCATTACGCCGCCCTCTGCAGCTTACCGCTGACATCCAGACGACCCTTGTTTGGCACCGCCGCAGTCACGTCCACAAACACCCTATCCCCCTTTTGAAAAGGAGGCTTCCAGGTCTTCAAGTCCGTGTCATCGGAGAGGAATTCCGTTACGAGCCACGTAGGACCGCCCGTCTCGACGGTGTATTGAACTTTCTTGTAACTACGCCGCCGCCCCGTCTTCTTGTCGTCGCCGCTGAATTCGTTGGCGACCCCGCCACGATATTCCCCGACAATAAAAAGACGGCCCATTGCCGCCGCGTCCATCACTGCTTTATTTTGATCCCCCATATGATTTACTTTCTGTGGTTTTCCACCGTCAATTTAGTTTCCCTTGCTGACGAGGCACCGATTGCGCCCTTGTTTATCGCGAACGGAAGCAATCGGAGTTCCGACCGCGAAAATAAAAAAAATGTGTTCATGATGCCGCACCGCTTCTTTTGGGAGTTTTGTGAACCTGAGAGAATTCGCCGCGTTGCGCCCGTTCCGTGAATTCCGCAATCGATTCCTGGGTGAGGTATTGCCGCCCGCAGATATTGACCGTTTTGAGCCAACCCTTTTTGCGCCAGCGCCACGCCGTGCAAGCGGTAACGCCGACTTCCGTCACCCAACGGTTGAGACTGACCACTGCACCCGCGCTGTTTGAATTGAGATGCTTGTTTTGCACACCTCAATTTTTCATTGCGTGCAGAGAGTTGCGACTGTAGAACACCGTCCTTAAATGTTTTTTACATACGTGGTATGCTATGCCTCGAAAGCCTAAAATCCTTCACGCGTTGAGGGTCATCCGGAAATGTTTGGGACACACCCAAGCTTCATTCGCCGCCGATATTGGCTGTTCAACCATTACCATTCAGAGGATTGAAAATGGTTCGCTCCGAATAAGCCGCAAGCTGGCAAACCTCATCATGGAAGCCACTGGCGCGGACCCAGCAGCCCTCCGCTCAACAACGACAGGGAAGGCGATGGATATGGCCGGACACAAATACACAAAATCCTCGTTTAAGTTCTATCACAAAGGAATTCCGTGCGACCCGAAAGAGTTTCGGTATCTTGCTCTAACTCTTTCTCATTACATGCAATTAATGTTGCTAGCTTCCAATCGTGGCGGCCAACTCAAAATGCGGGCGGTATTCAGCAAAATTCAGGAATCATTCGTCACTATTGCGGCAGAGTCTCGCTTGAAAGATGGAATCCACAATTATTTGACAGAGAACGGGTATGTAGATAGACGAAAATATCGCGTGAGTGATTTACGGAAATTTCCAGAATTTGCGCGCATAATAGGATACCGAGATGACAAACGATTCCGCCCGAGTAAAATCATTCCCTATAATCGACCCAAAGGGTGGATTCCGGACTACATTTTACTCGAATCACCAGTCCTGCCAGCCGACGCGGATATGAAACTAATTCCAAATGTTTCTTATTTTATCGATAATGAACGACCAATGCCCGAGGAGCTTAGGAGGTTTGTTGAACAGGCGCTTTATTGGGAAATTAAAGAATTCCGTTTTAGCTTTGTGGACCCGCCACAAACGGCTTGAATAATTCACGCTGATGCTATCGCAATCACCGGCCCCAGGTTGACTCGTTGCGCTTGCAGTTGCGCGTGTTCGTTCGACAAATGGCCGTAAACCTTGCCGATCAGAACGCCGCCGTCTTGATGACCCACCCACTTCGCAATTGTCATAAAATCGATTCCCGACATGACGCACATGGAAGTAAAAAAGTGCCTGCAATCGTGGAAACCGAATTTTGGAAGCCCTGCGGTTTTGCGGGCAATAAGCAACGTTTCCCGGAATGTTCTGGCCGCGCGGTCACGTTCGCCCCGTTGCGGTGAGGGGAAGAGCCATTCAGAATCCGGAGCTTTCCCTCCAGCCATTTCTTTCAAGAGCACTTCAAGTTTTGGATTAAACTCAACGACGCGGGATTTGTGGTTTTTTGCCAGACCGTCGGACCCAACCGTTAATTGCCGTTGCTGCCAATTCACATCCGACCATTTCAGCCGTAACGTTTCAGACATCCGGGCACCGCAATATGCCATAAGCCGAATGTAATTCGCGAATTCACCGCCATTTCGGGATTCCTTGATACCGGCAGCGCAAATCTCTTCGATTTGATCAGCGCTAAACAGGGAGCGCTTTTGCGGCGTCCACTTTAACGGCCTCAAGTTCTCCGTTGGCAATCGCTGAATCAACCCGTCCTCAATGGCCCGCTTCATCACATTTCGGAAGCAAATGACCTCAAGGTTAACCGTCCGCCCCGCTCTTTTCAGACTTTGCCTCTTGGCAATGTAACCGTTTACCAGCGCTCGCGTGATACGGTCAAGCCGCACATGGCCCAAGTGTTCAATCCAATGGTTTACGGCAATTCGCTCCGTATAAAGGGTGCTTGCCCGCTTGGCGTCCTTCACTTGGCTGTAATACTCGAAGTACTGCCGTGCGTAATCCTCAAATTTTGGGGTCCTATTGAGAGTCGGCAATGCCCCTTTGCTCCGTTGAACCAGTAATTCCTGATATTTGGCGACCGCCTGCGCATCGGTGGTAGCGCCTTCCAACGGCACCCGCTTGACACGTTTAACACCGCTGACACCATCCTCGACGGTCATTTGCGCGTAATACCGCCCGTTGCGCTGCCAAAGGCCCCTAATTGCGTGCTTGCGCTTATCCAGAACCTTCGTGTAACTTCCGGTCGAATTATGTTGGCGACTGTTTCCAACTTCGTTTGTAGCCGGTTCACACGGCGTTGCATTGCCTTGCATGTCATCAAACTAGCACAGGAAGTAGCACAGCGTCAACTTAGAATTCGTATGATCGACATAAGTCGTTTGTAATCATGGATGCCGATGTGGCGGAATTGGCAGACGCGCTAGACTCAAAATCTAGTACTCGTGAGAGTGTGTGGGTTCGACCCCCTCCGTCGGCACCAGGGGAGGAAAGGCAGAAGTCAAAAGGAAGAAGGAAGAAGGAAGAAAAAGGCCGGGGGCTGTTTTTCCTAAGTTGCCACAATTTTGCTCGCCATGCGCCTGGGTTTGTTTGCAAAATTGGCCATCATGAAAAGTCGCGTTGCCTTTGTTCTCGCCTTGATGCTCATTCTGCCCGACGCGTTTATCTGGACGGGTTGCAGCTTTTCCTCTCCCAAACGCTCGACACCCGTTGCGGCCCCTGCGGTGCAAATCTTTCAGAAGAATGACAAGCTTGAGGTTAATATTGGGGGCCGGCTTTTTACGGAATACACTTACAAAAATGTGGCGCGACCTTATTTTTACCCGCTCCTTGGACCCAACGAGCTTCCCATGACCCGGCGCTGGCCGGTCGAAGACGGAGAAGGCGAGGAGCACGACCACCCGCATCATCGCGGGCTTTGGTATGCCCACTCCAATGTGGATGGATTCGATTTTTGGACGGAGGGCAAGCATTGCCAGATTGCCCATGAGAAATTTCTCAAGATTCAATCCGGCCAAAATTCCGGCGTCATTCAGTCGAAAAACAATTGGATGACTCCCGAGGGTAAAATCGTGTGCAGCGATGTGCGCACGATTCGTTTTTATAATCGGCCGGGCAACGAACGTCTTTTTGATTTTGACATCACCATTCACGCCCCGGACGACAAGGCGGTCACCTTTGGCGATGATAAGGATGGCGCGATGGCGGTGCGAGTGGCCGAATCCATGCGCGTCAATCATAAAAGCAAACCGGGCGAGGGCCATATCGTCCTTTCCACGGGCGTGCGCGACAAGGAGACGTGGGGGCGGCGGGCGGATTGGTGCGACTATTATGGCCCGGTGCAGGGCCAGACCGTGGGCATCGCCATTTTTGATCATCCGCAAAATCCCCGCCATCCAACCTGGTGGCATGTGCGCGATTACGGACTGTTCGCGGCCAATCCCTTTGGCGTTCATGATTTCGAGAAAAAACCCAAGGGGACGGGCGACTTCACCATTGCCGCCGGGCAAAGCGCGACTTTCCGCTACCGATTTTATATGCACGCCGGCGACGAACAACAAGCGCGCGTTGCGGAACACTACGAACAATACGCCCGTGAAAAATAATCTTTATTTATGACAACATCTCACCAGATCACTCGCCGGAATTTTTTGAAACAAACCGCCCTGGCCGCCGGGGCCGTGAGTTTATCCGCGCGGTCGTGGTCCCAGGTCGCCGGCGCCAATAACGACATCCGGGTCGCGGTGGTCGGGTTCAATGGGCGCGGCCATGACCATATCAAAGAATGGCGAAGGGCCGACGGCGTGCGCCTGACCGCGCTGTGCGATGTGGACCGGCACGTTCTCGAACCGGAGATTAAGCGCAGCCACGATAAAGGCGAAGCCCTCGCCGGCTACACCGATATTCGCAAACTGCTGGAAGATAAAAATGTGGACGCCATTTCCATTGCCACTCCCAATCATTGGCACGCCTTGGCGACGGTTTGGGGGATTCAAGCGGGCAAGGATGTCTATGTCGAGAAGCCCATTTCCTATGACATCTGGGAAGGCCGGCAAATGATTGCAGCCGCCCATCGCAATCACAAAATCGTGCAGGCCGGCACGCAATCGCGGTCGAGCACGGGTATCCAGGAAGCGGTCGCCTGGGTGCAACAGGGCAACATCGGCAAAATTCTGGTTTCGCGCGGCCTCTGTTACAAACCCCGCCCGAGCATCGGCAAGACTGAAGGCCCGCAACCCGTTCCCGCGAGCGTCGATTACGACCTATGGTGCGGCCCCGCGCCGCTCAATCCGCCGCGCCGCAAAAAATTTCATTATGACTGGCATTGGTTTTGGGCCTATGGCGCGGGCGACTTGGGCAATCAGGGCGTTCACGAAATGGATGTGGCCCGCTGGTTTCTGGGGGAGCAAGCCGTTTCTCCGCGGATTCTCTCGATTGGCGGGCGGCTCGGTTACGTGGATGACGCCGAAACGCCCAACACGTTGATTGCCTTTCATGACTACGCCAAAGCCCCGTTGATTATGGAAGTTCGCGGCCTGCCGGAGAAAGCCGGTTCCAAGGAAATGGACAATTACAAAAACGCCAGCGTCGGCGTGGTCATTGAGTGCGAAGGGGGCCATGTGCTCGTGCCCAATTACAACAGCGCGCACGCCTTCGATAAAGATGGGCAGCCCATAAAATCCTTTAGTGGCGCGACCAGTCATTTTGCCAACTTCATCCAGGCGGTGCGCAGCCGTCGCGAAGCGGACCTGCACGCCAATATTGTCGAGGGCCATCATTCCACCGCGCTTTGCCATACCTCCAACATCTCCTACCGGCTCGGCAGCCGGCGTCCGCCGGAGGAAATCCGCGAACAAATCAAAGGCGACGCCGAAGCGCTCCGCACCTACAACCGGATGGCCGAGCACCTTGCCGCCAACAATGTTGATCTCGCCAAGACGCCTGCCACTCTCGGCGCTGTCTTGAAAATGAATCCCGAGAACGAACAATTTGAAGGCAACAAAGAAGCGACCGATTTACTGAGGCGTTCGCCTCGCGAAGGGTACCAAATTAAAGTGGGGTAAGACTACCGGCCCTGATTGATGGTCGAGGGCAGCGGCCCTTCCCAACTTTGCGGTTGGTTCCACGGGATCGTCGAGGTCGTGTCTGGATTATCCGTGGCGCAACCGGCGAGGACGTCTGCGATGATCGCCCAAAAGAACAGGCACAAAATAGCGCGCAGAACTTTCATCGAACTCCTCAATAAATGACTTGATCGCCTTCCATAATCTCACCCCGCTGCCAACCCGGCAGAACATTGGCCACGCAGCGATCTTTTTCCACTTTGGTAATGCGGACTTTACCCAGCAACTTGCCGCGGCGGTCCACCATCATTTCGCCGCGTTCTTTGGCGCCCTGATCTTCCCCAATGTCGAGCACCACAAAATCATATTTAGGATCGACCGCCAAAACTTTTCCTTTGAGTCCTGTCGGCAAGATCACCGGGGCGGTGCTGCCGAAAATTCGGTCCCAACGGTTTTGCAGGTCATTGCGGCTGACCAGCAGAATCTTGTTCTCGGCCACGACTGCATCGCGGGCCTCGCGGGTCTTGGTCAAATCAGCGATAATGCCTTTGATCTGCTCAGGGGGTGGGAGCTGGCTCCACTGTTCAAGTTTTTGTTCGGCGGTATCGGCGCGGTCGGTCATCTTGGTCAATTTGGCCGTCAAATCGGTGTTCTGCTTGTCCAGCTCGGTGTTCTTGGTATTGGCGGCTTCCAACTGGCTTTGTGTTTCCGTCAATTTGGAAGTGGTCGTGGCCAGGTCAGCCTGGCTTTTTTTAAGTTTGGTCTCGGCGGTTTTTCGCGCGGTTGTTTCCTGGGTATATTTATTATGGAAATCATCGCGCGCGGCCCGGGTGGTGACAATAATGTCTTTAACCATGGTAAAGCCAACTGCCCCCGCCGCCAAACCGGCAAGGATCGAAATAATTAGGCAAATTCTGAGCAACATTTTAATTCCAGTCTTAAGTTTCGATTTAATTTAATCAGGCATTTGCCCCATGTCAATGCCGTCCTTTTGCTTATTGATAATTAGGCGGGCGGGGTCAAAGGTGGGGGATGAGAAAAATGGCGGGGCTTATGGCGGCGGTTTTGACATTCATGGGAACGCAACTTTTCGCGCAGGATGGCGATGCCCCGCCCGCGCCGGATTCTCCATTGCGCAGCAGTGACGAATTGAATCAACTCATCGGCCCGATCGCCCTTTATCCCGACCCGCTGATTGCTGAAATATTGCCCGCCGCAACTTTCCCCACGCAAATTGTCGAGGCCGATCGCTATGTGAGCGACGGCGGCGATCCCAATCAAATCGAACAACAGCCATGGGACCCAAGCGTCCAGGCGCTGGCGCACTACCCGACCGTCCTCAAATGGATGGATGACAACCTGGCGTGGACGACGGAGCTTGGCCAGGCCTTCATGAGTCAACAAACGGATGTCATGAATACCATTCAAGCCTTGCGCGGCCAGGCCCAGAGCCTCGGCAATCTGCAAAGCAGTCCGCAAGAAAATGTCGTCAGCGATAACGGCGCCATTGACATCGAACCCACGGACCCCGATGAACTTTATGTGCCAAGTTATCAACCCGACTTGATTTATTCCCAGCCGGGGAACTACTGGACTTTCGGAGGGGGCGGATTCCCCATCGGCTTATGGCTGACCCACGATTGGGATTGGCGCGGCCATCATCTCGTTTCGTGGGGCGAGGGACATCGCCGGCCGCAGGGTTGGTGGCATCTCTCGCCGCAGGATCGGCATACGCAAATCGTCTCCGGGCATCCCAGCGTCTGGCGTCCCGGCGGGCGTTCGTCGGTGATTGTTCGCGCTGGAGATCGCGGTTTTGAACGTCCCGTCGAGGGCCGCGCACTGCCTGCGCCTCGCGCCTTTGGGCGATCGTCCGGGCCGCCGGAACGAAGCCTGCCAACTCGCAGCGGGCCGCGGGAACGCAGCGTCCCGACGCACGGGGGACCGCCAGAACGCAGCCTGCCGCAACGAAGCGTCCCGGAACGCAGTGTGCCCGAGCGTGGCGCCCCGGAACGAAGTGTGCCCCAACGGGCAGCGCCGGAACGAAGTGTCCCCGAGCGTAGCGCCCCGGAACGCAGTGTGCCTCAGCGCACTGCCCCGGAACGAAGCGTGCCCCAACGGGCGGCGCCGGAACCGGCTCGCGCGGCTCCTGTCGAGCGCGCTGTCCGAGCCGAACCGTCCGAAGGCGCGTTCGGCGGCTCGCAAAGTTCAAGGCAAGTCCACGAATCCAGTTCGCGCGGCCAATCCAGCCGGACTTCCGGCGGCTCCTCCAACCGACACTAGGCCCATTATGAAATACCACACATTTCCATCTATCCGGCGGGCTTCACTTCTGGGAGCTCTGACTCTGTGCCTTGCGATGCCTCTCCATGTCCGGGCCGCCCGCGAACAACGTTTCGGCAGTCCGGACGAAGCCGTCAACGCCTTGAAGGCGGCTGCCGAAACCCAGGATAAAAAGGCTCTGGACAAAATATTCGGACCGGAACTCCATGACCTCGTGTCCGCCGACCCGGTGCAAGCCAGCAATTCCTTCGCCCGCTTTGCGCAGAGAATTTCGGAAAAAACAGAATTGGTCCATCCGTCTGATTCCGTGACTGTTTTACAAATCGGCCTGGACGCATGGCCCTTTCCCATTCCGCTGGTGCAGAAGAAGGATAAATGGTATTTCGATACCGACGCCGGTAAAGAAGAAATTCTAAATCGCCGGGTAGGGGCGAACGAACTGGCGACCATTGACGTTTGCTACGCCTACGTCCAGGCCCAGCGGGAATACGCCAGCACCGATCACAAAAACGATCAAGTGCTCGAATACGCCCAACACCTGCGCAGCAGCCCCGGCCAGCATGACGGCCTCTACTGGCACGCCGAACCCGGCGACGAGCAAAGTCCTCTCGGCCCCCTAATCGCCGAAGCCCGCGGCGAAGGCTACACCCACGCCACCAAAATCATGACCGACAGCCAAAAGCCCTACCACGGCTATTACTTCAAAGTCCTGACCCGCGAAGGCCCGCACGCACCCGGCGGGAAATACGATTACGTCATCAACGGCCACATGATCGGCGGCTTTGCCCTCGTCGCCTGGCCCGAAAAGTGGGGCAACTCCGGCGTCATGACCTTCATCATCAACCAGCAAGGCAAAGTGTACGAAAAAAATCTCGGCCGCCGCACCGCCTCGCTCGCCAGTTCCATGACCACCTACGATCCCGATGAATCATGGCGCCTCGCCCAAGCGCCGTAAGCGCAGGAAGAGGGCCTTCATCCCGGGTACCCCCGGGAATTCCACTCAACGCCTGCGATCAAGCGGACTACTTTTCATGGTGCAAAAAAAAATCGCCGCAATATTGCGAAGCCTGCCTCGGGTCAACGGAATTTAAAACGCGCTGGCGCTCCGACCCCGAAAAAATGATTGTCAGCTAAACATCTGCCTTCGCAAAGGCTCCCGGCAGCCGGGGGAATCAAGTCTCGTAATGTGGCGCGAAAATCAAGGTTGATGCGTGGCGAAAAGACGTTAAAATGACTTCTATGAAGACATTGCCCAAAATGGACATCAATGATGAGCTTGCCATGCAAATCAACGAAAGCATTAAGATATCCGATTTGTGTAAAGCCGATGTCATCAGGCAAGCTCTCCGCATCGGCCTGCCACAATTCGTGGCCCGATTTCAACCGCCTCCACTCTGGCTGGAGGAACGGATTCGTGAAGCTCTTGCTGAACGGGCGGGCGCGGTGACGACCGCGCAATTTAAAAAAAATATGAAGGCCATTACTGATGGCCGCTAATCTACGTGTTCACCCGGCCTTTTACCGGCGTGTGCGGCACTATCGCGACCGCATCGGGGTTCACGATGGGCGACCGCAAGTTGCCATCAAGTTCGCCAAGGCAGCGCAGGAATTGGTTCTGCGACTATTGCAAAATCCGCAACGCGGTCATTCCGCACGTTTTGAATCTTCCGATCTGGCTGATATTCTCCGCGTCGCCGTGCCCGGCTTTCCCGTGTTTGCGCTCTTTTATCGTTGGGACGGGCAGACGCTCACAGTGATCACTTTGGAGCACACCGCTCAGGATTTGCCCTCACGATTGGCTGGCTTTCTTTCCGCCTCGTGATCGAGGACACAGGAGCACCCGCCAAGAGGGTGAAGTGAGAACCAATACTTGAATGCGCGGCAGCCGTTGTTTGGGTGGTAAAGCCAATTAATGACGAGATTTAATTGCATTTGACACACAGTATTTTGTAAGCGCTTTATTATCAATCGAACGGGTGAATGAAATCAAATCCGCTTGAGCCTAATAAACCTGATGGATTTTTTTTCTGATGACGTGCGGCGAAATTCTGGGGTTCTTCCAACTTCTCGTGGCCGGGGGTCAGGAGACGACGACGAACCTGGTCAAGGCGAAGTGACGCAACAAAACTAGGGGCTGCTAACGCGGTAGAATCGCTTCCGCCTTTTCTTTTGCCTCGGCCGCGTTGATTTCTGCCAACGACGGCGCTCGCCAGAGATACAGGGTCCCGTTGGCATTCAACGAGCCAAGGACGTTGCCGTCTGCGGAAAACGCCGTTCGCCAGAAAAGCGACCCTTCGCCCTGCAAAGTGATCACCTCCTGCCAACTGGCAGTGTTCCACAGCTTCAAGGCCTCCTTGCCGTTGCTGCCAATGGCCAGTCGCTTGCCATCGGGTGAAAAGGCGACCGAATGGGCGCCCAGGAGAAAACCGCCCAGCGTGACCTCCGGCTTCCATGTTGCAGTATCCCACACACGACCAAGACCCAGTTCGCTGGCGGCGACCATGAGTCTTCCGTCAGGAGAAAAAGCAACGCCGACGCCTTCCAGAACATGGAGATCCAATGTCTTACTGCTTTCATCAGCAAGGTTTCTGACAGTGAAATCCCCCCGATAACCAATGGCCACGCACAATCGCTCGTCAGGTGAAAATGCGGCATCGGCAAACGATTCCGGGGAGTGCCACGAAGCGATTTCCGAACCCGTTGTAAGACTGAATTCGTGCATCATCTTGTCCGAATCCGACTCGGTGACCAGTTTGTGGCCATCCGAGAGAAAGCCCAGCTCGACTGAATCATTCTTGTTGGTCCATTGGCGCCATAGCATCCGCCGCGAAACATCCCATACCTGGGAAACACCGTTTTGCCGGCCCGCCACGGCTAAGAGACGGCCGTCTTGCGAGAACTGATGCCTTCGGTGACCCGGCGGCAGGATAGTTCCAATATTGAGCAATGTTTCCGGCTGCTGGAAATCTTCACCAGTCCATCGCGAAACCTCACCCAGACTGCTCAACGTCAAGACTGCCCGGCTGTCTGGCGTAAATTGCCAGGCACGGACTGTCTGTGGAATCGTGATACGGGGGTGTTTCGAATGCGCGACGGAAGCATCCCAAAGGCAAACCGTGCCGTCCTTACACCCGCTGACCAGCGTTTTGTGATCGGGCAACAGTAACAGCCGCCAGACCTCCTGACGGTGGCCGCGCAGCACATCCAGGCACTTGCGGCTGGCCAGATCCCAGATACGAATCGTCTGATCGGCGCTGCACGAGGCCAGTTTCTTGCCGTCCGGCCAGAAGACCATCCCACGGACCGAGGAACTGTGTCCTTCCAGCCGCCCAACTTCCTTGCCCGTGGCCACGTCCCACAGATGGATGTCCGATTCGGTGAAGCCGGCGCTGGACGCCAGGGTTTTGCCATCGGGTGAAAAGGCCAGGGTGAGCACCCGTTCTTTCGCACCCACAGCCGCCCACAATTCCTTGCCGGTTCGCAAGTCAACGAGGCGGATTTGATTTATCCGCATCGTGTAAGCGGCGAGGCTCAAGTCCGGCGTTGCGGCAAAGTCTGTCCCTACATTCCCATCTTGTTCTGATGGATAACTGGCCAGCTTGGCCCCTGTGGGCATCTGCCAGAGGGTGATATGTCCGCGGTAAGTGGAAGTCACCAGCCTCTGGCCATCTTGAGAGAACTGCACCTCGTCGCATTCATCATCCAACGGGAGCTCGGCGGCCATTTGGCGCGTCGCCACGTTCCAAAGGTGTAAAGTGTATTTGTCTTGGTTCTCGCCGGAAGCGAGGAGACCGGCGCTTGTGAACGCCACCAAGGAGTCAGCCGGCGAAAAGGCGGCGCGCACCTTGCCCTCGCCGGGCGCGAGTTGGGCAACCTGCCGCCGGGTTTGAAGGTCATACACGAACAATCCGTCTTTGTGGTACACGCCAACCGCAAGCCACCGGCCGTCGGGGGAAGCTGCGAGCGATTCGATCTCGTCAGATTTCTCGCAAAGGGTGAACAGCGCGTCACTGCGGGTTTGCCGCCAGAGATAACGCCATTCCCAGCCGCGTAAATCTTGCTGCCCGGTCAGCGGAACCTGACGAGTGAGCAAGTCCAGCGCGCGACCGAGATTGTTTCCGTCGAGCGCCTGTTTGGCGACGTTCATGTCCGAGGCGTAGGCGCGCTGGCGCGCGGCGAGTTCTGCGGCTTGCGCTTGCTGACGAAGTTTGGTTTCGCCGGCTTGCGCGGCTTCGGCTTTTTGACGTTGTTGGGATTCGCTGGCTTGCGCCGCCAAAGCCTCCTGCTTGGCGCGTGTCGCTCGCACCGATTGCAAGGTGGTGGCAATGATGCCGAGACACAACGCCACAAACACCGCGGCGGCGGCGGCGAACACCAGCTTGTTGCGGCGAAATGCTTTCTGAAATTTGTAGGCCGTGCTGGGTGGACGGGCGAGAACCGGCTCACTATCCAAGTGTCGCTTGAGATCGAACGCCAAACCGTTGGCGGTTTCGTAACGGCGCGTGCGGTTCTTTTCCAGGCACTTCATCACGATCCAGTCCAGATCGCCCTTGAGTTGGTGCATCAGTTTGGAACTGTCGGTGGAACGCCGTTTGGCGGTGGTCGTCAGATCCTCGCCCTTGAGCGTCGCAAAGCGCGTGCTTGGCCGGACCGGTTCCTTTTCGCGAATGGTTTTCCGCATCTGGTCAATTCCTTGCGACATCAATTCGTTCGCGTCAAATGGCGTGCTGCCCGTGAGCAATTCATAGAGCAACACGCCAAGGCTGTAGATGTCACTGCGCGTATCAATGTCCAACCCGCTCATCTCCGCTTGTTCCGGGCTCATATACGCCGGTGTTCCGATGAATTGGTGCAACTGCGTATAGACCGTCGCGTCGGTCAGCCGCCCTTCCGTCGCCTTGGCAATGCCGAAATCAATCACCTTGGGCACAGGAATGCCGTCATGCAGCGTCACCAGAATGTTCGAGGGTTTGATGTCGCGATGGATGATGCCCTTTTGGTGAGCGTGCTGGATGGCCTGACAAACCTTGATGAACAGGTCCAACCGCTCCTTCGTGGACAGATTGTTCTGATCGCAGTAGTCGGTGATCCTGATGCCCCGCACCAGCTCCATGACGAAATAGGGGCGGCCTTGTTCGGTGGTCCCGGCGTCGAGCACCTTGGCAATATTGGGATGGTCCATCATCGCCAGCGCCTGCCGCTCGGCCTCGAACCGGGCGACGACGGCCTTGGTGTCCATGCCCAGCTTTATCACCTTGAGCGCCACACGACGCCGCACGGGTTCAGTTTGCTCGGCGACATAAACCACTCCGCAACCACCTTCGCCAACCTTCTCCAGAATCTTGTAGCGGCCAATCCTCTCGCCGATGGCTTCATCCGGGGCCTCTGGAAGATCGAGTTTGATGGTCGCCACAGACGCAGGCTCGGGCAGCAATGGGTCCGGCGCCTCGTGAGCCGCAAGCAGCGCTGCCAGGCGCTGGCGCAACGCAGGGTCCGCAGCGCACACAATGTCCAAAAATGCGGCGCGCTTGTCCGCCGGTTGTTCCAGCGCCAGCGCAAATAAAGCTTCCTCGCGATTTTGAGGCGATGGCATGGCTGATTGGGATTTGTTCATTCAATCCTATATGCGCATTCGCCAGACTTAAAGTATGAATAAATCTTTGGAGCGGTCAGCGCGGCGCGGATCGGCGCATCTCGACCGTGAGCCAGGCGCGGGTGTAGGCCCACCATTGCTTCGCGGTGGGCACGGCGATGTTCAGCGCGGCGGCGGTTTCCTCGAAATTCAAGCCCACGAAATAGCGCAGCTTCACCAGTTCCGCCTTGCGTGGATCGAGCGTCGCGAGTTTCTCCAAGGCATCGTTTACCGCCAGCAACTGATCGTCATCCGCGATCGGGGAAGAAATCTCCAATCCATCGAGGTCAACCACCTCGGCGCCCGCGCCGCGTTTCGCCGCCAGCCGCCGCCGGGCGTGCTCGATCAGGATGCGGCGCATCGCCTCCGCCGCCGCGCCGAAGAAATGCGCGCGATTTTGAAAGGTCGGGGCGTCATTGCCGCCCAGCCGCATCCAGGCTTCGTGGACCAGGGCGGTGGGTTGGAGCGTATGTCCGGCAGCTTCATGAGCCATCTTCCGCGCGGCCAGACGGCGAAGCTCATCATAGACCATGGGGAGCAATTCCCCGGCGGCTTTTGCATCGCCATGCTCCACCCGTTCCAAAATGTGCGTGAACTCGCTCAAGCCTAAAGGACTCTCCTTTTTGTTTTGTCTTGGCCAAAGCCGGCCCCCCAGCCGTAGCCGTCATCAATGTCACTTTTTGGCAATATGTCCAGCTTCTTTGGCATTTTGTCCATTCTAATTTCGGTTGAATCGTGGCTCGCTGCCTCATCGCCCTCAATGGAGTGGGCATCTATCAACGATGTTGTTCTCCTCGACTTTGCTCGGGCGCGGCGTGGAAAATTTGAAATGCCGCGGCCCATCAAATTCAATCCGCGCCGGATCGCTTGCGGCGGGGATAAAGTCCGGCCCATTCAGAAATTCGAGCGCCTCCTCCAATTTCCATTTTGGCTTGGGCGCGTGTTTCAACCCAACAACGGCGTATGCCATCTGAAGAGCTGACCAATCAATGAATTTTGCCAATGGCGCGATCATGCGGTTAGGGGTCAACCCCGGTTAGGGGTCAAACCGTACATTTGCACTATTGATCATGGTGCCTTTCGTTTGTTGAAGCTTTGCTTGAATCCAGTTCTGGGCCAGTTCTCGGCCGACTGAAGACACTATAGGTTGACGCCGGGACACTCAATGCGAATTTGACGACGCATTAAACCATCCGAATACAATAACCCGTGGCCGCAAGCATAGAATAAAGCAAATGTGATTCTGCTGAAGAACCCACTGTTTTCAAAACCGAGCGATCTTGAGGACCACCAAAATACTCCAACCGTCTCGGAAAAGTCGCTCCTAAACGATCCTGAAGAGTTCTCTACTTGACAGCTTTTTGAAGCCTTTTCGCACATTTCCAAAAACAGGGGGTTTTTCAGCAGAATCAAATGTACGGTTTGACCTCTTTGACCGCCTCTCTTAACCGGATGGCAGTGACACTAGATGTGATTGCGAAGTTTAATCATTAGAGATTAGTCTTACTGCCAATCACCATTTGACTAATGCCCCGATCGGATTTGCTTTGATCGCTTTGACAGCCACATCGATGCTAGTGACAACTATGATGCCTGTGTTCTCCTTTACGTATGATTTCGGATCGCCGACAACCTCGCCAGGAGTCCACTTATAGCCGCTCACGACGCCGCCTATGTGCCAAACCCCATTTCCCACATTTTTGAAAACAATTGGACCGCCTGAAAATCCAGGGTTGTTATGACCGTCCAAAAAAGCCAGTTGAATACCGTTGGAATCGGTCAAAAAACCCGAAATTATGCCTTTCTTAACGAATGCGATGTTGAAATTCGTCATCGGGATATATAAACCATACGGAAACCCCAAGAAAAAGGCGTCCTGAGCTAATACTGATCCGACCAATGTAGGATTGACTTCATAGGCAGTAGTAAGCTGTGCAGGAGCGGCTAATACTGTAATATCTGCATTTGTGTCGGAATCAATCACGGTGACTGGGCACAAAACCCACTCGCTGGACACCTTTAATTCCACTTTATCATGAGCCTTAATTCCCGAGACGACGTGTCGCGCTGTGATCAGATACTGGCGCTTATCAACCTCAATTGTGAATGCGGTTCCACTGTCGTTCGAATACGGGAGGTGAATTTGCATTACACGATTAAGCACGTTCGCAGTCGGAACATTTACCTCCCCAGCGACCATAGATATTTGAAGCGAAATGAACGCCGCAATAGTGCAAGAAACAACTGGATGACTCATTGGATTATGATAGATGGCCTCTGGAGATTGACAAGCTTCAATCCTTCGGCACCACATCCCACAATCCCCGCTCACACAACCAACCGGGTTAGGGGTCAAACCGTACATTTGCACTATTGATCATGGTGCCTTTCGTTTGTTGAAGCTTTGCTTGAATCCAGTTCTGGGCCAGCTCTCGGCCCGACTGAAGACACTGTAGGTTGACGCCGGGACACTCAATGCGAATTTGACGACGCATTAAACCATCCGAATGCAATAACCCGTGACCGCATGCATAGAATAAAGCAAATGTACGGTTTGACCCCTTTGACGCAACTTGATTCAGGTTGTTGCCGATGCGCGCCAGATGGCGCGTCAAATCGCGCCGGGGTACCGGCTGGTCCATCGCCCGGGCGCGCAACGATGTGCCGACCGCCCGTTTTGGAAACACGTTTTGGAGATGCGCCCATTCCACATCGGAAAGGCGGATTTTCAAAACGTGCTGGCGGCGGGTTTTCACGGGCGGCGGATTTTTGAGGGTAGGTCAAGGAAGGGGCAACCCTTCCTTGCGAGCGTCGTGGGCCACTTTGTGGCCACACGACTATGCTCGCCATACATGAACCACGAAAATGGCCCGTGCAATCGACAAAGCGGACTTGCCTCCGCCGCACCGCTTTTGCTAACGTTTGACCAGATGCCGTCCAATTTCGAACAAGCGTTTGACCGGGTGAAACAGTTGGCCGCGGATTTCCAGGGCAACGACCACTTTTACCTTTCGCCCGCGTACCAGGAGGCGGAGGCGCGGCGCGATTTCATTGATAAATTCCTGATTGCCCTGGGCTGGGACGTGAACCACGACACGCAGAAAAACCCTTACGAGCAGGAAGTCAAGGTGGAGCGCAAGGAACAAGGGGTTTCGCAGCGCCGGGCGGATTATGCCTTTTACCTCGGCCCAAACTTTCGGGACGTGAAATTCTACATGGAGGCCAAAAAACCGCACGGGGACATTGCCACGCCCGACAATTATTTTCAGGTTATCCGTTACGGCTGGAACAGCCAGACCCCCATTGCCGCCCTTTTCGATTTTGAGCAATTCGAGATTGTGGATTGCCGGTTCAAGCCGGACGTGGGAACCGCGCTCCAGCGCAATCTCAAGAAATTCCATTTCAGCCAATACACGGACCAGGAGAAATTCGCGGAAATCTACTGGCTGTTCTCGCGCGAAGCGGTGGCCGCCGGCTCGCTGGAAAAATACGCCGAAACCCTGCCCACGAAGCGCGGCACGGCGCGGCGCGGACGTTCCACGGGCGGCTGGCAATCCATTGACGATGCGTTTTTGGAGGAATTGGACGCGCACCGCGACGCGCTGGCCCACAATTTCAAGAACCACAATCCCAATCTCGACGGCGAAACGCTGACTGAGGTGACCCAGCGCACCCTGGACCGGCTGGTTTTCATCCGCTTTTTGGAAGACAAGTTGATTGAGCCGCAATACCTCGTTTCCAAGTTTGGCGAACGTGGCAACGCGTGGGGCGATTTCATCGCCGCCTCCCGGCGGCTGGACGGCATCTACAACGGCATCGTTTTCAAGAAACACCCAAGACTCGACTCGCCCGATTTCAAAGTGGACGACGGCCAGTTTGCGAACATTTGCAAAGCCCTTTGCCACATCAATTCCGCCTACGATTTCAACGCCATCCCGATTCACATTCTCGGCAGCATTTACGAGCGGTTTCTAGGCAAGGTGATTGTGGCGACGGACAAGCGCGCCCGCGTGGAGGAAAAGCCGGAAGTCCGCAAAGCTGGGGGCGTTTATTACACGCCGGAATACATCTCCCGGTACATCGTGGACAACACTGTTGGCAAACTCATTGACGGCAAGACGCCAGAAAAAGTTGCCGAAATGCGGTTTGCCGACATCGCGTGCGGCAGCGGCTCCTTTTTGCTGGCCATGTTTGATTTGCTCATTCGCCATCACACCAAGTACTACAACGACAATCCCGGCAAGGCCAAAAAGGCGGAGACGGTGGAGCGCGACGACGGCCTGCACCTGTCATTGCAGAAAAAACGGGAAATTTTGTTGAACAACATTTATGGGGTCGATATTGACGCGCAGGCTGTGGAAGTTGCCCAACTTGCCCTCTACCTGAAACTGCTGCAAGATGAAACGCCCGGTTCCGCGCGTGGCTATCAGATGGAATTCAAAGAAACGCTTTTACCGTCCCTTGCCAAGAACATCGTGTGCGGCAACTCCCTCATCGGCACCGACATTTTGAGCGGGGAACTTTTCGAGCCGGTCGAGGAGCGCAAATTGAACCCGATGAATTTTGAGGATCGCTTTCCCGAAATAATGCGGCGCGGCGGTTTTGACGCGATTGTCGGCAACCCGCCTTACGTGCGACCTCACAATCTTGAGGAGCCAACGAAGAAATACTTTTGGGAACACTACCGAACATTCACCCACAAATCAGACCTTTATTGTTGCTTCATGGAAAAGGCAACGCGCCTTTTGAAAATGGGCGGGTTGTTTAGTTACATAGTTTCACACGGCTGGCTAATGCTAAACAGTTTTCAAGAGCTTCGGAGGTTCATTTTGAAAAACTTCCGAATCCGGAAACTCGTTGACCTTCCATTCAACGTGTTTGCAGAAGCGCAGGTTTCGACTGGCATTTTTGTTTTTGAAAAATCAGAGACACCCCAAAAAGGCAAATTACAGGTAATCGGGGCAAGCCCAGTTTCAAACGCCGCTTCGTTCAGCGCGATTCGTGAAATTCCCCAGGCGACGTTCGAGACCACTTTCCAAAATGTTTTCGACACGAGCATTTCGCCGGAAACAGAAGCGATAAAAGACAAAATGCGCCAAGGGAACCCGATTGGTGGATGTTTTGAGATTTGCTTCGGATTGAAAACTGGTGACGACGAAAAGTTTTTGCATGATAGAATGGGATTGCACAAGGAAGATCGACCTCTTTTGCGTGGCGATGATATAAAGCGATATGAGACAATTTACAAAGGCGAATATGTTTGGTATGTGCCGCAACGAATGAGAGCGCATCGCCAGACAGCTCGCCCAGGCGAGCCGCGACGATTTGAACAACCAAAGGTTTTGGTCAAAGATACGTCCTCGGATTTTGCTGGCACTTACGATTCTGAAGGCTTTTATGTAAAAGATGTATTGATCGTAACCCCCAAAGAAGGCGTTACGCCAAATTATGACTTAAGGTTTGTGGCGGGAGTCATTAACTCGAAAGCACTTCATTTCTACTATCGAACGACATTTCAAACAATCCACGTCCAAAACGAGGAGCTTGCAAGTTTGCCTTTGCCAAAAAGTGCCTTTACGGACAAGACCGAAATTGCGCTTCACGACAAAATGGTTTTGCTGGTTGGGCAAATGCTGGCGGCGAAAAAGCAGCTTGCCGGGGCGCAAAGCGACAAGGACAAGGATTTTTACGAAAACAAATGCGCCGGGCTGGACCGCCAGATTGACGGGCTGGTGTATGAGATGTACGGCCTCACCGCCGAAGAAATCAAGATTGTGGAAGGGGCTGCCAAATGAAAACTACGGAAAAAGTGGAAACCCACCGTCTGCGGAAAATTTACCAACCGGTGACTGATTTTGAACGGCAGACCAGTCATTGTCCGCTTTATCTGGCCTGGCGCATCCTGGACGAGGCGCGCGGTTATTTTTGCACCACCCTACCGCAAACATACGCGGACAAGCTGGCCGGACGCGCTGAGGCCGTCTTTGCCCGGAATCCCTTTTGGCAGCGAAAATTCAAATGCCAGCATGGACGCGATGCCATCCTGGTGAGCATGAGACACTGGCTGGCCGGCGTGCTGGCCAGGGACCAGCCCGCCCTTTTCCGTGAGTTGCCGGAGAGTTTCATGCTCGGTGAACCGCTGCCGCTGCAACCGTTGTTCCGGCCAAAAAAGGCCCGCAGAGACGGCCCGGCGGCGCGGCCATGCAAACCTTTCGCCCACGGTCGTGAGTTGCCGGCTGTTTGACCTCCCTTTGACGAGAAGAGCACAGGAAAGCCTGATTTATTTTCGATGATCCCGGCTGAGGGCCGGTTTATACTGCGTCTGGTCGGCAAGTAAAAGTAGCCGTGCCGCTGAATCAAGCGAAAATTCTGAGATGTCAACAACCGAGCGCAACGAGCGATGGGAGAGTTGTCCTGCGCTGGATTCCATCCAAGAGCGGGCGGAAGCGCTTAAGGAGGCAACCAGCGCGTTGCCGCCGCGAGTGACCGCGCGAAAACTTGCCCACTGGCTTGGCTTTTCCAAAACACCAGTGCTGCGCTGGATTAAGAACCAGAACCTTATAGCAATCAGGCGGGCGAGACGACTATTCGTTCCTAAAGAGGAGATTTATAGACTCATTGACGCAGCCAACTTCGCATCACCGTATGAGCGGCACCGGCGCATGCCTTTTGGCAAGTTGCGTAAGTCGAGTCACAAAATAGAGTTGCCCAAGCAAAAGACGTTTACTCCGAAGGAAATAGGCGCTCTTTTCTCTTGTAGCGTTACGACGGTGAAACGAGCTGTATTTTGCGGTAAATTGCGTCTCCGGCACCGACCGTGGAATCGTTGGACGATCAAAGCGGAGGATTTGCGCATGAGTTCCGTGTTTGGAAGGCTGATCCGCATACCGCCGGCGCGCCCGCAAACTCTTGTCCCCAGGCTGCCGCCTGGAGAATTCTTTTCGACGGCGATAACGGCTGAAATCCTCCAAGTCAGCCAGCAAACGGTGCGCAATCTGGTTCGCCGGAGACAACTGGAGGCGGAAAGTCATGGCCCTCGCAACCTGATGGTAAAACGGGCATCGCTGGGGTCATTTTTGAAGAATCGGCCGCACGGAGCATAGTTGGGCGAAAAAAAATTTCATTTTTTTTGAAAAAACCCTTGACAGGCTTTTTCAGCCTTTTTGCTTGCAAGGCCATTGCAAGACGCTTGCTAGCCATTGCAAAGCTTTCTGGAAAATCCCATTTATATCCAAGTTGTTTTAAATAAAGTATTTACGACAATGCAATAAAACATCATTCGTTTTGCTAAGTTTGTCGCATGAATAATATAAATTCAGATTCTGACAACGCCAACGGCAAAAATGGCAAATCCGGACCGGAAAATATCGGTGAGCCTATGAACAAAACAACATCCCCGGAACAACTCGACGCCAACCGTCGCAACGCGCAAAAATCCACGGGACCGAAAACGCCGGAGGGCCGGGCCGTTTCCAAAATGAACGCGCTCAAGCACGGCATCTTTTCCAAGGAGGTGCTGGTGCGCGGTTTGAACATCAAGGAGAACAGCCGGGACTTGGAAGGGCTTTATGAGCGGTTCTGGCAGCAGTATAGTCCCGTCGGGCCGGTGGAGGAAATGCTGGTGGACCAGATAATCACGGCTCATTGGCGATTGCGGCGGGCCTTGCGGGCGGAATCGGGCGAGATCGCGTTGAGCGTGGACCAAGGCAAGTGGCAGCGCAGCCGGCCGCAAATTCAATTGCGCCGGGCATTGTGGGAGTCGTCGGGAGATCAAATCAGCAGCATGGAAGAGTCGGGGTTGGGAATTGTTCTTCTGCAAGGGTGGTTAAGGGACATCCGCAAATCTGTGGAGAACGAAGGCGAACTGACCGAAGCCGCCACAAGACTCCCTTGCTTTGGGAAAACGAACAGCCTGTCGCTGGAGTTGGAGGAACTGCGCCTGAAACAAGAGCGGAATCCAGATGGGTTGGAACCCATGGCCCTGAGGGAGCGGAATAAGAACCAAGTGCTGGCGTTTCTGGACAAAGAACTGTCACTTCTCATGATGAGGAAGACCGATTGTGAAACGCGCGAGGACGCCGAAGAGGAAGCGCGGCAGGCGGCTGCGGTGCTGCCAGCGCCGGAAGTGCTGGACAAAATATTGCGATACGAGACAACATTACAACGGCAGTTGTATCGTGCGTTGGCGCAATTGGAGCGGTTGCAGCGGATGCGGCAAGGCGAGGCCGTTCCGGCCCCGATGATGATGGAGGTTTCGGAAAGGGCATGAGAGCCAAGAAAGGTATTTTTGCAAAACGAACCCAAATTTAAAAAGTCCTAAGCAGTTCAACATTAGGCACTTATTGAATTTTTAATGGTTCCAACATGCTTTAAAACGAACCCATTTAGGTTCATTTTTGGCCGGTCGAAATGGAGCAAAATGGCTTCAATGAGTGGATTTGAATGAAAAACGGTTCGCTTGAATTCGCCTGTGTCCGGCCATGTTCGCTTATTCGTCCACCGCTCATTATATGCCGTTGCAAATAAATTGTGGGCGAAGTTTTCCTGTTGGTGCGGGGTTGAATAGGAGTTTTCAGAGCGAGAACCATTCCT